>CANQLY010000141.1 GCA_947624795.1 uncultured Marinospirillum sp.
CAGTGCATAAATAACGCATCTTTAGCAGCGTAATCCATTAATGCTGGATTCACCTGATAAGGTGCAAAATCACGTTTACGCTTGGCCTGTTCTTCTTCTTGACCCATCGAAGCCCAAACGTCGGTGACGACCAGCTGCACGCCTTCTACTGCGGCTTTAGGGTCTGATATTAGTGTGACACGGTCGGCATGGTCTGCTAGCAGTTCTGCGTTGGGCTGATAGCCTTCTGGTCCACACACCCGCAGCTGAAAATCGAACTGACGGGCAGCTTTCATGTAGGAATTACACATGTTGTTGCCATCGCCTATCCAAGTGACCGTTTTACCCTGCAAGCTGCCACGGCATTCCACAAAGGTCTGCACATCGGCCAACAATTGGCAGGGGTGGTAGTCATCGGTTAGGGCATTAATGACTGGCACACTCGAATGCGCGGCTAGGGTTTCAATGTCTTGGTGTGAATAGGTACGCACCATAATGGCATCGACCATTTCTGAAAGCACCCTAGCAGTGTCTGCAAGTGGTTCGCCACGCCCTAGCTGGCTGTCTCTGGGTGATAAAAAGATGGAGCCGCCGCCAAGTTGAATCATGCCTGCTTCAAAAGATACCCGTGTACGGGTGGATGACTTTTCAAAAATCATCGCCAATACACGGTTTTTTAGAGTCTGATCAATGATGCCTTCTTTGTGCCTGCGTTTAAGTAAAATGGCACGCTGAATTAATCGTTCCAGCTCTTGTGGTGATAGGTCTGTCAGGGTTAAAAAATGTCTGACGCTCATGAGTTAGCTCCGTGATGCTAGCCAGTTTTTAATTAATTGACTTAACTTGCTGATAAGTAGATCAGCTTCTTCGTCGGTAAGGGTAAGTGGTGGTAAAAGGCGCACTACCTGCCCCGCAGTTACGTTAATCAGTAAGCCTTGCTCTAAAGCAAGTTGCACCAGTTCACCGCAAGGCTGGTCAAGCTCAATGCCCATCATAAGCCCACGCCCACGCACCGCTTTTACACCATTAATATTGGCAAAATTCGCAGTAAATTCTTGAACGATTCGTGCGCCCAGTTCACCGGCTCGCTTGGCGAGTTGCTCTTTTTCTAGTGTTTCTAATACGGCAAGAACAACAGCAGAACCTAGGGGTGTGCCACCATAGGTTGAACCGTGGTGGCCGGGTTGAAATAAGTTGGCGGCCTTGCCGTGTGCCATAACAGCGCCAATAGGGAAGCCATTACCTAAGCCTTTGGCTGTGGTTAACACGTCTGGTTTCCAATCATAACGCTGGTAAGCATAAAAATAACCAGTACGGCCATTGCCTGTTTGCACTTCATCAAGCATAAGCAATAAGTCATGCTTATCACATAGCTGGCGCAAACCGTTCATAAATTCATCAGTCGCTGGTGTTAAGCCGCCTTCACCTTGAACCGGTTCAACCAAAATAGCGGTAATGCTTTTATTGTGCTCAACTAGGTGAGTGGCAGCCGCTAGGTCGTTATAAGCGCTGCGTACAAAGCCACTGACAAGTGGCTCAAAGCCTATTTGTACTTTACGGTTGCCGGTGGCCGTTAGTGTGGCCAAGGTGCGACCATGAAAGGCATTGTCCATCACAAGCACATGCGGTATATCAATGCCTTTATTATGGCCATGCAAGCGAGCCAGCTTAATTGCACCCTCGTTGGCTTCAGCACCTGAATTACAAAAGAAGATGCTATCCATGCCAGAAAGCTGACTAAGCTTTCTGGCTGCTGCTTCTTGTAAAGGCACTTGGTAAATATTGGAGGTGTGTATGAGGCGACTTGCTTGCTCACTGATTGCTTGAGTTACTGCAGGGTGTGCATGCCCAAGGCCACAAACTGCAATGCCTGCAAGGGCATCGAGGTAAGTTTTGCCATCGGTGTCGGTCAGCCAAGCGCCTTTGCCTTCAACAAAAGCGACGGGTAGGCGACCATAAGTGTGCATCAGGGCAGAATTGGCCATGGTGCAAATTTCCTCCTAAATAATGCGGGTTAACCCGAAAAACAATCAGTCTAAGCACTTGCCTTGTGACTGGCAAGATACACTTAATTTTTTATGGTGCTTGTTAATCAGTTGGCTTGAACGGTAAAATTGACTAAGTTAGTCGGGTTTAGGTTTAAGCCCTGAATTTTTTTAATTTACAAAAGGTAAAATAGAATGTCTTCTACACTTGATACCATTAAAGAGCAGATTGCTAGCAACTCAGTATTGCTTTACATGAAAGGCACTCCGCAACTGCCTCAGTGTGGGTTTTCTGCACAAACTGTACAAGCACTTATGGCCTGTGGTCAGAAGTTTGCTTTTGTTAATATTTTAGAGCACCCAGATGTACGTGCTGAACTGCCTAAATATGCTAACTGGCCAACTTTTCCACAGCTTTGGTTGAACGGTGAACTGGTTGGTGGTTGCGATATTATTGGTGATTTACACCAGCAAGGTGAACTACAGCCTATGATTGAAGCTGCAGTTCAGTCGCAAGCCTAATGTTTTGCAGCCTTGCCGTTATTTAGTAAGGCTGCTTATTTTGGCGGTATTTATTCTGGCATGGTTTTAAGTGCTAAATCCCAACCGCCCAACTGGTGCCAAGTATTAATAACGGTACAAAAAAGTTCGGCGGTTTTTTCTGTATCATAACAAGCTGAGTGGGCTTCATTTTTATCAAAAGGTATGCCAGCGGCTAAGCAGGCACGAGCTAACACTGTTTGACCAAAAGCTAATGCGCCAAGGGTTGCGGTATCAAAACTTGAAAAAGGATGAAAGGGGTTACGCTTAATGTTGCAGCGTTCTGCTGCTGCATTTATAAAACCTAAATCAAAGCTTGCATTGTGCCCCACTAAAATAGCACGAGTGCAATTGTGGGCTTTTACTGCTTTGCGTATGGTTTTAAAGACTTCATTTAAAGCTTGATCTTCAGCTACAGCAATGCTGTGGCGAAACGAATTGTTTAAATCAATTTTAGTAAAGTCTAAAGCAGCTTGTTCTATATTTGCCCCAGGAAAAGGTATTAAATGCTTGGTTATGCTGTGGTCTGGTAGAATAATGCCATTCTCATCCATGGTTAGGGTGGTGGCAGAAACTTCTAAAAGAGCGTCAGTTGCGGCATTAAATCCGGCTGTTTCAACATCCACAACGACAGGTAAATAACCCCTAAAGCGGTTAGACATAGGATGTTTAATGTTTGACTGGCTATTCACGCAATGCTCCTGACCGGCGTGTAAATGAAAGGCTTGGGTTGTTGCAACTTCTAGCTTAACATAGCTCTGAGCATTTTCGTTTTTTACCCATTCGTTTTTTTACCTAAAGTTTATCCTGCTTAGGTCGACAATTAAGCCACTTGGTTAATAAGGATTTTATGTATGAATCGCCTAAAGCAACTAGCCCTTACGTTTTCTTGCCTATTAATAATGGCAAGTCACGGCGCTTATGCAAGCAGTTGGCAAGCAGGTTATGAAAATGCCTTGTGGCAAACAAGCCCGCCTTCTCAATTAAATTGTGAATTAACGCATTATATTCCAAATTTTGGTGAAGCGCGCTTTATTCACCGTGCCGGCGAAACAGTGCGTATGGAAATTCAGCCCTTTCGTCATGCCTTGCGTGGCGGCATAGTTAAACTGGTTGCTTTAGCACCCCAGTGGATGCCCGGTGCTAATGCACAAGCTTTAGGTGAATATAATTTTCAAAAAACAGACTTGCCTATTCGCATAACCACACCACAAACAGAGCTTATTCTTGAAAGCTTGCGCCAAGGTTTAATGCCTTCCATGCTCCAAGAAGACAAAGATTCACGTATAGCGCATCGTAAAGCTAGCTTAACGCCAATCAATTTTCACCCAGCTTTTGCTGATTTTCAACTGTGTCAGGCTAAGCTTTTACCGGTTAATTACGACCAAATTCGTGATATTTTAATTACCTTCCATTTAGGTGGCGCTCAGCTAACCCAAGCTGACCGTGATCAATTAGACTTATTAGTGCGTTATACCTATGCCGACCCAGAAGTTGTGTTGGTAATGGTGGATGGCCACTCAGATTCAACGGGTATACGCCGTGATAACCGTGAGTTATCAAGCAAACGTGCCAATGCTGTGACCGATTACTTAGTCGCACGGGGCATGCCACAAGAAATAATTCAAAGCCAATACCACGGCCAGCGTTACCCCGTTGCTAGTAATCGTACTAGTGAAGGTCGCAGTAAAAATCGCCGTGTAACCATTAAGTTAGAGCGTGAGTTAGAAATTAAACCCATTTTTTAAGCAGTTTCTCTATCTTTTTAAGTGGTTTCTAAGCACTAGTCACTGACGCTTGACTTTCCTTGCGTTATAATCCTTTTTAATTAAGTTTTTTGGGCTGCTTAGGCAGCCTTTTTTCAGTTTATTGTTCCGGCTACTGGCCTTAAGGTCAAGGTAGTCTTAAGGAGAAACCATGTCTGATGTAAAAAAGTCTGATGTAAAAAAAGTGGTATTGGCTTATTCCGGCGGCCTAGATACGTCCATTATCCTAAAATGGCTTGAAGCGACTTATGGTTATGAGGTGGTAACTTTTACCGCTAACCTTGGTCAAAACGATGAGCTAGAACCTGCCCGTGCCAAAGCTGAGGCTATGGGTGTTAAAGAAATTTACATTGAAGATTTGCGCGAAGAGTTTGTTCGTGACTATGTTTTTCCTATGTTTCGTGCCAATGCCATTTATGAAGGCGAGTACTTATTAGGTACGTCCATTGCACGCCCTTTAATTGCTAAGCGTTTAGTGGAAATTGCTAAAGAAACCAATGCCGATGCCATTTCTCATGGTGCAACGGGCAAGGGTAATGACCAAGTACGTTTTGAGCTAGGTGCTTATGCACTTATGCCCGGCGTTCAGATTATTGCACCTTGGCGTGAGTGGGATTTGTTATCACGCGAAAAGCTAATGGCTTACGCTAAAGAGCACGATATTCCGATTGATTTTGCTAAGGCTGGTACCAAATCACCCTATTCTATGGATGCTAACCTGCTGCACATTTCTTATGAAGGTGGCTTGTTGGAAGACCCTTGGGCAGAGCCTGAAGAAGCCATGTGGCGTTGGAGTGTTAGCCCTGAAGCTGCACCTAACGAACCGACTTACTTAGAGTTAACCTACGAAAAAGGCGATATCGTAGCGATTGATGGCGAACGCCTGAAAGCCCATGAAATATTAGAAAAACTGAATAAAATTGGTGGCGCTAACGGTATTGGTCGTTTAGACATTGTAGAAAACCGTTATGTGGGCATGAAAGCCCGCGGTGCTTATGAAACACCCGGCGGTACCATTATGCTTAAAGCACACCGTGCCATTGAATCCATCAC
>CANQLY010000142.1 GCA_947624795.1 uncultured Marinospirillum sp.
GGTGCGTTATCGCCAAGAAGACCAAGCTTGTAACGTTGAAGTATTAGCCGATGGCCGTTGCCAAGTGGTGTTTGAACAGCCACAAAGGGCAGTAACGCCCGGGCAATCGATGGTCTTTTATAACAATGATGTGTGCCTAGGTGGCGGCGTCATTGAAAGCACCTTCTTAAAAACAGCCATCCCTTCATTAAATGCCAAGTTAGACAATGGGTCTGATGAATGAATAACTTAAATTACAGTCAGCGCCAAACCTTGGCTTTAGCCGGTGTTTTTCAAGCAGCGCAACTAGTGCACGATTTAGCCACCCGTGGTTTAGTCGATCAACACACCTTTGCTAGCAGCATTGGCTCCATTCTTATTACTGACCCTGAAACCACGGCAGATATTTATGGTGGCGACTTTTTTAACCTGCGTACCGGTGCAACCACCCTGCGTAAAGTGTTATTAAAAGATTCAAGTGTCGCGCCTCAGGTGCTGCATTATGCGATGGGTATTTTGGTATTAAATACGAAACTTGCCAAAAATCAGCCCATGCTAACCGCCATAGGCCAGCGTTTAGATACAGTTAAGTCGCAAGCCATGCATTTTAACCCAACGCATGAAAACGTTTTAGCTGCGCTGGCTGGTCTTTACCAAGACACTTTAAGTACGCTTTCTTATCGCATTCAAGTGAAAGGCAACCCAACCATTTTGCAACAAACGGGCAATGCCGACAAAGTGCGCTCACTGCTGCTGGCCGGCATACGTTCTGCCATGCTCTGGTCTCAGTCGGGTGGTAAGCGTTGGAAACTGTTATTTTCACGCAAAAGAATCCTCCAAGACTTAGATGCACTCAAGTTTTAATACTTTTTTAATCCTTGCTTTAAGCTTTTCTTTTACCTTTAATTTCTGGAACTTATTATGTCTCTTGAACAACTTGCTAACCTCTCTTCACTTACTGCCCTTTCACCTGTCGATGGCCGCTATGGCAGCCGCACTGTTGCTTTGCGTGAGCACTTTTCTGAATACGGCCTAATTCGTGCCCGAGTCGAAGTGGAAGTGCGTTGGTTGCAATGCCTTGCTAACCACCCAGAAATTAAAGAAGTACCGGCTTTTTCTGACCAAGCTAATCAGCTGCTAAATGATTTAGTAGCGAACTTTTCAGTAGACGATGCAAAAGCAGTTAAAACCCACGAGCGAGTCACTAACCACGACGTTAAAGCCGTGGAATATTTTATTAAAGACCGCATTGAAGTCTTGCCAGAACTGGCTGCCGTAAGTGAATTTGTACACTTTGCTTGCACCAGTGAAGACATTAATAACTTGTCTCATGCGCTAATGCTTAAAGGCGGCTTAGAAAAAGTTTTACTACCAGAAATGCAGCAGGTGGCCGATGCGATTCGTAACCTCGCTCATAAAAATGCGGAAGTGCCTTTGTTGTCGCGCACCCACGGTCAAACGGCCAGCCCCAGTACGGTTGGTAAAGAAATGGCCAACGTGGTTTACCGTTTAGAACGCCAAATTAAGCAGGTAAAAGCGGTTGAGCTACTAGGTAAAATTAACGGTGCAGTAGGTAACTACAATGCACACTTAAGCGCCTACCCAACATTGGATTGGCAAGCCAATGCTAAAGATTTTGTGGAAAGTTTAGGGCTTGTTTGGAACCCCTACACCACGCAAATTGAACCCCACGACTACATTGCCGAATTGTTTGATGCCATTGCCCGTTTCAACACCATTTTGATCGACTTTGACCGTGACGTTTGGGGTTATATTTCTTTAGGTTATTTCAAGCAAAAAACCGTGGAAGGCGAAATTGGTTCTTCAACCATGCCGCACAAGGTTAACCCCATCGACTTTGAAAACTCCGAAGGTAACTTGGGCATTGCTAACGCTATTTTTAATCACCTAGCGGTTAAACTGCCGATTTCTCGCTGGCAGCGTGATTTAACCGATTCCACCGTGCTTAGAAATTTAGGTGTGGGCATGGGCCATAGCCAAATTGCTTACCAAGCCAGTTTAAAAGGCATTTCTAAGCTTGAAACTAACCCCGAGCGTTTAGCCTATGACCTAGATGCCGCTTGGGAAGTTTTAGCAGAACCCATTCAAACCGTCATGCGCCGCTACCAGATTGAAAAGCCTTACGAAAAGCTAAAAGAGCTAACCCGTGGCAAAACCATTACCCAGCAAGGCATGGTTGAATTCATTGATAGTTTAGACATGCCAGAACAAGCCAAACAAGAACTGAAAGCGCTGACACCGGCTAACTACATAGGCAATGCGATTGCCCAAGCGAAGGCTATTTAACCATGACTGATTCCATCACTTTGCCGGTTTCAATTTTAGGTTCCATTAGCCGTGAAGAATTTTTACGTGATTATTGGCAAAAAAAACCACTACTTATTCGTCAAGCCTTACCAGGCTTTACACCACCTTTAGACATAGATGAGCTAGCCGGTTTAGCTTTAGAAGAAACGGTTGAATCTCGCCTAGTGATGGAACAAGGGCCTGAAAGCCCTTGGCAATTATTTAATGGCCCTTTTAAAGAAAGTTTTTTACAAAACTTGCCTGAAAAAGATTGGACGCTTTTAGTGCAAGCGGTCGATCACCTACTGCCTGAAGTGGGCGAGCTGCTTGAAGCTTTTGACTTTTTACCTAGCTGGCGGGTTGATGATGTCATGATTAGCTTTGCACCAGAGGGTGGCAGTGTTGGGCCACACTTTGATTATTATGATGTGTTTTTAATTCAAGCTTCAGGCAAAAGGCGTTGGCAGCTAGGGCAGCACTGCGATGAATCCAGCCCATTAAGAAGTGATACCCGCTTAAAAATTCTAACTGAATTTGAAGCCAATACTGAACAAGACTGGGTATTAGAAGCCGGTGACCTACTGTATTTGCCGCCACAACTTGCCCATTGGGGCACTTCATTAAGCCAAGATTGCACCACTTGGTCGGTGGGTTTTCGGGCCTTAAGTGCTGAAGAAATTCTATGCGGTGTGGCCGATTTTGTGGGCGAAACCTTGCAAGAAGACCTGCGTTACACCGATGCTGACTTAACCCTGCCCCAGCATAAAGCCGCCATTGATGATGCCGCTATGGCGCGTGTAAAAAACTTATTGAATCAAGTAATGGACAACCCAGCCGCTTTAAGCGAATGGTTTGGCCGTGCCATGACGCAAACCAAATACCCAGACCAGCTATTACCCCAAGAACACCCTTGGACCACAGCCACCTTGCATGAGCTGCTAGAAGAAACCAGCGACGAAGACGTTTTATTTGTTGTTGCCGAAGGCAGTCGTTTAGCTTTTCGAGCGTCTGCTGAAGGTAACTGGTTATTTGCCGATGGCGAAGCCTTAACCTTTTCAAAAGAACTAGAAGACTGGGTTACTAAACTTTGTGCGACGCCTAATTTGGAACTCGACTTTATTAAACTCACCCTTAGCCTGCCAGAAGCCAGCGAGCTGTTTGTTAAGCTCATTAACCAAGGCAGTGTGTATTTAATAGAAGAAGATGAAGACGCTAACGACCTTCTGCATTGAAAATTAAACGCATCACTGACTAGAATTTAAGTTAAAAAAAACCCTGAAAACTATCAGGGTTTTTTAAATTTAACTGGAGGCTAGAAATTAATCGCGCTCTTCAGTTACCCAACCTTCAACAACATCAGAACCAAACTCAGCTTTCCATTCTTTTAACTGCTTTTGATTACCACCACGTGTCTCAAGTACTTCATTAGTATGTGGGTTAACATAAACTTTAAGTTTACGAGTACGACGATTACCACGACCTAGTTTAGTACCTGCAGCTGTTTGGTTTAAACCAAAGATAACAGCTAAATCACTTACGCTACGTTCATGCTTTTCTAGTAGCTCTTGAACTTCTTCCTTAAAGCTTAATTCTTTTTTAAGCTCAGGGTTTTCTTCCATACGGCTCATTTCTTCCGTGAGCTTACGTAGCATTTCTTCTTTTTCACGATAACTTGCTAAAATAGACATTACTTACTCCAATTAAAGGCTCAACAGGCAATCTAAATTCTATACATAATCTTAACTTTGGCAAGTGTACTCTTGTACAAAAGCTTTAATTAAACTAAATTTAAACTAAAGCAGATACTACCTTGTAATTTCATACTAATCAAACACCTTTAAAACTAAACAAAGGGTAAGCAAATGAAAAATATGCTAATTAATAATAAGCCACCTAAACTAATCATTGGCTTAACGGGGGGTATTGGATCAGGTAAAACAGCCGCAAGTGATCTTTTTGCAAAGCAAGGCATCCAGATAGTTGATACAGATATACTAGCACGCCAAGCCTTACAGCTAGGCTCGCCATTATTAACTCAAGTTTTTAATCACTTAGGTAAACAACTTCAACTTGAAGATGGTAGTTTAGATAGGGCGGCTTTAAGAACACTGGTTTTTAATAACCCTACTGCTAAACTTTGGCTGGAAGCACTTGTTCATCCTTGGGTTAAAGACGAGTCAATTAAAGCACTGAATGAAGCCACAAGTGCTTACACTCTATTATCTTCACCCTTATTAATAGAAAGTGGCCAAACTAACCTTATTGAGCGCCTAGTCGTTATTGATGTACCAGAAAGCATTCAAATTAAACGCACTAGCGCAAGGGATAAAAATAACCCTAATTTAGTTAAAAAAATTATACAGCAGCAAATTAATCGCCAAGACCGTTTATTACATGCAAATGATATCATTGATAACTCTGGGGACTTAAATGACTTACAAAAACAGGTAGACTTACTGCATGACTACTACCTTAAACTTGCCTTGATTAAAGCCAACGAACAATAAGCTAACAAAGAGTAAAACCAATGAAACAACCCGTTACACGTATTTTTTCTTGCCCAAACTGCAGCAAGCCTAGCATCTTAACCAAAGAAAATATTTTTCGCCCTTTTTGTTGCAAGCGATGCAAGCTCATTGATCTAGGTAGCTGGGCTGCTGAGGAGCATAAAATTGTCAGCGCTGAAAGCCTGTTAAACCCAACCGATCAAGACCAGTATTGACTAATACCTGCCAAACCTTGCCCACCTAAACCAAACACTCGGTCACGCTGCTCTAAGCTCATACCACCTAGCGCATAAACGGGCAGGCGGCTAACATCGGTTAAAGCATCAAAGCCATGCCACCCCATAGGTGTGGCTTCTGGGTG
The DNA here is from genome assembly GCA_947624795.1 of uncultured Marinospirillum sp. Classification (GTDB taxonomy): domain Bacteria; phylum Pseudomonadota; class Gammaproteobacteria; order Pseudomonadales; family Halomonadaceae; genus Marinospirillum. The sequence goes on from CANQLY010000142.1 coordinate 5,155, forward strand.
CGAAGGCGTAGCAAGCACTGGCGAGAGGGTTATAAAATCAACGTTAATATTTTCTGCCTGAATAATTGAATCAGCGTCGTGACAAGAAGCCGCTAGCCACTTATCAATCGGAACAGG
>CANQLY010000143.1 GCA_947624795.1 uncultured Marinospirillum sp.
TGCAGCCCTTGCCAGTTCTAAACTTTGCCCTTATTTCTAAGGTCTCCCTGACAAGAGATGCGTATTATAGGCACTAATTTTTATAACGCAAGTACTTTTTGTAATTAATTTACAAATTAGACTAAACGAACCTGCGCGTACTTGGTTTTACCCACTTGAATCACTTGTTCACTGCCTTTGGCTAGGCGAAAGCTTTCATCGACTACTTGATGATTTACCTTAACAGCGCCACGCTTAACGGCATCTTTGGCCTGTGCGCCATTGGCTGTTAAGCCTGCACGGTTAATGATTGCGGCAATGGGTAGATCAGCTTCGCCTTCTAAATCTAGTTCAATTTCAGGCAAGTCTTCTGGTAGTTCGCCTTCTTCTAAGCGGTTGCCTGCCGATTTGTGAGCATTAGCGGCAGCTTCTTCACCGTGAAAGCGGGTAATCAGTTCCTGTGCTAGAAGAATTTTAATGTCTCTTGGGTTAGCGCCCTCTGCTACGTCTTTCTTTAGTTGATCTATTGCCTCTAAGCTCTTAAAGGAAAGGAGTTCAAAATAACGCCAAATTAAGCTGTCGGGCATAGAAACCAGTTTGTTGAACATAACGCCTGGCGCTTCATCTATGCCCACATAGTTACCTAGGGATTTAGACATTTTTTGTACGCCGTCTAAACCTTCAAGCAAAGGCATGGTGATAACCACTTGCGGTTCTGTGCCATGACTTTTTTGCAGTTCACGCCCCATTAATAGGTTGAACTTCTGGTCGGTGCCGCCCACTTCGATGTCGGACTTAAGCGCAACAGAATCGTAGCCTTGAATTAAAGGGTATAAAAATTCGTGAATAGCGATGGGCTGATTACCCTTATAGCGCTTTTCAAAGTCGTCACGCTCTAACATGCGTGCCACGGTTTGCTGGGCAGCTAGGCTAATCAGTTCTGAGGCAGTCATCTTGCCCATCCACTCAGAGTTAAACACTACCTCAGTTTTAGCTGGGTCTAAAATTTTGAAGACCTGTGCTTTATAGGTTTGGGCATTTTCCATAACCTCTGCTTCGGTTAGCGGCTTGCGAGTCACATTTTTACCTGAAGGGTCACCAATGCGGCCAGTGAAGTCACCAATTAAGAACAAAACGGTGTGACCTAAGTCTTGCAGTTGACGCAGCTTATTAATGAGTACCGTGTGGCCTAGGTGTAAATCAGGGGCGGTAGGGTCAAAACCAGCTTTAACTCTTAATGGACGGTTTTGGGCTAACTTTTTAACGAGTTCTTCTTCTACTAGTATTTCATGGGTACCACGGCGAATAATTTCTAGTGCGGCTTGTTGCTTGCTCATTACCTTTCCTTAATTTCAATAAATACTGTTGTAGTTGGTGTCATTCTATCCATTCTATAGGCGCTACTTATGGGTGCTTGGCCGTGTTTAGAAGCCTAAATTGTGGCAAAGTATACCACCTACAAACTGCTTGTTAAGCCTAACTGCTTCGTAAGGAATTCGCATGAACAGCCATTTTATTGGCATGATGTCTGGTACTAGCTTAGATGCAGTGGATGGGGTGCTGGTTGCTTTTGATGTGGCTGGGGGTTCAAGCCAGCTGCTTAAGCGTGCTTCTATTAACCTGCCTAAGTTACTTAAAGAACAGCTCACTTTTTTAGCCCATTCTGAAACGCTTACTTTTCGCCAATTAGCCGTGGCAGAAGATGGCTTAACACGCCTCTATGCTGACTGTGCTTTGCAGCTGTTGGCTGATTTACCCAAAAGCCAGCAACCTTTAGCTATGGGCTGTCATGGCCAAACATTAGAACACCAGCCTAATTTAGTGCCTAGCTATACTTTACAGCTATTAAACCCAAGTTTACTAGCTGAATTAACTGGTAAAAACGTTATTGCCGATTTTAGGCGACGCGATTTAGCAGCCGGTGGGCAGGCTGCGCCTTTGGTGCCGGCGTTTCATAACAGCGTATTTCGTTCGGCTAATAAAAACCGGATGATTGTTAACTTGGGCGGCATTGCTAACCTTACTTTTTTGCCTACAGATCTTTTATCTACCAACACTAAGCAACCCATTCTAGGCTTTGATACCGGCCCTGCTAATTTGTTATTAGATGCTTGGTTCCAGCAGCATTGGCAACTGCCTTTTGATGCTAAAGGCAAGCAGGCAGCCAGTGGCCAAGTGATTCCTGCGCTTTTAAACACCATTTTGGCCGATGACTATTTTGCCAGAAAGCCACCTAAAAGCACGGGGCGAGAGCTATTTAACCCAGAGCAATTAGGTATTTGGCTGGCTTCTTGTTCGGCAAGCGGTGAATTTGCTGCCAACGATGTGCTAAGAACACTGGTTGAAGTGACTGCTATTTCTTTGGTTGACCAAATAAAAGTGCTAGACCCAAATGCCTCTGCCGAGGTATTTATTTGCGGAGGGGGTTGGCAGAATCACTTTTTAAGGGCAAGAATTACTGAACTAGCTAGCCCCCGCCCCGTGGCTTCGACCAAAGCCTTGGGCATTCCACCCCAAGACGTTGAAGCAGCGGCTTTTGCTTGGTTGGCTTGGCGGCATTACCATAATAAAAGCGGTAATCTACCCAGCGTAACCGGCGCTAAAGGGGAAAGGGTTTTAGGTGGGTTTTATCCTGCTTAGCTACTTTTATTAGCTACCTTTATTAAGCAAGCTTAACGGCTCACTCAACGTTAGATAGTAAAAGAAGAGCCACAACCACAGGTTGCCGAGGCGTTAGGGTTCACTATAATGAATTTAGCGCCTTCCAAGCCTTCGATGTAATCGACTGTGGAACCATTTAAATAGGGGTAGCTAAGCTCATCAAGCAAAAATCGCACGCCCTGCTCTTCTATTATTGTGTCGTCGGGCTGGGTTTGGTCGTCAAAATCAAAACCATACTGAAAGCCAGAACAGCCGCCGCCAGTTACATAAACCCGTAAACTTAAGTTTGGATTACTTTCTTCTTCAACCAGCCTTTGCACCTTTTTTATTGCAGCCGGTGTAATCAGTAGCGGTTGGGGCGTAAAACTTACAACAGAGGTCATTTAATTAACTCCAATTGACTAGGTTAAAGCTTGACTTAACCCAGTAATTTAGTCAAGTATAGGGATAAAAAAATGCACAGCAGCAGTACAAAAAACCAAACAACCTCGCCCCATTGGGCGAGGGTTTATTAATTAGCCCTTGCGTTTACTAGCACAGGCTATTTTTTAGCCATGTCTAATCCAGGTTTAGCAGCAGTAACGGGGGCAGCAGTGAACTTGGTGTCTTTCGTTGATTCTGATAGCTTTGATTCATCAGTAATTTGCAGTTGTGACTTAGGTTTTTCTTTGGTCACTTGCTTGGGCATTTTAGCTTTTTCGTTGCCTTTACCGCTTTTGTAGCGGTGTTCTAAACGCCCTTCAACTTGAGAACCCATCACCATTTCAATGGTATTATAAAATATATTACCCTTAATAACGGCTTTGGCAGCTAGTTCTAAGTGCTCGCACGAATGAACATCACCAACAATGGTGCCGTTCACAATAAGGTGAGGAACCGAAACCTCGCCTTCAACTGCGCCCTTCTCACTAATTCTTAGTACCGCTTTAGATTCATCATCGGCAACAATGTTTCCATACACCTTACCGTCAATATGAAGGCCACCTGAAAAGTGAATATCACCAACCATCTCTGCCTTGCCTGAAATTAAAGTGTCAAAATTGTTAGTAGGTGTAGAACTTTTTCCAAACATTTAAATTGCCTCCTGGCTAGTCCAACCAAATTCTGTTTCGATACGCATAGCTTTACTTCCAATTGATTGCAAAATCACCTGTACCTTCTCGGGTACAAAGTCTTCAGGCAAGTGCATTTGTCCAGCTACGTTTTGAAAGAAACGAAACCTAAACCTTACGCTCAATTCATCGACTTCAGGTGAAACGTCTTTTAGCGGCAGAGTGACATTCAATGTTTGTCCACGCGCTCCAACTAGACTCACTAAAGCACGCCCTTCAACAAATGTGTTGTTGTCGGTTACTTGGGTAATGACTAGCTGATAATCAAAAACTCTTGGGTCATCGGTTGGCTTAATATCAAACCGATCAATTCTAAGCCCTTGATCTACTTTTTCTGGTGCCATTACACGCTGATAAAAGTGTAGTTCATTTTCAAGCTTACCTATATGAGCGTTTAAATCCAATATAGTTTGGTGCACTTCTTGGTGCGTTTGCTTGTCGATGGCTTTACTGCTTTCGGTGACTAACACTCGACGCCTTAAATCAACAAGTTCTTTTTCTTGGGCTTTGATCTTTTTTCTAAGCTCATCACGCTCAATCACAGAAGAGCTGCGTTCATGCCAAACAGCCCATTGGCCATAAAAATAGCTACCGGTTACTAACGCCAATATTAAACTTACAACAATAGCCCGATTAATAAATCGCCTGACAGGATTGTAAGTCACAATCTGCAGGCGCTCTCCCTGTCCTATACTCATATTTTATTTTCCTACAAGGTCAGGGCATTAGGCCTGCAAAACGCAAACCCTCCAACTCATCTTGACCAAACATAATGTTCATATTTTGCACTGCCTGTCCGCTGGCACCTTTAACCAAGTTATCAATAACAGCAAGAACAACGACTAGGTCACCGCCTTGTGGTCTATGCAGCCCAATTCTACATACATTTGCACCACGCACACTACGTGTTTCAGGGCAAGAATTCCACGGCATCATATCAACACAGGGTTCATTTTTATAACGCGTTTCAAAAACTTGCTGTAATTCTGCATCAGTTAGCTTTTGGTTAGCGCCGGTTAAACGAACATAAAGCGTGGCGTGAATACCACGAATCATGGGCACTAAATGCGGCACAAAAGTTAAGCCAACGGCCTTACCTGCCGCAGCGGTTAAGCCTTGGGTAATTTCTGGGTGGTGGCGGTGTTTACCCACAGCATAAGCTTTCATGCTTTCGCCAGCTTCACAGAACAAAGAACCTAGGTTTGTGCCACGGCCTGCACCCGAAACACCCGACTTACAATCGGCAATAATGCCTTGCGTTTCAACGAGCCCTTTTTCAAACAAAGGTAAAAGCCCTAACTGCACAGCGGTAGGGTAACAACCTGGCACAGCAACTAAGCGTGCGGTTTTAATTTTTTCGCGGGCAACTTCTGGCAAGCCATAAACGGCCTCACCCAATAATTCAGGGGCACCGTGTGGCTGGCCATACCAGCTAGCCCATTCGTTGGCATCTTGTAATCTAAAATCGGCAGAAAGATCAATGACACGGGTGCCGGCCTTTAGCAATT
>CANQLY010000144.1 GCA_947624795.1 uncultured Marinospirillum sp.
CATGGCCAAACTCTGGCAAATAGCGCCCTAAAATACCGTAACGGCTCATGCGTGTTAGCTGTAATGGCACATCGCCTTTGGCGTTAATAAGCGCCATAAACAGCTGATTAACCCGGTTATCTTGACGAAAAGCTTCATCAATTAAATGACGATGATCTCGCAAGGCACGAATGGTGGTTGCTCGCACCCCTTTAATTTTGGCGTGTTCAGCCATCAGTAAAAAAACTTCAATTAATGCAAAAGGGTCACGCTCAAAAACATCATCGCCTAGGTGTTCAATTAACCCATTACGAATTTGAAAACGCTGATTAATGTAAGTGACTTGCTGCACTTCATCGGGCTTTAATAACGCCTCTTCAAAGTGCTGTAATAACACGTCATTTAGTTCTGTAAGCGTGGTAACCACACGGTAATAACGCTTCATAAACTGCTCGACTGCCAAGCGTTTTTCGGTGTCTAAATAACCAAATAACACGGCTAATTGGCGCTGATAATCAAACAGTAAACGGTCTTCACAACGCTCGGCAGTTAAGTGCAGCGCATAACGCACCTGCCATAAAAAACTTTGCCCCTGCTCTAACAGGCGCATTTCTGTTGCGGTTAAAAAGCCCTCGGCCAACAAGTCTTGCAAAGAAGATGCATTAAAATGGCGCTTCGCCACCCAGCCAATCATTTGAATATCGCGCAGCCCACCAGGGGAGCTTTTTATATTTGGCTCAAGGTTATGGTCACTGTTATTAAACTTGCGATGCCTTGCCTGCTGCTCTTGCCATTTGGCTTCAAAAAATGCTGCTGAAGGCCACATTTTATGGGGCGCAAGGCGCTGCTTCATAGCCGTTTGTAGCGTAGGTGAGCCAACTAACAAGCGGTTTTCTAATAAATTAGTGGCCACTGTAATGTCGGTTTTCGCTTCACGCTCACAATCGGCCAGTGAGCGAAAGCTGTGCCCCACGTCTAGTTTTATATCCCACAAAAGAGCAATAAACTTACTTAAAGCTTGGTGGCACGCACTAGTGCCTTCATTGGACGTAAGAATTAATAAATCAATATCAGACTTAGGGTGCAGCTCGCCTCGGCCATAACCACCCACAGCTAACAGGGCAATTTCGTTATCTGGCCAAGTAAACTGCTGCCAAATACAAACCAATAATTGATCCATCGCCCAAGCACGGCCATAAACCAAGTCACGAATATCGGCACCATCATAAAATGCTTGGTCTAAACGCTGGTTGATAATGCCTAATGCCTGTTTCAATAGGGGCACTTGTGCATGCTGCCCCTGCTCTAACTGCTGCTTAAGGCGTTGAAAATCATAGAGTGCTAGATTAGGTTGAAACTGGTAGTTAACAATCATAGGCTAGCCTTCAGCGGGTTAAATTAAAAGGGTTCGTCACTACGGCGGGTCAATACTTCAACACCCGTTTCAGTGACTAGTAGGGTGTGTTCCCACTGAGCCGTTAAGCTTTTATCTTTAGTGACCACAGTCCAGCCATCATTCATCTGCCTGCTATGGCGCTTACCGGCATTAATCATGGGTTCAATAGTAAAACACATGCCCGGCTCTAAAACTAAATCAGTGCGTGCGGTATAACCATTGTAATGCAAAATTTGTGGGTCTTCGTGAAACACCTTGCCGATGCCGTGACCACAATACTCTTGCACAATAGAAAAGCGTTCTTTTTTAGCCATTTCTTCAATAACTTGACCAATTTCAGAAATGCGTGCACCCGGCTTAACTAGCTTAATCGAGGCATAAAGGGCTTCTTTAGTAAATTCAGTTAAACGCTTTGCTAAAATAGATGGCTCACCCACATAGAACATTTGACTGGTGTCACCGTGGTAATCATCTTTAATTACCGTAATATCGATATTAATAATGTCGCCTTTTTTAAGCAGCTTGGCATCATCAGGAATACCGTGGCAAATCACATGGTTAATCGAGGTACAAATGGATTTAGGAAAACCATGGTAATTCAAAGGAGCAGGAATAGCCTGCTGCACTTGGGTAATGTATTCATGGCAAATTTTATCAAGCTCGCCAGTAGAAACACCAGGCTGAACATAAGGAGCAATCATTTCTAAAACTTCAGCAGCCAAGCGGCCAGCAACACGCATTTTCTCTATTTCTTCAGGTGTTTTAATTGGAACATTCATTCAATAACTCACTTAAAAAGTTAGCCGAAAATAAATTCGAGCTTTATGTTAGCGCCAGACTATGCTATAAATTGCGCGCTCAAAATTAACTGTAAAAGGATACGACAAGGGTCGACTGTTGGCAAACAAGCCACCCCTTGAAACCCTGTTTATCGCCGTTAATTCTAAGCAAAAACAACCGCACTTATTTTAAGTGCAACTTAACGTCACACATACACCGACACATTCATCTGGGTGCCTTTAGCCATTTATTTAGCACATTCAAATTAAAGCTAAGTAGGTTATTTAAAACTAAGGTTGATGTTTGGGGTGTATGGAGGCCTAACCCGCAGTACTGGAGTATTATCGAATGGCACAAGTATCTATGCGTGACCTGCTACAAGCCGGCGCTCACTTTGGTCACCAAACGCGCTACTGGAACCCAAAAATGGGTAAGTACATTTTTGGTGCGCGTAACAAAATCCACATCATTAACTTAGAAAAAACCGTTCCTGCACTGAACGAAGCCATTACTTTTGCTGAAAAGCTAGCTGGTGGCAAAAACAAGATTCTTTTTGTTGGTACTAAGCGTGCAGCAAGCAAAGTTATTCGTGAAGAAGCTGACAAAGTTAACATGCCTTACGTTAATCACCGCTGGTTAGGTGGTATGCTAACGAACTACAAAACAATTCGTCAGTCCATTCGTCGCCTACGTGAACTTGAAACTCAGTCACAAGACGGCACGTTTGACAAGCTAACTAAAAAAGAAGTGTTAATGAATACCCGTGAAATGGAAAAGCTAGAACGCTCCATTGGCGGCATCAAAAACATGGGCGGCTTACCTGATGCATTGTTTGTTGTTGACGTAGACCACGAACGCCTAGCCATTAATGAAGCCAACAAACTTGGCATTCCTGTTATTGGCGTTGTTGACACCAACTCTAACCCAGATGGTGTAGACTTTGTTATTCCTGGTAATGATGATGCGATTCGTGCCGTACAGCTTTATGTACGCGCCATTGCAACAGCTTGCAGCAAAGCACGTGAAGAAGTCATTGGCGAAGAGCTAATTGAAGTTGCAGAAAACTCCGCCGAGTAATTAACTCCGGCTTAGCCTGCCTAGTAAACCTTAGGCAGGCTTTCTCTATTCTTGGTTATTGCATTTGTATAGGTGCTCATTCAGCTAGCATTTAGGCAGCGGTAACCTTCTAAACATCTTCTAGTTAAGGGGATTTATTCATGGCAAAAATTACTGCCGCGCAAGTAAAAGAACTTCGTGACCGCACCGGTTTGGCAATGATGGAGTGCAAAAAAGCACTTGAAGAAAGCAACGGTGATATCGAACAAGCCATTGATGACCTACGTAAAAACTCAGGTCTAAAAGCGGCTAAAAAAGCAGGCCGTATTGCTGCTGAAGGTGCGATTGCTACCCGTGTTGCTGCCGATGGTAGCTATGGCGTTATGGTAGAAATCAACTCTGAAACCGACTTTGTAGCCCGTGATGACAACTTCCTAGGTTTTGTAGACAAGGTTGCCGAGAAGCTATTAGCGACCCGTGAAACAGACGTTGCTAAGCTAACGGCTGGCGAACTTGAAGATGCCCGTGGCGCACTGGTTCAAAAAATCGGTGAAAACATCACTGTACGCCGTGCTTCAGTTGTTGAAGGCGCTGTTGTTGGTGAATACGTTCACGGTGGCCGCATTGGTGTACTAAGCGTTCTTTCTGCTGGCAGTACCGATGTAGCTAAAGACGTTGCTATGCACGTTGCTGCGGTTAATCCTCGCGTATGCAAGCCTTCTGACATGCCTGAAGAAGAGCTGAACAAAGAAAAAGACATTATTCTTGCTCAGCCAGACATGGCCAGTAAGCCTGCTGAGATTGCTGAAAAAATGATCGGTGGCCGTCTGAAGAAGTTCTTAGCTGAAAACAGCCTAACTGAACAGCCTTTTATTAAGAACCCAGATTTGTCTGTGGGTGCTTATGTTAAAGCGGCTGGCGGCGAAGTTGTTAGCTACCAGCGTTTTGAAGTAGGCGAAGGCATCGAAAAGAAAGAAGAAGATTTTGCTGCAGAAGTAGCAGCGCAGGTTGCAGGTCGTTAAGATAGACCCAACCCCTTCTGGGCTAGGCAACTGGCTTAGAAGCTCCTCAAAAACGTGCTGGGTTTTCCCTGCACGTTTTTGTGCAATTAAAGAACCCTATATTCTGCCTATTTGGAGACTTGCCCATGACCACACCCTCGGATCGAAACGCAAAATACAAGCGCATTCTTCTTAAGTTAAGCGGCGAAGCCTTAATGGGCGATCAAGAGTTTGGTATTGATGCCAAGGTATTAGACCGCATGGCGCTAGAAATTGGGCAGCTAGTAGGTATAGGTGTTCAGGTAGGTATCGTTATTGGTGGCGGTAATCTTTTTCGTGGTGCTGCTTTAAGCGCTGCTGGCATGGAAAGAGTCACCGGCGACCACATGGGTATGCTAGCTACGGTTATGAATGCGCTAGCCATGCGTGATGCCTTAGAACGCACCAATATTCGTACCCGTGTAGTATCCGCCATTCCTATGAGCGGCGTAGTAGAACACTATGACCGACGCACCGCTATTCGTTACCTCACTTCCGGCGATGTCGTGATTTTTTCCGCTGGTACAGGCAACCCATTTTTTACTACCGACTCAGCAGCCTGCTTACGTGGCATAGAAATTGATGCAGACGTGGTTATTAAAGCCACTAAAGTGGATGGCGTTTACAATAAAGACCCTGTTAAATACCCAGATGCAGTAAAGTATGAGCGTTTAACTTACGATGAAGCACTTGATCAAAAACTTGAAGTCATGGATTTAACGGCCATTTGCCTAGTGCGTGACCAATCCATGCCGGTTCGTGTGTTCAATATGAACAAATCAGGTGCGCTACTTAATCTTGCTGTTGGCATACATGAAGGTACGCTAATTTATAAAGATTAATTAATTAAAGCTAAACTCTGTTTCTAGCTTGGCTATTCTTAATAAGAGGCAACTATTGTGATTAACGAAATTAATAAAGACGCGCAAGAGCGCATGGA
>CANQLY010000145.1 GCA_947624795.1 uncultured Marinospirillum sp.
CCGTCCGCTGCACGCCGAAATCGCCTGCCGCCACCGCCTTGGTGCTGTTGCCGGTAATTACAATGTGCAAGTTTTAAGCAAAGCTGAAAGCTACCGCTGGGTTTCTGAATCATTAGACAGCAACCAAGCTTTTTCTGGCAGCATCAAAATTGGCGACACCACCCTTGAGTTAGGTACGCCCATTTTAGATGGTGACGGCGTTGCAACAAGCGTAAAAACGCCTTGGTCTTTAGATGAACTGCGCCAAGCCATTAACGACAACCCTGATTTAAAAGACAAGGTTTCTGCCAACCTAGTGAACGAAGGTGGCGGTAAGTCACGTTTAGTTTTAAATGCCAAAGAATCGGGTAACGTTGGGCGCTTAACAATCGACACCAGTGATTTGAAGCAGCAAATTAAATTAAGCAACGATGATTCGCTTAGCCAAAAAAATGCCACCATTGATAGCAATGAATACACCCGTGTGCATTCTTCAGGCTTTTATAGCAACACAGAAACACTGGCCTCGGGCAGCATTAAGCTTTCTAACTTCAGTGGTACTGGCACTTTATCTGACTTAAGCGTTGACTTAACCGGCAAAAACCTAGCCGAGGCCGTCGCTGAAATTAACATCAAAATTAATGACGATACTAATTTAAAAGGCAAGCTAGAAGCGTTTATTGTTACCTCTGATACAGACTCAACCCAAAGCCGTTTAGAAATGCGTGCGACCACAGGCGTTAGTAACTTTAAGATGACGCTTGAAAACACCGTGTTTAACAACGCCACCACCTCGCCAGTGGTTGAAGATGCCACACTTTCAACCCAAGCCGGCGCAGAACTCGACGCCAAAATCACCATTGATGGCATTGCCGCCAGCAGCAGCACTAACAGCTTTACAAACGTGGTTTCAGGCGTTGATATTACTATTAACCCCGATGCCGTGCTAAATGGCACCGACCCCGTTGGTGGCACCCTAGGTGTGGCGCGTGATGATGCTTCAATTTCTGATCGCATTGATGAATTTGTAAAAGCCTATAACGACGTGGTTATTCACCTAAACGAAGCTAAAAAAGGCCCCTTAGCTAAAGAAGGCGTTATTCGTTCAGTAGAAAACACCTTAAGAGACACCCTTTTTACCCCATCAGGTGGCAAGGGCGACTTACAAAACACCCTTGCTTCTATTGGCATTACCAGCTTTGTGCAAAAAGGCTGGGAACCCGGCGAAGCCGCTAACTCACGTAACGGCACGTTAGAAATAGACCGCACCAAACTAAACCAAATGCTAGCAGAAGACTTCGAAAAAGTAGCCTTTATTTTTGGTAACGAAGAAACTGGCTATGCTTCACGTTTTGAAAAAGTAGCACGCCAGCTAACCTCAGATTCAGTCATTGACGGGCAAATTAACAAAGGCTTAATTTCAACCCGTAAAAGTGGCTTAACTGCACAAATTGGCCGCATCGATAAACGCATAGCTGCCACCGATATGCGCCTTGAACTGCTGGAAGCTCGCCTTTACAAACAGTTCAACGCAGCCGATTCCATGTCGGCCAAGTTTAATAACACCGCAAGTTACCTTGCACAGCAAATGGAAAACCTGCCAGGCTATACACGTAAAAGTAAGTAATTAACTAAGTAATTAACTAAGTAACTAAGAAGAAAAATAGTTAGGTCTTCTTTGGTCAACAAAAAAAAGGTATCCTGTTGGGTACCTTTTTTCATTTATTCAGAGAATTAAACATGAGCTACAAAAAATCGTTACGGGGCGTGTTTCAATATGCTAAAGGCAGCGACCGTGAAGCCGAAGTCATGAACGCCTCGCCCCACCGCCTAATTCAAATTCTTATGGAATCGCTTAATGGTTATTTAGCCGCAAGCAAAGGCGCATTAGAACGCAAAGACACCCCAGCCGCCACCCAATCACTAACCCGCGCCCAAGCCATTGTTGTTGAATTACGTACCTGCATTGATTATGAAAAGGGTGGTCCGGCGATGGTAACCCTTGATTCACTCTACGATTTTATGGGTCGCCACCTTTCTGAAGCCCGTGCAGGCAACAATGTTAAAGCCGTGCAAGAAGTGATCGACACCCTTAAGCCCATTAAAGAAGCATGGGATGCAATTGAAGACGAAGCTAAAAAAGTAAAGCCTGTTTAAGCCACAAAACCTACCCTGCTACTTCCCTAACCGGCAAGCGTTTTAATTAACTTTTGCCGGTTTTTTGTTGAATAAAAAACTAGGTGAAAGCGGGTTAAAAAGCGGGTTAAAAAACCAAATAAAAAACTAGGCAAAAAAAACAGCTAAACAAAACCGCCATGCAGCCGTTAATAAGCTAACTGAACAAAGGCATTAGAAGAAATAAGCAACAAGCAAAATAGGCTGCTAATTAAATAAACTTAAAATAAAGCCCAGCACCCGTAAAGCTGGCATGAGTTTTGCTTAATTAAGTGGTAAGTAGTATTTACAACCAGCAGACCAGACCAACGGCAAACACTTGCCGGTCTTGCTGAAAAACCGGAAAGCACTTGCCCTAACTTCACAAGGCTTGCCGCATTAAAGAACCAAGGAGAATTAAGATGGCATTAGTACTTAACACTAACATCGCTTCAATGAACGCCCAGCGTAATTTATCAAACACACAGGCACAGCAAGCAACCACTTTTCAGCGCTTGTCGACCGGCTTGCGTGTTAACTCCGCCAAAGATGATGCTGCTGGCCTTTACTTGGCACAAAGCCAAACCAAAGACATTCGTGGTTTGAACATGGCCACCCGTAATGCCAGCGACGGCATTTCTATGGCACAAACGGCTGAAGGCGCACTTGATCAAATCGCCCAAAACTTGCAGCGTGTGAACGAGCTTGCCATTCAGTCTGCCAACGGCACTTACAACGACCAAGCCCGTGAAGGCCTGCAAAAAGAAGTCGATGAGCTAACCCAAGAAATTAACCGCATTGTGGAAACAACCGAATTTAACGGTAAAAAACTGCTAAACCCCGAAGCAGAATCGACCATCATGCAAATCGGTTTCCGTGACGACCAAGGCTCACAAATTGCTACTGGCCTTGAAGGCGGTTTAGTGGCACAAGGTAACTTGAACAAGTTCACCTTCCAAGGTGCAGAACAAACCTTTGCAACCGAACAACAAGCCAATGCTGCCGGTAAGCTAGCCCTGACCCGCAGCTTATTAAAAGAAGGCCAGCACCCAAACGAAGTGCTAACTCCTAATGATGCTACTACTCCTATTGAGAATATTTATGCAGATGTTACTTTTGCAGCCCTTGGTACCGGCGCAAATGCAACAGCCACCAGCAAGGACATTCTTGCAGAACTAGAACAGCTGGGTAATGGCCAGTCGGTTACTGTCGATGGCATGACCCTGACCCGCCAAGGCATTAATGAACTCGACAAGGTAGGCACCCAGTTAGAGCTAAGCTTTAATGGCAAAACCACCACCATTGATAACGCTTGGGGAGATGGATTGACTGCTGGTATTTCTAGCGGTGCGTTTGATCCTAGCAAAACAATAACAGCCGACAAGATGGAAGCCTTGTTTGGTAAAACCAACCCCTCTACGACCGCAAATAGCGCCCCCGTCAGTGGTATGCAGCCCTTAGCCAAAGAATTTTTTGGTGGTGCCTCTAAAACCACTTATGCCGACATTTCCCTTGCCCAAATGAAAATTTCTGATCATTTAAGCACCATGAAAGAAGGCGACAAGGTCGAAATAGACGGCGTAACCTATGCCCGTGGTACCGGTGATAAATACCATTCACTGCAAGTGACCTACAAGTCGAACACCGTTGAAATGCCAAATGTTTTTAAAGAAGCAGGCAAAGTGGGTATAGAAGACCCAGTAGTAGCAGGCTCAACATCACCCGCCACTACTACTGGTTCGGGTGTCGAAGCTGTTTTAACAGGTGCTGCTTCTGGCGGCATTGAGACCTTGTTTGGCAGTGCTTCGACTAAACAAAACCACATGTCTGATTTATTAAACCGTGATTTAGCCGCCACCAAAACCATCGATATCAGTAACCCCGATTCTGCCCGTAAAGCCATCGACTTTACCCGCGATTCAATTGATCTGATCTCTGAAATTCGTGCCACCTTTGGTGCGGTAATGAACCGGTTTGAAGCGGTTATTTCAGGCAACCAAACCTACGCTGAAAACTTATCTGATGCACGCAGCCGCATTCAAGATGCCGACTTTGCAGTAGAAACCGCAGCACTGGCAAAGCAGCAAGTATTGCAACAAGCCGGTGTGGCTTCATTAAGCCAAGCCAACGCCTCTTCACAGGCAATCCTTAGCCTTTTAGGTTAAGCTTAACAGCACCACCCTAGTAACGGGCAGCCTTAAGCTGCCCGTTCTACTTTAAAACGCACGAAAGAGAATGAAACGAATGATGAAGCGTCGCCAAACACCCTACCAAATGCAAAAATCTGCAGCAGCTTGGGCTTCACAGGTGAATAACAACCGTCATTTAGAAATGGAAGTCGCCGAAGCCGATGGTCATAAACTCATTCAAATGCTGTATGCAGCATTAATTAGCCACCTAGATAATGCCCAAAGGGGGCTTACCCGTTCCGATTTTGCCTCAAAAACCAAATGGTTAAGCAAAAGCCAAGCCTGCATCAGCGAAGCCCGTGCTTCTTTGCGCCACGATATTAGCCCAGAATTTGCAGCGGTCATGTTCAGCCTTTATGAATATGCCGAACAGCGAGTGGTTAAAGCCAAGCTAAAACCCATGACCCCCAAAGGCAACGAAGAAGCCATTGCTTTGGTGCTAGAATGCCGTAACCTGTTACAACCCCTAAAAGAAGCTTGGGATGAAACCGCCGAAGAAGCCCGTTCTTTTCGTGTGGACTTACAAGAAAGACAACAAAAAATAGCCGCAGAAGTGGCTGCTAAAAAAGCGACCTAAGCCCATGCCTAATTCAAGTACCAGCGCCATTAGCCAGCTAACACCCA
>CANQLY010000146.1 GCA_947624795.1 uncultured Marinospirillum sp.
GCTCACCGTATTGTTTAGGTAGCTGGGCATGGGGTGCGGGCAGGTTTAAATCTTGTAACCAAACCACCAATGCGCCAAGGCTAATCATTAGCGCCAATGCACCTAGCTTGGTTAGTGATGTCAGTCCTTTCATTTTCTAGCTAATTAGCACGTAGGTTATAAAGGTAATGATTAATGCAGTCTTGCCAAGTGCCTTGTGCCTGCATAATTAAATCGGTTATTTCCCTGACTGCTCCCTGACCACCTGAATGCTGGGTGGTGTAGTCGCTGTATTGTTTGATGTAATCGGGGGCATTGGCCACGCTTGCACCAAAACCGGCTTTGCGAATGGCGGCAAGGTCTGGTAAATCATCGCCACAATAGCCTATTTGTGACCAGTCTAAGCCCAGTTCATTAACAATTTCACCCAATGCGGTAATCTTGTCTTCACGGCCTTGCAAAACAAATTCTATGCCAAGGGCTTGGGCGCGCAGGGTAACAACTTTAGACACACGGCCAGTAATAATGGCCACTTTAACGCCGCTGGCTTGCAATAATTTTACACCCTGACCATCTTGGGTATTAAAAGCTTTGCTTTCTTCGGTGCTATTGGCATGGAAAAATAGGCTACCATCGGTAAGTACGCCATCAACATCTAAAACCATTAAACGTAAAGGGCGCAGTTTTTCTAATAAGGATTCTTGAATTTCCATGGTGGCTCGCTGGTTGGTTATTAAAATAGTCGTGACTGAGCAACAGTTGCCCCATTGCTTTGTTAACTGTTAACAAAGCGTAGATTAAGAACTATAGCAGATTACCCACTGGCAAATAACCTAGGTTTTAGATGACGCCTGCTTTGAGTAGGTCGTGCATATTCAAGGCACCGATCACTTGCTGGTTAGCATTTATGACGGGCAGTGCATTAATTTTATTTTCTTCCATTAATAACACGGCTTCTGCTGCTAACACATCGGCTTGAATGTTTTTGCTGCCTTGGGTCATGACATCAGCAACTTTAAGGCTACGTAAATCAAGCTCTTGGTCTAGGGTGCGGCGCAGGTCGCCGTCGGTGTAAATGCCTAATAGCTTGTGTTGCTTATCTACT
Source organism: uncultured Marinospirillum sp. (assembly GCA_947624795.1). GTDB lineage: Bacteria > Pseudomonadota > Gammaproteobacteria > Pseudomonadales > Halomonadaceae > Marinospirillum. The sequence goes on from CANQLY010000146.1 coordinate 1,085, forward strand.
ATGCAGGTAAATCCTAAGCCTTTTTCAGTCATTTCAAACAAGGCTTCACGCAAGCTTGCGCTGCTTAAAACTGTAGGCAGGGCTTTGCCTGTGTGCATAATATCGCTAACTCTAAGTAGCAGTTTACGCCCTAAACTGCCGCCTGGGTGCGATAAGGCAAAGTCATCAGGGCTAAAGCCACGGGCTTGTAATAAGGCAATTGCTAAAGCATCGCCTAGCGCAAGTGCTGCGGTGGTGCTTGAGGTGGGCGCAAGGTTTAAGGGGCAGGCTTCACGGCTAATGGAAGCGTTCAGGTGGACATTGGCTTCTTGTGCAAGCGTAGAATTAGGTGCACCCGTTAAGCCAATGATGGGAATACCAAGGCGCTTGAATAGGGGTAGTAGCGAGGTGACTTCATGGGTTTCGCCTGAATTAGATAAGGCTAAGACTAGATCACTGCGGGTGACCATGCCTAAGTCGCCGTGGCTAGCCTCGCCTGGGTGCATAAAAAAAGAGGGTGTGCCGGTGCTGGCTAGGGTAGCGGCAATTTTGTTGCCAATGTGGCCTGATTTACCCATGCCAGTAACAATAGTGCGGCCTTTGCAGTGTAAAATAAGTTCGCAAGCGGCAATAAAGTCGGTGTCTAATTGGCTAAGCACTTCTTGCAAAGCTTCTATTTCAAGTTGAAGGGTGCGTTGTGCTGAGGCAAGGTAATCAGTAGTGGTCATAAATGACTAGGTGTCCGTAGTTTTGGCGGTGATTGTGAATGGCAGGCTTGGTGTATATTGTTTACTATGCTTGGCATTATAACTTTTTTTTACCTTACTTCTATTATGACTTCCTAGTTGGAGTGTTTGATGCAAGATGATTGGATTCAAGTGGATGATCTTTATTTTAATCGTGGTAGCAAGGTTATTTTTTCAGGTATTAATCTTAAGCTACGCAAAGGAAAAATTACGGCACTTTTGGGCCCCAGTGGTACGGGTAAAACAACCTTACTGCACTTATTAGGTGGGCAACTGCAACCCATCCGTGGTTCGGTGAAAGTGTTTGGTAAAGAGGTACCTAAATTAAGCCGCAATGCGTTGTTTAAGTTGCGTAGTCGCATGGGGGTGTTGTTTCAGTCGGGTGCTTTGTTTACAGACATGTCGGTATTTGACAATGTGGCCTTTCCATTAAGAGTGCACACGCCGTTACCTGAAAGCATGATTCAAGACTTGGTGCTGATTAAATTAGAAGCCGTGGGGTTGCGGGGTGCGCGTGATTTAATGCCCATCGAGCTTTCTGGTGGTATGGCAAGGCGTGTAGCTTTGGCAAGGGCGATTGCTTTAGACCCTGAGTTACTCATGTACGATGAACCCTTTGCTGGGCAAGACCCTATTTCGATGGGTGTGTTAGTGCAATTGGTGAAGCGCTTAAATAAAACCTTGGGCTTAACTTCAGTGATTGTTTCTCATGATTTGGCTGAAACGCTTTCCATTGCTGACTATGCTTATATTTTAGCAGGCGGTAAAATTATTGCAGAAGGCACGCCTGCCGAGTTAGAAGCCTCGCAGCAAGAAAATGTGCGCCAGTTTATTGGTGGTTTACCTGATGGCCCAGTGGCATTTAATTATCCATCTGCCAGCTTTGCTGATGATTTATTTGCTAAAAAGGAGGTGGATCATGCTTGATTGGCTTGCAGGTTTGGGTCGTCAAGGCGTGCAGCTTACGCACGCCTTGGGGCGTTCGGGTCTTTTTTTGTTTCAAGCTTTAGCAGGCCTGCCACGCAGTCGTGAAGCCTTTACCTTGTGGTTGAATCAGGTGTATTCAGTGGGTGTTTTGTCGCTGATTATTATTTTGGTATCAGGGTTGTTTATTGGCATGGTGTTGGGCTTACAAGGTTACACTATTTTAGTTGATTTTGGTGCACAGCAAGCGTTAGGGCAGATGGTTGCTTTAAGTTTAACCCGTGAGTTAGCGCCGGTGGTGGCTGCTTTGTTATTTGCAGGGCGTGCCGGTTCAGCATTAACGGCTGAAATTGGCCTAATGAAAGCAACCGAACAGCTAGCAAGCTTAGAAATGATTGGTGTTGATCCACTTAGGCGCATTGTTGCCCCTCGGCTTTTTGCTGGTTTTTTTGCTTTGCCGGTGCTTACCATTATTTTTACGTGTGTGGGCATTGGGGGTGGCTGGCTGGTAGGGGTTGATTGGCTAGGGGTTGATGCGGGTGCTTTTTGGAGCAATATGCAGGCGTCAGTTTCATTTAGTCATGATGTATTAAATGGGGTAATAAAAAGCTGGGTGTTTGCTTTTGTGGTGACGTGGATAGCAGTTTATCAGGGCTATGATTTGGTGCCCACCTCTGAAGGCATTAGCCGTGCAACCACTCGTACCGTGGTTTATTCTTCTTTAGCAGTGTTGGGACTTGATTTTGTTCTAACAGCACTGATGTTCAGCAATTTATAAGTGGATAGGATTTAAGTATGCGCAATCAACGCTGGGTTGAAATTTCTGTGGGTAGTTTTATGCTGTTAGGCTTTGTGGCTTTATTGTTTTTGGCTTTTAAGGTGAGTGGTTTAGCACAAACGTCTGAGCAGGGCAGTTTTGAAGTGCAGGCCTGCTTTGGTGATATTGGTAGTTTAAAACCCCGTTCAAGAATTGCCTTGGCTGGTGTAACTGTTGGCCGTGTGGGTAAGGTTGAATTAGATTACCAATGGTTAGAGGCCTGCGTTACCTTGCAATTAAATAAAAATTTAATAGGCAAATTAAGTACCGATACAGCAGCGGCTATTCAAACGGCTGGTTTGTTGGGTGATAACTATATAAGCCTTACGCCAGGCATTGATGAGGCTTACCTTGCACAGGGTGATACTTTAAAAGACACGCAATCAGCGCTTATTTTAGAGCAGCTGGTTAATCAGTTTATTTCTAATTCAACTTCAACTAAAGAGTAGGTTAGAGAAGCGTTATGAGAAACTTTAAACTGTTAAATACCACTGTATTAGTGGCCATTTTTATGGTGGCAGGCTTAGTAGTATCAAGCTTGGTGACGGCTGCCCCTGCTGCTGAACCTAAACAAACGTCTTGGCAGGTAGTTGAGCAGGGCATTGCTGATTTAACCGCAGTGTTTGAAGCCAATAAAACGGCGTATGAAACCAACCCTCAAGCCTTGTATGACAAGTTAGATTTGGCTATGCAGCCTTACGTTGATTTTCGTTACATTAGCGCACGGGTGATGGGTGGGCGTTATTTTCGTGCAGCAACGCCTGAGCAGCGCAGCAGTTTTGCCGCGGCTTTTCAAACCACATTGGTGAAAACTTTTGGCCAAGGGCTGATGAGTTTTGATTACCGTGAGTTTGATTTAAATTTTCAAGAACGTGAAGCCCGTTTTGAAGACCAAGACAATGTGGCATTAGAGGTAATAGCAAAAGATGGTCAGCGCTACCCGCTTTCGTTTACTTTGCGCCTGCACAACAGTGAATGGAAGATTATTAATTTAATTGTGAATGGCATTAACTTAGGTCTAACATTTAACAGTCAGTTTGACCGTGCGATGCGTGAAAATAACCGTGATTTTGATGCCGTTATTACTCACTGGTCACCTGAACAAGCGTTAAATGAATTACAAGAAGGTGAAGTAAAGTGATGAAGGCTGAGCTGGTCGCATTAAGTGTTGGTTGCTGGCGCTTAGTGGGGCAGGTCGAGTTTTCAACGGCTGAAAACTTGGCTGATGCATTGGTGCTAGAGGCAGGAATTAGCCAGCCTCAGCGGGTCGATCTTCAACAAGCCAGCGGTGGTTCAGCTTTGTTGTTGGTGTTGTTGGCATGGCAGCGGCGTTGTTTGGCTTTAGGTGTACAGCTTGAATTATTAAACCCACCCTTGCAGTTGCAAAAAGTCGC
>CANQLY010000147.1 GCA_947624795.1 uncultured Marinospirillum sp.
TGACATCTTTCTGTGCACCCGTGGTTACAGCGTTATGCTGGGCTACTGGAACAATCGACTCTTTGGTGGCTTGCTCGTTGTTCCAGTAGCCCAGCATAACGCTGTAACCACGGGTGCACAGCTCGCCTTTTTCGCCACGCTCAACCACTTCACCCGATTCAGGATTAACCAGCTTTACTTCTAAATGCGGGTGAATAGTGCCTACGGTGGAAACCCGTTTTTCAAGCGGGGCATCCCTACGGGTTTGGAAGCTAACGGGGCTGGTTTCAGTCATACCATAGCAAATGGTGACATCTTTCATGTGCATTTGGTCGATGACTTTTTTCATTACTTCAATGGGGCAGTTAGAGCCAGCCATAATGCCCGTGCGCAGGTGGCTTAAGTCATAGTTAGCAAAGTTGGGGTGTTCAAGCTCGGCAATAAACATGGTGGGTACGCCATAAAGTGCCGTGGCTTTTTCTTCTTCGACGGTTTGTAGGGTAATTTCAGCATCAAAACCGTCAGAAGGGTAGATCATGGTTGCGCCGTGTGTAATGCAGCCCAAGTTACCCATCACCATGCCAAAGCAGTGATAAAGCGGTACAGGAATAACAACTCGGTCTTGGTCGGTTAAGTTCATGCCTTGGGCAACAAAATAACCATTATTTAAAATGTTGTGGTGCGAAAGCGTTGCGCCTTTGGGCGCGCCAGTGGTGCCTGAGGTGTATTGAATATTTATGGGGTCATCAAACTGCAAGGTTTTTTGAACACTGGCTAATTCATCTTCAGTGACCTGATCGTGCAGGGTCATTAAGTTAGACCAAGTGTACATGCCTTGGGTAGCAAGTTTTTCGTCTAAACAAATCACCCGTTTAAGTTCAGGTAATGTTTTGCTGGTTAGATTTTCTGGTGTGCTGGTTTTTAATTCAGGCACCAGTTCACAAATAATATTGGCATAGTGCGATTGTTTAAATTCACCTTCAATAATCAGTGTGTTGGTTGCTGATTGTTTGAGGGCGTATTCAAGTTCGTGGGTGCGATAACTAGGGTTAACATTCACTAGAATGGCACCAATTTTTGCAGTGGCAAATTGTGTGATGCACCACTGGGCATTATTAGGTGACCAAATACCCACCCTTTCACCCTTAGTTACGCCAAGCTTTAATAAACCACGAGCGCAGCGATTGACTTCTTGCTGCAGTGCTTTATAAGTGTAACGAAGGTTTTGATGGCGTGAAATTAGCGCATCATTGTTAGGGAAGCTTGCCACGGTTTGATCAAATAGGTCACCAATGGTCATCCCAATTAAGGAACGATCACTGATGCCATTGACGTAGCTTAGCTGCTTGCTCATAAACCCACCTCTTAATTTTATCTTTGTTGTGTGTTGGCTTTGAACAGTAGGGTAAAGGGTAGAGGGTATTACCCTACTTTTTGTTCTAATTTTCGTTCAAGTAATGACGCTTTTTCTTTATCTCTTATACGTACCTTTTCTAATGAACTTTTACAGCGTGATTCAGCGATATTCAGCTCTTCTTGTAAGCGTTGAATGTCTTTAAGTTGTTGGCGCATATCGGCTTGTTTTTTAGATAAAATATCAAGCATATACAGCAACTGCTTTTCATTGCCTTGCGTTGTGGAATCATACATATCAAACAGTTCTTTGCTTTCAGCCAAGCTAAAGCCTAAGCGTTTGCCACGCAGGGTAAGCATTAATCTAACTCGGTCTTTGGCGTTATAAATGCGGGTTTGCCCTTGGCGTTTTGGGCTAAGTAAACCCTGCTGTTCGTAAAAACGAATCGTACGTGTTGTGACATTAAATTCTTTGGCTAGCTCGCTGATGCTAAAAGTACGAACGTTTACCTGCTTGTTCATTTTCATGGTTTCCATAAGGCTAATGTATCAACTCTAATCAAGGTTGACGTTTACGTAAAGGATAATGTTTGTTTTTTTAAAACAATACACTTTTAATAGCGGTTTACTCGGCGGTAATTTCCTGGGCTTACCCCCATCACTTTTTTAAATAATCGTGAAAAATAATAACTGTCTTCATAACCCAAGTGTTCGGCAATGTTGCTAATGCTTAATTCACCGGTGTCTAACAAGTAACAGGCGCGTTCAATTTTCATGTGTAAGTAGTGTTGTATGGGTGTTTCGCCGGTTAGTTTTTTGTAACGTGCAATGAAATGATACCTTGATAAGCCAGCCGTTGCAGCCAAGCTATTAAGGTCTAGCCTTGAATTTAAGTGGTTACGCATTTGTTCTTGCAGTAGCGGAAGGTTTAGTTCGGCTTGTTGTTTAATTTGTGGCCGTTTGTGCGAAAGCGGTAAGGCCGTTAAAAGCTGGCGTAAGCGGTTACTGGCATGAATTAAAGGCTGTTCCTGAAAGCCACAGTCTTGTACTGACAATAAGCCATTGAAGTCAACTAATAAGCGAGGTTGGCGACCTAGGCTAATGCGCCGATTAAGGCCACTAAAGCCTAAGTATTGGCGAAAATAACTCGCTAAAGGGCCTGAATAGTGTACCCAATGAATCGTCCAAGGGTTGTGGTCTGGCGTAGCATAACGGTGCGCTTCACCGGCAGGTAAATACAGCAAATCGCCAGCCACTATGTTTAATGTTTGTTGCCCTGTTACTACTTCTGCTTCGCCTTCAGTGCAATAAATAAGCAATTCGTCTTTATGCTGGCTTCTGTCCATGCTATGCCCTTTGGCGCGTTGATAATGACCAAAAGAAATAGGGTAAAGTTCTCGGGTAAGCGGGTGTTTTTCTAGTAATTTTATTAATCGCTGCGGAATGATGTAGCGCAAGCTGCCAATGGGAAGTGGCCAATCTGAAGTGTGTGACATGCAAGGTTTCCTAAGTTGGATCGCAATATAATCCATCTAGCACACAATTTAGTCAATTTACGTGAGCGTCAACTCTTGTTAAATTTTATAACAACCTAGCAGGTGCTTGGTTTTTTGGCTTAGCTAAAAAAGTAATTAACCAAGCAAAACAGCCTGAATGTAAATGGCTGACATTAATGAAAAGAACACAGAGGAAGACTGATGAATTTTAACCTAACAGAAGACCAAGTTGCTTTTCGTGATGCTGCCCAAGCTTTTGCTCAGAATGAAATGGCACCCCACGCTGCCAAGTGGGATGCCGAGCATATTTTCCCTGTTGATGTAATTCGTGAAGCCGGTGAGATGGGCTTTTGTGGCATGTACACCCCTGAAAGCCACGGCGGTATGGGTTTATCACGTTTAGACACCAGCGTTATTGTTGAAGAATTGGCCGCAGCTTGTCCTTCTACCGCCGCTTATATCACCATTCATAATATGGTGAGCTGGATGGTAGCAAGCTTTGCCCAAGCCGACGTTGCTAATGAAATTGCGCCCCGCCTAGCCAGTGGCGAGCTTTTAGGTTCCTACTGCTTAACTGAACCCGGTGCTGGTTCAGATGCCGCTAGCCTGCGTACTAAAGCTGTAAAAGAAGGCGATGAGTATGTGCTGGAAGGATCGAAGATGTTTATTTCCGGCGCTGGCAGTACTGATATATTAATTGTAATGGCACGCACGGGAAGCCAAGACGAAGGCGCTCGTGGTATTTCAGCCTTTGTTGTGGATGCAAAAACCGCCGGTATTGAATACGGCAAGTGCGAAGACAAGCTAGGTTGGAACAGCCAGCCAACCCGTTTAATTACGCTGGATAAAGTACGTGTGCCAGCCCGTAACCTGTTGGGTAAAGAAGGCGAAGGCTTTAAATTTGCCATGAAAGGCTTGGATGGTGGGCGTATTAATATTGCTACCTGTTCATTAGGTGCCGCCCAAGCAGCAATCACTTTAACCCGCAATTACCTGCACGAACGCAAGCAATTTGGTAAAGAACTAGCGGCTTTCCAAGCGTTACAATTTAAAATTGCTGATATGGCAACAGATTTAGTGGCGGCAAGGCAAATGGTGCGTTTAGCGGCATTCAAGCTAGACCAAGCCGACCCAGAAGCAACGCTTTTTTGTGCTATGGCCAAGCGTTTTGCAACCGATGCCTGTTTCCAAATTATTGATGATGCCCTGCAACTGCATGGTGGTTATGGTTATATTCGTGAATACCCTTTAGAGCGTTACTTGCGTGATACGCGTGTACACCGCATTCTAGAAGGCACTAATGAGGTGATGCGCTTAATTGTAGCGCGTCGTGTTCTTGAAGAAGGCGTTTTGGAGGCAATCTACTAATGACCCCTTTATTAAAATATGAAAAGCGTGGCCACATCGCTGTTGTTACGATTAACAACCCACCGGCTAATACTTGGAATGAAGAATCTTTGTCTGGCTTAAAAAGCTTGGTTGAAGGTTTAAATGAAGACCGTGACATCTATGCACTTGTCATTACTGGTCAGGGCGATAAGTTTTTCTCTGCTGGCGCTGACTTAAACAAGTTTGCTGATGGTGATAAAGCCGTGGCACGTGATATGGCTCGCCATTTTGGTTTGGCTTTTGAAGCCCTCACCAACTTCCGTGGTGTTTCTATTGCTGCGATTAATGGTTATGCCATGGGTGGTGGTTTGGAATGTGCCCTGTCTTGTGATTTGCGTGTTGCAGAAGAACAAGCACAAATGGCTTTACCTGAAGCAAAAGTCGGTTTATTACCTTGCGCTGGTGGTACCCAAAACCTACCTTGGATAGTGGGCGAAGGTTGGGCGAAGCGTTTAATTTTATGTGGCGAGCGCATTAAAGCCGATAAAGCCCTAGAAATTGGTTTGGTTGAAGAAGTGGTTCCTCAGGGTAAAGCCTTAGAGCGTGCCTTAGAACTAGCTGAAATGGCTTGCCAGCAATCACCTTCATCTATTGCCTCTTGTAAGCAGCTAGTAATGCATTCGCGTGAGTCTAGCAGCCATGAACAAGGCTGGCGTTTAGAGCGTGAGCTGTTTGTTGATCAATTCGATACCCAAGATCAAAAAGAAG
>CANQLY010000148.1 GCA_947624795.1 uncultured Marinospirillum sp.
CTTTTTCGCTACGGGTAATCAGTAACGCTTCTAGCTCTAATTCATGGCGTAGCTGTTCACCCCTTTGCTCTAGCTCGGCCTCGTTTTCACACTCCCCCACCACGGCTTCAAATTCGCTTAGGTTAGGGGTTAACACGCTGGCTTGGCGATAAATAGAAAAGTCTTGCCCTTTAGGATCAACCAACACCCGCTTACCGGCCTTACGTGCTAGCTGAATCATGGCCTGCACTTGGCTAAGCGTGCCCTTGGCATAGTCAGATAAAATCACTAGGTCGGTATTTTCTAAGCCAGCAGCATAGGCAGCTAATAAGCTTTCCCCAGCGTTTAGTTTTTCTTCAAAATCTAGGCGAATCAGCTGCTGGTTACGGCTCATGATTCTTACTTTGGTTACCGTTGGCTGGGTATCAGAGCGGTCAAAAAAAGTTTTTACACCTAACTGTTCTAAACGGGCATCTAATAAACGGGCATTGTCATCTCGCCCAACAATGCCAGCCAAACCTGCAGATGCACCTAGGCTAACTAGGTTTAAAGCCACGTTAGCAGCACCACCGGGGCGGTCATCTTGGGTCTGCACTTTAACCACAGGCACAGGCGCTTCAGGTGAAATACGGGTGGTTGCGCCCTGCCAATAACGGTCTAGCATGACATCACCTGCAACCAATACATTGGCCTGTTCAAAGGCCCCAAAATTAACTTTCATTGAATTGAAGTCCTTTAAGAGTAGTTAAACCTTGGGCAGAGGCAATACAGTCTAATTTTTCTATCACATCTTGTGGAGTAATTAAGCCCATCGCATCTGGGTGCCTAACACGCTTACCCCACGCTATTGCCTCTAAGGGCTGCTTTAAATACTTGGCTACGGCATCAGGGTAGCGATTGACAACGTAAGTATTAAACCAAGGGCCGCCCCGCTCAGGGTTAGTGGTTGCATACAAGCCTAATGCTGGCTTATTTCTGGCCACCGCCATGTGAATAGGGCCTGAATCAGGAGCAATAACCAATTCTGCACCATCAATCACGGCTAACAAAGTTTTTAAGTTGGTTTTACCAGTTAAGTTTAGAACCTTGGATTGAGCAAACTTTATAATTTGCTCAGTGGCATTTTTTTCTAGTTCTGTTTGTCCGCCCACAAGCACTGTTGATAAACCATAGGTTTGCTTTGCATAATCTATCACCGTTGCCATACCTGCAAAGTCTTCCCAGTTACGCCAATTGCGTTTTCTAACGCTGGCACAAGGGCTAATGACCAAGTATTTCTCTATGCCCACCACCAGTTGTTTAGCCGTTATTTGGTCCACTTCAGGCACCGGAATAGCCCATTCAGGCTCTGTGTTATTCACCCCTAGGTAATACACAAAATCCATAAAACCGTGGCAAACCCGAGATTTGGGGTTGGCTGGAATGTATTCGTTAACAAACCAGCCTTGATTATCTTTAGCGCGTTGGGCATCAAAACCAATGCGACGCTTAGTGGGTATAAAGCGTGATAGAACACTCGACCTTAACGCTGCCTGCATGTGCAGCAAAATATCAAAGGGCTTATCGTTACGCTTGGCCATTATTTCTTTGCGTAATGCCCGCATGCCTTTTAAGCCAGTTTTTTTATCGTAGATAAAAAAGTCGACACCTTCCAAGCCAGCCAGTAAGTTATACTCAGCACGGCCTATAACCCAGCTAATGTTGATGCTGGGTTGCTGCTTTTGCAAAGCTCGAACGGCAGGCACTAGGTTGCACACATCACCTAGGGCAGAAAGCCGCAAAATACATAGATCACCAAGATTAAGACTGGACGGCAAAGACGGCATGAGTAATTTCCAACAGCTAAAAGATCAGGGATTGATCATTCTATATGACACTGCACAAATCCCACAAATCAGCGCCGACTGGTTTGACTTAAATTATTGGCAAAAACAGCAGGCAGTTTTAGGCGGTGCGCCAGGGCGAGGCACTAGCCTATTTATAGAAACCCCCGCCGGAGAAGCCGTGTGGCGGCATTATCACCGTGGTGGCTTGGTGGGTCGCTGCATTAAAGACAGCTACGTTTGGCAAGGCTTAGAAAAAACCCGTGCTTGGCAAGAATTCAAATTAACCGCCAAATTACTTGCCATGGGCTTACCTGTTCCCACACCAATTGCGGCTTGCGTTAAACCCAAGGGCCTAGTTTATAGCGCCGATTTAATAACCCTGCGTTTGCCTGCTGCCCAGCCTTTAATGGATTTTTTAAAAGCCAACGACCCAGCCACACTGAGTGATTTATTACACCAAGTAGGAAAAACTGTTCAGCAGTTTCATGCCGCTGGGCTTAATCACGTTGATTTAAATCCACGCAATATTTTAGTTAACCCAGCAACCAATAAAGTTTGGCTAATTGATTTTGATCGCTGCCAGCTGACTCGACCCAATGCTACTATTGCAGCAAGTAATATTAACCGTTTAGAAAGGGCTTTTACTAAGCTAGATGCAAATCAAACCAGACGCTGGTTACAAGATTTTATGGCCGGCTATGCTAGCAGCGAGTCATTCAGAACCTGAAAGCTAAAAAAGGATAAGGTATAATCTTGCTTAATTACCTCCATTCACCGATGCAAGGGCAGTTTTGACTATGACTTCGTCAGCGCCAGATGTTTCAACCTTTCAGGGCTTAATTCTTGCCCTACAGCAATACTGGGCCAATCAAGGCTGCGTTATTTTACAACCCCTTGATATGGAAGTGGGTGCCGGCACCTTTCACCCAGCCACTTTTCTTAAAGCCTTAGGGCCTGAAACTTGGAATTCAGCTTACGTTCAACCCTCACGCCGCCCTACCGATGGCCGCTATGGTGAAAACCCTAACCGCTTACAACACTACTATCAGTTTCAAGTGGTGATGAAACCTTCACCAAAAGACTTCCAAGAGCTTTATTTAGGCTCTTTGCGCATGATGGGCGTTGATCCTTTAGTGCATGATGTGCGTTTTGTTGAAGACAACTGGGAATCGCCCACGCTTGGCGCTTGGGGTTTAGGTTGGGAAGTTTGGCTAAACGGCATGGAAGTGACTCAGTTCACCTATTTTCAGCAGGCAGGCGGCATTGAATGCTACCCAGTTACCGGTGAGATTACTTACGGTTTAGAACGCATTGCCATGTATTTACAAGGGGTTGATAGCGTTTACGACCTAGTATGGACGCTCGACCCTGAAGGCAAGCCTGTTACCTATGGCGACGTTTGGCTACAAAACGAACAAGAACAAAGTGCTTATAACTTTGAGCACGCCGATGTTGATGCGCTCTTTGCTTGGTTTGATCAGTGCGAAAAAGAATGCAATAAGTTGCTAGCGGCCAAGCTATCACTGCCGGCTTATGAGCAAGTACTAAAAGCTTCCCACACTTTTAACCTGCTCGATGCCCGTCATGCTATTTCTGTGACCGAGCGTCAGCGTTTTATTTTGCGTGTGCGTACGCTTGCTAGAGAAGTGGCCGTACTTTATTTTAATTCACGCCGTGCTGCTGGTTTTCCATTAGCACCCAAAAAGCTAGCAGAAGAAGTGTTAGCACAACTGGCTTCTGATGAGGAGAAAGCATAATGGCTACGGCTGATTTACTACTCGAATTAGGTTGTGAAGAATTACCCCCTTCTTTATTAAAACCACTTTCAGAAGCCTTGGTTACTAGTTTAGAAACCGGTTTAAAAGAAGCCGGTATTCCTTTTACAGCCACCGAAATTTATGCCACGCCTCGTCGCCTTGCCGTTTTAGTTAAAGCATTAGACAGCCACCAGCCAGACCAAGCCATAGAACGCCGTGGTCCTGCTTTGGCTGCCGCCTATAAAGATGGCGAGCCAAGTAAAGCGGCTTTAGGTTTTGCGGCCTCTTGCGGTGTAGAGCTGGCAAGTTTAGAAAAACTTGAAACCGATAAGGGTAGCTGGTTAGTGTTTCGTACCACCCAACAAGGCCAAGCCACGGCGAGCCTTTTACCTGACTTGGTCAATAAAGCCTTTGCCAGTTTGCCAGTGCCTAAGCGTATGCGCTGGGGTGCTAGCCGTATTGAGTTTTCACGCCCTGTGCATTGGTTAGTCCTTTTACATGGTAATCAGGTTGTACCAGCTGAAGTGATGGGCTTAACCGCCGACCGCATTACTTTTGGGCACCGTTTTCATGCACCAGAAGCCATACAACTGGTTGACCCTGCCGCTTACTTGCCCAGCTTAAAAGCCGCTAAGGTCATGGCTTCTTTTGCAGAGCGCCGTGAAGTAATTCGCCAGCAAGTGTTAGCTGAAGCCAAGCAACACCAAGCAACCGCTGTTATTGATGAAGATCTGCTTGATGAAGTCACCGGCTTAGTAGAATGGCCCGTTGCCTTAACTGGTAGCTTTGAAGAACGCTTTTTAGAAGTGCCTGACGCTTGCTTAGTTTCTTCAATGAAAGCCAATCAGAAGTACTTCCACATGGTGGATGAAAAAGGCGCTTTACTGCCGTTATTCACCACCATTTGTAACATTGAAAGCCATGACCCAGCCGTGGTGATTGCCGGTAACGAAAAGGTGATTCGTCCTCGTTTAGCTGATGCTGCGTTCTTTTTTGAATCGGATAAAAAAACGCCTTTATCCAACCGTTTTGCAGGTTTGGAAGGCGTAGTTTTTCAAAAGCAATTAGGCACCTTGGCCGATAAAAGCCAAAGGGTTAGCGTTATAGCGCAAGCCATTGCAGAAAAAATTCAAGCCGATCCTAAGCTAGTTGAACGGGCGGCTTATTTAAGTAAGTGTGATTTAAACACCGAAATGGTTTTAGAATTCCCTGAACTGCAAGGCATTATGGGCGAAGCCTATGCCATACAAGATGGCGAGCCTGCTGACGTTAGCCTTGCCTTGCGTGAGCAGTATTTACCCCGCAACCCAAGCGACAGCCTACCCACGTCTGGCGTAGGTATTTGTCTAGCCTT
>CANQLY010000149.1 GCA_947624795.1 uncultured Marinospirillum sp.
GCACATTGTTTTAGCGGCTGTTTTAGCGTTGGTTATTCCTTTGGGTGTTCACCGCTTACAACACCCGCAGCCAACGGTTCGTAAACCTATGTTAGCTTTTCGCTATTTTTTATTAGTATTAATGGATATCGTTATTGCTAATATGCAGGTAGCAGTGCTTATTCTGGGGCCTCTTAAGAAAATGAAACCCGGTTTTGTTGCGGTGCCACTGGATATTACCCAAAAGCTTCCCATTACTTTGCTAGCTAGTACCGTCTCTTTAACCCCTGGCACTGTTAGCTGTGATGTATCAGAAGACCATTGCTGGCTCTACATTCATGCACTTAACTTGGTGGATGAACAAGAATTAATTGATTCGATTAAAACGCGCTATGAAGCACCGTTAAAGGAGATTTTTGGATGCTAAATACAGCCCTTCTCCTTGTTAGTATTATGATAGCGATAGCGCTTTTATTAAGCCTATGGCGTCTTATTCAAGGCCCAAGCATTGCTGATCGAATTTTGGCGTTAGATACCTTATACATTAACAGCATTGCTTTAATTATTATTTTAGGCATGTACATGGGGTCGCCCTTATATTTTGAAGCAGCACTGCTTATTGCTTTGCTTGGCTTTGTAAGTACTGCAGCCTTGTGTAAATACCTGCTACGTGGCGATATTATTGAGTAGATACGATGACAAATTGGATTGAAGTACTTCTAAGTTTTTTTGTGCTCTTAGGCGGGCTATTTATGCTAATTGGTTCAATTGGCTTGGCTAGGCTACCTGATTTTTATATGCGTTTGCACGCACCCACTAAAGCAACCACTTTAGGTGTGGGTAGCTTGCTGATAGCTTCCATGATTTATTTTAGTGTTAATAATTCAATTTATAGTATTCATGAAGTGCTGATTACTATTTTCTTATTTATTACTGCGCCTGTAAGTGCTCACATGATGGCAAAAGCAGCGCTGCATTTGGATATTAGTGCCTTAAGTATTACTCAGGGTGCTAATGCCCATCAGGCCGCTATTCAGCGCAGTAATACACCTGATACGCTAGGTGTTGAAGCTGATTCAAGCGTTGATTTAGGTGTTGATTCAAGTGTTGCTGGTTCAGAGGCTGCTGGTTCAGCTAGTGTTAATTCAAAAAACCAGCAAGAAGGTGGCGCTGTTTAACTGCAGTATTAAGTTTAGAACCAGTTTTTACGCTTGAAGTAATAGAGCATGGATGCTGCAATTAATAACATGACTCCCCAAGCCACTGGGTAGCCATAAGTCCAGTTTAGCTCGGGCATATTCCAAGCGCTGGTTTCAGGGTTAAAGTTCATTCCATAAACTCCCACAATAAAAGTCAGTGGAATGAATAAGGTAGAAATAACCGTTAAAACTTTCATTACTTCGTTCATGCGACTGCTAAGTGAAGACATGTACATATCATAAAGGCTAAAAACCAGTTCACGCTGGCTTTCAACGCTATCAATGACTTGGACTAGGTGATCATACACATCCCGTAAATAAATCTTTATTTCAGGGCTAATCAGTGGTGAATCATCACGTATTAAGCTATTCATGCCATCACGCAAAGACCAAACAGACTTTCTGAAAAATATTAAATCACGGCGCAAGGCATGAATGTTTTGTAAATCTATAGGGGTAGGATTTTCAATCACGCGCTCTTCCATTGTTTCAATGGTTTCATTAATAAAATCAAGTGCTGTGAAATAATGATCGACTAGGTTATCAAGCAAAGCATAGGTTAAAAAGTCGATACTGTGGCGTCGTAAGCGAGTGTTAGCAACTAATAAGCGGCGAATAACGGGATTAAAAAGAGGGTCGTCACTTTCTTGGAAAGACAGTATAAAATTTTTACCCAAGACTAGGCTAACTTGTTCTGATTTAAGCTCTGTTTCTTCACCTTGCTGTTGGCGAGCGGTAATCATGCGCCCCACGATAAAAATAATGTCACCGTAAGGTTCAACTTTGGGGCGTTGATTAATGCTAACAATGTCTTCTTGAACAAGCGGATGCAGCTCGAAGTAGTCCATGATTTTACGCAGTTCAGCTATGTCATGTAATCCTTGAATTTGAATCCAAGTTTTGCTGCTAGGGCGCATGTAAGATGCATTTGGGTCTATTTCTTCAACAGGAAAGTAGTCGTAACGCATGGCATCGTAGTCGTGCACTGTTATCAGTATTTTGTCTAATTTTTTTTCACCCGTATGCAATAAAGTACCCGGCGGTTGGCCAGGCACTTTACGCTGTACAGAAGCCGTTGATGAACGGTTAAATAAACTACGAAAACCATTTGCTGATTCATTGCTTTGCTGATTCAAACTCATGTTGTATACCCTGTTTATTTGTAAATAAACAAGTCTACCTTACCAGCCTTGAGTATGTTGCATTACTAATTCTTGCATCATCTCAATGTGTTCAGGCCGTGAGTTGAGTGCCGCTATGTAGCTAAAATCTTTACCGCCAGCTTCTTCATAATACTCACGGTTTTCACCTTCAATTTCTTCTAATGTTTCTAAACAGTCAGCACTAAAGCCTGGGCAAATAACAGAGATACTTTCTGTTTTAGCAGCACCTAAAGCTTTCATGGTTTCGTCTGTGTAAGGCTGCAGCCAAGGTTCACGACCAAAGCGTGACTGAAAGGTAAGTTTCCACTGATCTTCTTGCAGGTCTAGCTCTTTTGCTAGTGCATCAGCCGTGGCGTTGCAATGCCTTTCATAGGGGTCGCCTTTCTTTGTGTAGCGCTGTGGAATGCCATGGAAAGACATGATGAGTTTATCGTTGCTTTGATTCTTACCTTTAGCTTGCCAAGACTGGCGTACAGACTGGGCTAAAGCACGAATATAGGCAGGATGAGTTGCATAGTCACGAATAAAGCGCAGCTCTGGCCAATGGGGGCATTTTTTAAGGCTAGCGGCTAAGCGATCGAAGGCTGCTGCAGTTGTAGAAGAAGAAAATTGTGGATACATCGGCAGTACAAGCAATTTTTCTACGCCAAGTTTGCGCATTTCTCGGCCAACGTCTTCCATAGAAGGTGAACCGTAAGTCATGGCAAGTAATACTGGAATCTTTTCGCCTAGGGTTTCTTCTAGTTTAGCTTCTAGACCTGCCCGTTGTTGCTTACTAATGGCAAGCAAGGGCGAACCTTCATCTGTCCACACTAGCTGATAATTTTTTGCTACACGGCTGGGTCGAAAGCGTAAAATAATACCATGCAAAATTAACCACCAGAGCGGACGAGCAACATCGACCACACGGCTATCCCATAAAAATTCGGCTAGGTATTTTTTTACTGCAGAGGGCGTTGGTGCATCTGGCGTTCCCAGATTCACCAATAATACTGCAAAAGGGGGCTTTTTATTAGAAGACACTGACAAACCTCATTAGTAGTAAGATGGTACTTTAGCCATCCTACCAAATCAGAAGCTGTAACTCTATGTATAACTTGTGTATAAGGATAAAATTAAATTAAAAGCAAAGATTCATTGCTGCAGGATTTAAGCCGTTATAATAAGCATCACGACCAATAATCTCATCATTTGCAACGTGGCTAAGTAATACAGCACGTGTAATGCCATTGCTTTTTAGCTCGCTTGTTGCCTCACTTAAGCTACGAAACACACGCTGTTGACCACGCCAGTTAGTGAGTAGATCAATCGCTTCGCCATTGCGGATTTGTACTAGGTAAAACCCACTAGAAGCATGGCTTATAACGCACACTTGAATGCTTGGGTTGTTATTAATTTGTTTTTTCAATTCTTTGATTTGCATAAATCACCTTTATTTTTTGTTGTTTACTTACATTGGTTGTATAGATTAGGTTCAATTTTTAGTGGAAAGTTCAATTGCCTATCTTTTTTTTCTTTTCTTTTTTAGAGCGGTATAAAAATAGAGCAGCATAAAAAAGCCCTGAGTAGCATAAGTTGCCAATCAGGGCTTCTTAACTGTATTTTTTAACGATCTAAACGGTGCATCTTGTCAGCATTCATCTTGCTACCCCAGGGTAAGCCAGCATTTTGCCAACCATTTTTTATGCGTTTGCCTGCATGTTCGCCTTTTTTTTGGGCTGAACCTTGAAAGCCATTAATCACATAACGGGCATTCATTAAGCCTGCTTCACGCAAAACTTTAGCGCTAGGTTCGCCCCGTTCGCTACCAGAGCGGCACATCGTAATGACTTCAGTACTTTCATCCCAACCACGTTTAGCTAGCTCAGCTTTAATTTGTGCTACAAACGCTGGGTTAGGCGGCATATTGAAAATATTACGCTGGGTATTCCACTTGCTGCGATCGACTATTAAAAAAGGAATATTGATATCAGCCGCATCAGTAAACCCTATGAACATAATTTCAACTGGGTCTCGCACATCAACTAGCAATACATTTTGTTGTGTTTGCTGGGTTTTAGCGTAGGCATCTTTGGCGCTAATGCCTAGTTCTACTGCATTTACGGCTAAGGTTGTTAATGCTAAAGAAAAGCCAAAGGCCAATTGTTTAAAAAGTTTCATCGTATCTCCTGCTAAGTCATTTTTATGGGCATTTGCTTGGCACATAAAATAGCATACAGGCTACATTAGCTAAACTGAATAAATGGCTGTTACTTTCTTTAGGTTGCTAACCTTGCAGGCTCATCACAAGTATAATTTGTGTGATTAATGGATTATATTTTTGGCTTAATTTAATTAAAAATAAATTAGGGTATTTATAATCGCTAAATGCAGGAAATTAAACACTAAGCCAGTGTTTAGTTTTAAAAGTATTGGGTGGGCTTAAAACAGAAGTGGTCTTTTGCTTACTTGCCTAGCTTTTTGTTTTTGGCTCCCGAAGTAGGACTTGAACCTACGACCAACAGATTAACAGTCTGCTGCTCTACCGACTGAGCTATTCGGGA
>CANQLY010000150.1 GCA_947624795.1 uncultured Marinospirillum sp.
TTGCGGCGAGTGCGTTCTCTTACGCCTGTGTCCACCAAAGCGGTGATTGAATCGCCCACTTTTAACGAACCTTCGGCAACCACACCCTGATGGGCAAAAGCTTCGCCGGCCTTGGTGGTATCTTGCACATCAAAGCGCTGGGTTTTACCTAGTAATTGGCCTGAATCGCCAACCTGCCCACCCGATTCAGCATAAAAAGGCGTGGTATCTAAAATAACCAAACCCTGCTGGCCTTCGCTTAAGCTTTCAACTGGCTTGCCTTCATAATAAAGGGCAATAACCTCAGCTTTACCGCTGGCTTGGGTGTAGCCAGTAAAAGCCGTTGCACGGTCAATATTAATAATGCTGTTGTAATCTAAGCCAAAGTTACTGGCAGAACGGGCCCGTTCACGCTGGGCCTGCATCTGCTCTTCAAAGCCCGCTTCATCAACGCTTAAATCCCTTTCACGGGCAATGTCTGCGGTTAAATCAAAGGGGAAGCCAAAGGTATCGTAAAGTTTAAAAGCCACTTCACCCGGAACTACCTTGCCTTTTAATTCAGCTAGGTCTTGCTCAAGAATCTTCATGCCTTGGTCTAGGGTTTTCGCAAACTGCTCTTCTTCTAATTTAAGGGCTTTTTCTATGTGGGCTTGCTGTTCTTTTAGTTCAGGAAAAGCATCCCCCATTTCAGCAACCAAAGCCGCTACAATTTTATAGAAGAAACTGCCTTCAGCACCAAGTTTGTGCCCATGACGGCAAGCACGGCGAATAATGCGGCGTAGTACATAACCACGCCCTTCGTTGGAAGGTAAAACGCCATCGGCAATTAAAAAGCTGCATGAGCGAATATGATCGGCTACCACACGCAAAGAAGGCTGGTCTGAACTTTCACAGCCAATCGCAATAGCCGCTGCTTTAAGTAGGTTTTGGAAAAGGTCGATTTCGTAGTTGGCATGTACACCCTGTAATACAGCAGCAAGCCTTTCTAACCCCATGCCGGTATCAACTGAAGGTGCCGGAAGCGGCAGCATCTCACCTTCTGCAGTGCGGTTAAACTGCATAAAAACTACGTTCCAAATTTCTATAAAGCGGTCGCCATCTTCTTCAGGTGAACCGGGAAGGCCGCCCCAAATGTGTTCGCCATGATCATAGAAAATTTCAGTGCAAGGCCCACAAGGGCCAGTGTCGCCCATCGCCCAGAAGTTATCGGAATTATAAGCAACGCCATCTTGATCGCCTATGCGAATAATACGTTCGGCAGGAACACCGATAGTTTTATTCCAAATTTCAAAGGCTTCATCGTCGGTGTGGTAAATGGTAATCCACAGTTTTTCTGCGGGAAGCTTGGCTACGCCGGTTAGAAATTCCCAAGCATAGGTAATGGCATCTTGTTTGAAATAATCGCCAAAACTAAAATTACCCAGCATTTCAAAGAAAGTATGGTGACGGGCAGTGTAACCCACGTTTTCTAAGTCATTGTGCTTACCGCCAGCACGCACGCACTTTTGGGTCGTGGTGGCACGGGTATAACCCCGTTTTTCATGACCAAGAAAACAGTCTTTAAATTGATTCATTCCGGCGTTAGTGAACAGCAGGGTTGGATCATCCTGCGGCACCAAGGAACTGGAGGGTACAACAGTATGGCCTTTAGACTGAAAGAACTTCAGGAAAGCCTCACGGATTTCAGCACTTTTCATGTTGCCTCTCGTAAATAGGTAAAGTGGGCTGCTAGGTTAGCTGGGCAACTATTATACGGGGTTCGCGATAAAATGATAACCTAGCTCAGTCTTGAAAAATGGCGTGTCGAATTTGGTTAGGTGTAAAGCCACGCTGGGCTAAAAAACGCTGCATTTGCCCTATTTCACGCTGGCTAGCCGGTGGCTGGTCACCAAAGCGCCTCTCTCTTACTCGCATGACTTGCGGATACCAAAGGTGCTCTAACGATTGTAGGTATTGATTAACCAGTGATGCATCAAGCCGGTGCTGATAATAGCCTTTTTTCAGTGCAATAGGGCCTTTGCCTTGGCGTAAAAACTTATTACTTAAGCCTTCTATAAACCGCTCATCGCTTTGCAAATCATGCACAAGCAAAAATTCGATTAGCTGACTCACCAAAGCTTGGCAAGTGCTTGTTGGTGGCGTTTTCTGGGGGTCGGCAAGCTCTGCAGCCGTGGGCTTTAAAAGCTTTTCACGTAGCTCATGCAGGCTTTGTTCTCTTGCTGCTAATAAGCGAAAAGCCCGCTCACGGCGGGCTTTGATCCAATCTGCTGCGACTCTTTTACCTACTGCACTGTTTTCATCTGCTGCACTGTTTTTATCTGTTGTAATGCTATCCTGCATGGCAATGGCTTATTCAGTGTCTAATTTAGCATCTAAGGGTGGCAGCTGATTCGCTACTGCACCTTTAGCTGGTTCTTTAGTTGATTCTTTAGCTGCTTTTTTTGAACCAGCGGCTTTTTCATCCTTACTATCAGCACCTTTTTCTTCATCAAATTTACTTAAAAGCTGATCACGCACACCCGCTTCAATTTCATCCATAATTGCTGGGTTGTCTTCAAGGTACTGGGCTGCATTGGCTTTACCCTGACCAATTTTAATGCCCTGATAACTGTACCAAGCGCCAGCTTTTTCAACCAACTTGCACTGTACGCCTAAGTCCACGACTTCACCGGCATGGTAAATACCCTTGCCATAAAGAATTTGGAATTCGGCTTGGCGAAAAGGCGGGGCAACCTTATTTTTAACCACTTTAACGCGCGTCTCGTTACCTGTTACTTCATCGCCTGCTTTTACCGAGCCAATGCGGCGAATATCTAAACGCACAGAAGAATAAAATTTAAGTGCGTTACCACCCGTGGTGGTTTCAGGTGAACCAAACATCACACCAATTTTCATGCGAATTTGGTTAATAAAAATAACTAAACAGTTAGCATTTTTAATATTACCAGTCACTTTACGCAGGGCTTGCGACATTAAACGTGCCTGCAAGCCTACGTGGGAATCGCCCATTTCACCTTCAATTTCGGCACGGGGTGTCAGGGCTGCTACCGAGTCAATTACAATGACATCAACCGCACCTGAACGCACTAAAGAGTCGGTGATTTCTAAGGCTTGTTCGCCATTGTCTGGCTGAGAAACCAATAGGTCATCTAGGTTAATGCCCAGTTTTTCTGCATAAATAGGATCAAGGGCGTGTTCAGCATCAATAAAAGCACAGGTTTTACCCATTTTTTGGGCTTGTGCAATAACTGACAAGGTAAGTGTGGTTTTACCCGAAGATTCTGGACCATATATTTCCACCACACGACCAAAAGGTAAACCGCCAATACCTAGGGCGATATCTAAACCTAAAGAGCCAGTAGAGACCGATGGAATAGCAATTCTGGGCTGGTCACCCATTAGCATTACGGCACCCTTTCCAAACTGTTTTTCAATTTGACCAAGTGCTGCGCTAAGGGCTTTTTGGCGATTTTCATCATTAGCCATGAAATCTTTATCCTTTGTTTATGTGATGCATTAATTATGATTTTAAAATTATAGACTACAAATAGCTGTATAGGTTATCAGTATTTTTCTGTAAGGCAAGAATTGATTAAACCGATTTTTCTAACCAGTTTAACAAGCCTTGCAAAGCCTTATCGATACTTGCTTCTCTTACCTGCCTTCGGTCGCCAGAAAAATTAAAGCAAGTGGCTTGTTGCACCTCTGCCGTGCCCCAAGCCAACCAAACTGTGCCCACGGGTTTTTCTGGGCTACCACCGCCAGGGCCTGCCACACCACTAATGGCAACGGCAAGATTAGCCAAGCCTTTTTCACATGCACCTTTTACCATGGCCTTAACCACCGGCTCACTCACCGCCCCGTAGGTTTCTAAGCTAGTAACAGAAACGTCTAAAAGCTGCTGTTTAGCTAGGTTAGAATAGGTGACTAACCCACAAGTAAACCAAGCCGAACTGCCTGCCACTTCGGTTAGGGCTTTGGCCACACCGCCGCCGGTGCAAGATTCTGCGGTCGCTAGTTGGTAATTAGCTGCAAGTGCAAGTTCTGCTATTTTATTAATCAGTGTAAGGCGTGTTGGCATAATAAATCTCCCGTATATACTTACCATCTACTCTACAGCTTAGCTCCTGTTCTTTAGAATAACGAGCAACAATAACACCAAGGAAACCTTGTTATGTGGCAAGCCTTCAGGCGCATTTTCGATAATTACACACTTTTATTATTAACCATGGTGGTACTGGCAACTGTTATTCCAGCACAAGGCCAAGGTGAATTTATCATGACTTGGCTTACCCGCTTTGCCATAGGTTTATTGTTTTTCTTACACGGTGCACGCTTATCTCGTCAGGCTATTTTAGCCGGCATCATGCACTGGCGGCTGCATGGCCTAGTGTTTAGCTTTACTTTTTTAGCTTTTCCTTTGCTTGGCTGGCTGTTGTTACCCGTCTTGCGCCCCTTATTAGGCAACGAGCTGGCTATGGGAATGCTGTATTTGTGTGCGTTACCCGGCACGGTGCAATCAGCCATCGCCTTTACCGCTTTGGCAAGAGGGAACTTGGCGGCGGCAGTATGCAGTGCCTCAGCTTCTAGCCTTATCGGTATTTTAGTAACGCCCTTGTTAGTGTTAATTTTACTGAATTTAGATGCCTCAGGCGCTGATTTCTCTTTTTTAGATACTTTAATCAGCATTAGCTTGCAGTTATTAGTGCCTTTTTTAGCAGGCCACTTGCTGCGCCCTTGGATAGCTAACTGGATAGGCGGCAACCGCAGCTGGTTGGGCAAGGTAGATCAAACTTCTATTTTGTTGGTGGTTTATACCGCCTTTAGTGCTTCGGTGGTGGCTGGGCTATGGAAAGACGTGCCGCTTAATAAACTATTATGGCTAACCTTGGCCTGCTGTGTGC
>CANQLY010000151.1 GCA_947624795.1 uncultured Marinospirillum sp.
AGGCTGGAGCACTTACGAGGCATAGCACTGGGATTTAGAAATTTAACCAACTACATAGCAAGGTGCTTGTTAGAATCAGGTGGATTTAAAAAGCAGCTACACCCTTAAATGCGAAGAGCCAGATTAATTATCAAAGGGTTCAATCATTATGACTGATTTACGTATCGAAAAAGACAGCCTTGGCGATATAGACGTGCCTGCCAATGCGCTGTATGCCGCACAAACCCAACGGGCAATTAACAACTTCCCTATTAGTGGGCAATCCCTGCCCGAAAGCTTTATTCGTGCTTTATTGTTGGTAAAAATAACCGCCGCTAAAGCTAACGCGCAGCTAGGTTTAATTACCCCAGCAATGGCTGAAGCCATCGAAGAAGCGGCAGATTTGCTGCTAGCCGATGGTGCTTTAATGCAGCATTTTCCTATTGATATTTATCAAACCGGCTCTGGCACCAGCAGTAATATGAATGCCAATGAAGTGCTAGCCACCTTAGCCACACGCATTTTAGGCCAGCCTGTTAGTGCTAACGACCACATTAATTGCAGCCAAAGCAGTAACGATGTCATTCCTACCACCATTCACCTAAGCGCCGCTTTGTTGTTAAATGAAAGCCTTTTACCTGCGCTGAAACAGCTAGAAGCACGTTGTTTAGATAAAGCCAAAGCAGTGGGGCATTTCGTTAAAACGGGGCGCACCCACCTAATGGATGCCATGCCAGTCACTTTAGGGCAAACGCTGGGCGGCTGGGCTGCACAAATTCAACAAAACAGTGAACGCCTAATCAGCCTTCAGCCACAATTACAAAGCTTAGCCCAAGGCGGCACAGCAGTAGGTACCGGTATAAATGCTCACCCTGAATTTGCTGAACGCTTTTGTGCAGTGTTAAGCGAGCAAACGGGGCTGAGCTTTAAATCCGGCAATAATTTATTTGCCTTAATTGGTTCACAAGATACTGCCGTTGCCTTGTCGGGAATGCTAAAAACTACCGCCATTAGCCTTATGAAAATCAGCAATGATTTACGCTGGATGAATTCAGGCCCCTTAGCCGGTTTAGGTGAAATCGAACTGGAAGCCTTACAGCCCGGCTCTTCAATTATGCCCGGTAAGGTAAACCCTGTTATTCCTGAAGCCGTGGCTATGGTGGCAGCTAAAGTAATGGGTAATGACACGAGTATTAGTATTGCAGGGCAGTCTGGTAACTTTGAACTGAATGTAATGCTACCGCTGGTTGCAGCAAGCCTAATTGATAGTTTAGAAATTCTTAGCAGCGCCAGCAGGCTTTTGGCCGATAAAGCCATTAGTAGCTTTAAAGTAAATACAGCTCAGTTAGACGAAGCTTTGGCACGTAACCCTATTTTAGTCACCGCACTTAACCCTTTAATTGGTTATGAAAAAGCCGCAAAAATAGCCAAACAAGCTTATAAAGAAGGTAGAGCAATAATTGATGTAGCAGCAGAGCAGACGGATATTTCAAGAGAAGAGTTAGCCGTTTTGCTTGACCCAGCACGCCTAACGCAAGGCGGTGTGTAAGCTACTAGGGTTAAATACTAAAAAGCAGGCATAAAAAAACCCACCAACTAAGGTGGGTTTTTAAGAAGCTAACTGGTTAGTTAAAACCAGTTGAACTCTAAGTTATTAGATAACTTGGATGTTCGCAGCTTGCTTGCCTTTAGGACCTGTGGTCACATCAAAGGAAACTTTCTGGTTTTCAGCCAAAGACTTGAAGCCTTGTGATTGAATTTCAGAGAAGTGAGCAAATAGGTCGTCGCCGCCATCATCAGGAGTAATAAAGCCAAAACCTTTAGTGTCGTTAAACCATTTTACTGTGCCGTTAGCCATTTCGATAATACCTTATAAAAAATAAAATTCAGAACTGTTAGGAGTGATTTCCAAAGCTCAATGTTGCGGGAATCAAGATAGGCCTAATCAAGAACTGGGGTTACCGAAAAAATAAAGCTAATGCTAAACTTCGATCACAGTACTGTCAAAACACTTATTACTACCTTGCAACCAACGGATTGAAGAATGCGCTTATTCTAAAGCTATGTCAACCACTATTAGCTATTTATTTCACTATTGGTTTTTAGTTTGCGTTGGTAACGGGTTAAAATTCTGTCTAACTGATTAGAAAACTCACGCCTGTCTGCCTGACTTAACGCAGCTGGCCCGCCAGTTTGAATGCCACTGCTACGCATAGTATCCATAAAATCACGCATATTCAGCCGTGCTTTAATGGTATCTAGTGTATACAGCTCGCCCCTAGCATTTAATGCCAAGCCGCCTTTTTCAATGACTTCAGCTGCCAAAGGAATGTCGCTGGTTATCACTAGATCACCCGTTTCAACCCTACGCACAATTTCATCATCGGCCACATCAAAGCCTTGCATTACCTGAATCGCGCTAATCCATTTTGAATTTGCCGGTACTTTAGAATACTGATTAGCCACCATAATAAGTGGAATTTCCACCCTTTCTGCTGCTTTAAATAAAATTTCTCGCAACACACTAGGGCAGGCATCTGCATCGACCCAAATTTTCATTCACTTTCCTAATTTAAGCTGAAACCCAATTAATTGCTGCTATTCTACTAGGAAGATACGTTTTTAAGGAAATAAATCATGCCTAACAAACAACTACTCATTGTTGCCCACGCCCCTTCACCTAACACGCAAGCCTTAGTTGATGCACTTTTAAAAGGCGCACAGCACCCAGATATAGAAGGCGTGACCAGCCGCTGGGTTCCGCCTTTAGAAGCCACGTCCGAAGATGTGCTGGCTGCTGATGGGATTATTTTAGGCACCACAGAAAACTTAGGCTATATGAGCGGTGCTTTAAAAGATTTTTTTGACCGCTGTTATTACCCAGTACTTGAAAAAAAACAAGGCCTGCCCTGCGCCCTTTATATACGTGCCGGTTTAGATGGCACAGGCACACGCCGCGCCGTAGAAAGCATAGTCACTGGTTTGCGCTGGAATTGGGTGCAAGAACCATTAACGCTTAAAGGCGAATGGCAAAATAATTTTTTAAAAAGTGTGGAAGAGCTAGGCTTAACCATGGCAGCCGGTTTAGAAAGTGGGGTTTTCTAACCTTTTCTTAAACAGGTTTTGAAGCAGATTTTAAAGCAGAAATGGAGATGGCCCCTATCAGCAACATCTCGGCACACACATTAATCATTACCGTTGCTCCCTTCCGGGCCTGGCGGGGTTCATGATTTTGCGTTGCGAGAGCACCAATAGGGGCCACCACAAAAACAATCGGTTACTGCTTGATTGCGGCCAGAATAATAACAGCAGCAAGCTAAGTTGGCAAGGCCGTTATTCAAATTTACTGAAAAACCAACGATAAACGCTTAATTTTTAAAGCAATTTTTAAGTAAAGCGTGTAATTTTTCTATTCCTAATTCATTCATTAGCGCAATGTTTCTTTCTGGAATAGCATCCACATTAGGGTAACTAGCAATTGCTTTTTCTAGGCTTTCTTCACGTATTAAATGCAATACTGGATAAGGTGAACGGTTAGTGTAGTTTTCTGCATCTTCTGGCTCTGTTCCGCCAAATTGATAGTTTGGATGAAAACTGGCGACCTGATAAACCCCTTCTAGCGCCATTTCCACTAACAACCGGTCTGCATCATTTAAAAAATCGTTAAAATCATAAAAATCTTGCAGCACATGGGTAGGAATCAGTAGCGTTGTTTCTATTGAAGGATCAGTAGTTAGCAGCTCTAACTCTAGCTTTAAAGCCATTAATAAAGCGTCTTCTGTTGTTGCATTGGTGGTAATAAAGCGTACCCGATTATTTACTAGCTCACGCTTTGCAAAAGGGCAAAGATTCATGCCTACAACAAAAGTATCAACCCAGTTGCGGACTGCTGAAATAGCTTCAGCTTCAAGATTATTTTTATTGCTCATTGATTTGCTTTCTCTCTAGTGTACGCAGCATTTTTTTAATTATTGTAACGCACTATAAGCTGTCTGTACTTTCTAAAAGTAGAGACACCAACAGCACGGGGAAGACTTCATCAAAAGCTAAAACTCGGTCATGCATATAGAAACACCCCTACGGGCGTGGGGTGTTTGGGTTTTGAGTTGGTGTTTTCTGAGCTGCCTATCCGGCAGTGAACACACCACTGGTGTCCTTGATGCTGCGGAGGCTTTTCTGAGCTGCCTATCCGGCAGTGAACGGACGAAGGATTAACCCATGACTTGCTGGATATTTCTGAGCTGCCTATGCGGCAGATAAATTCAGCAGCTTGCCAGCAGTATGCGCTTTGCATTTCTAAGCTGCCTGTGCGGCAGATAACAACTACCAGCGCAACTATATGACGATACGAGATTTCTAAGCTGCCTGTGCGGCAGATAACTCTCCGATTATTGCGCCCAGCTGGACAGAAATTTTCTAAGCTGCCTGTGCGGCAGATAACACGTCTATCGACTTTTTTACTGTTCTTTTGCTTTTCTAAGCTGCCTGTGCGGCAGATAACAACTACAAAAACCTAGAAGTTAATTGCAAAAATTTCTAAGCTGCCTGTGCGGCAGATAACTTGTCTGTTTGTGATAACTACCTAGTCACATCTTTCTAAGCTGCCTGTGCGGCAGATAACTACTGGGTATCCGAAAAGTTCTGCATGTACAATTTCTAAGCTGCCTGTGCGGCAGATAACAACACACTTACAACTTGCAGGAGAGTTAAAGTTTTCTAAGCTGCCTGTGCGGCAGATAACCACCTCAGCCCGTGGAAGTAAAAAAAGAGGACTTTCTAAGCTGCCTGTGCGGCAGATAACGTTACCTGCCGAACCTTGGCGCTTTTTACGAATTTCTAAGCTGCCTGTGCGGCAGATAACGAATAATCATACCCCTACAAGAGCCTATA
>CANQLY010000152.1 GCA_947624795.1 uncultured Marinospirillum sp.
GAAATGCAGCGCCTTAGCTCCTTTCGTAAGTCAGCCCCCGATGAAGCTTTTATTCTTTACCTTGCAGACGAAGCAGAGGCTGCGGTTTTTGGCTCTATTAACGAGCAGGGTGACTTTATTTTAAGGCAAAAAGAGTTTGAATCCCAAGAGGTAGTATTTACAACCAGTGTGCAACCTTGGCTTGAGACCACTATGGAAGTTTTGTTGTTTGAGCAGGCAGAGCGATTTGACAAGGATGTGGCTAGTTTAAGTAAACGCTTTGGTGAAATTCGGTTAGGTGTTTTTGGTAAGAAAAGCTTAAAAAAATGGCTTTACCATCCTTGGTTGGGCATCCATAAAGACTTTAAAAGCTGATGCTGCCTGTACGGCAGTTAAAGAAACCTTGAAAACAAGGTAAGCATATTTCTGAGCTTCCTGTGCGGAAGTGCGGCGCAGTATAAAGTGCTTTATAGCATAAGTAAAAATCGCTTCTCCGACCTCTTCCGTTATTTTAAATTAAAACAAGGTAAGCATAGGTTGAAAGTTTTTGTTTATTGTCTATTATGTGCCTAAGGTAATTGGTAAATTAAAAAAGGAGGAGCTATGCAGCTCACAGAAAAAATAAAAGACTACATTGCTAATCGTGGTGTTGAGCGGCTAGAAAAGTTTGATAAGGACTCGAATAAAGCTAAATTAGCACTGGAAGGAGATGCGCTAGCTGACTATGAAATTAATTTACCTGCTAAACGCCTTGCAGAGGAGCAGAGGTTCCTACCTTCTAATTGGTTAACAGATGCAGCATTAAGAGCAAAGCAAATAAGCCTTGTTACTCACGCACTAAAATATACCCACTCAGATGCTAAGGGTAGTAGTATTTTGGTAACGGCTTCTTTGGCAAGTGATTACCTAACTAGTCGCTCGGTAACTGGGTTAGAAGCTGATGTGGTTGGGAATGCTGCGGCATTGGATGTTGCCAATTTATTGCTACTTAAAGCTGAAGATAAGCACTTATTAGACTTTATAGCTGAACAAGTAAGTGCGCCGCTTGATGCTTTAGGCACAGAGCAGCAGGTCAAAGAATGGATGCAAGGCTTTTCTAAGGCTTTAGAAAACACCGCGCCCACAAGTCATAGTTTGGCTAAACAGCTGTACTTTCCTATTGCTTCTTCTGCTACAGAGCAAAATTACCATCTTTTAGCGCCTTTATCGGCAACTTCTTTACATCAAAAAATTTACCAACGCATTCAATTTCATCGTTTCAGTGAAGAAGCTAAACAACTCAGAGACCTAAAAAGAAAAACACTTTATTCAAATCAGTCTACCCGTGATTTTCTGAATTTAGCTGTACAAACATTTGGCGGCACAAAGCCACAGAATATTTCTTTATTGAATAGTAAAAGAGGTGGGAAGCTTTATTTATTTAACACCCAGCCTCCTAGCTGGAAAGTTCAGCTAAAGCCACCTGCTTCTAGTGTCCAGTTTTGGAAGGGGTATCGTTATAAAATTAAAGGGCTGGTTAAAGGGTTGCAGAAATTTTTAGAATATGCATCGCAAAGAAACATGAATAATCTTGATGTTCGTAATAAAAGATCAGCGTTTATTACACAAATGGTGGATGAGCTACACAATTATGCTGCTAGTTTTTGGCAGTTAGCGCCCGATTGGAGTGCAGATTCAACCATTAAACTAAATTTGGCAGAACGTTGCTGGCTAGACCCAAAGGCAACGGATGAAGCAATTATTTTAGAAAAATCAAATAATGATTGGCAGAAAATTATAGCTAAAACCTTTGCTCAAGTTTTAGCGCAAGAATTAACAACTGAAAAGTTGCTAATGGCAGATGATGAAAATACCTATTTTGCTAAACAAATTAATAGTGAAGCCAAACAGCTAGTTATGGATTTGGAGGTCATGGAATGAGCCATTATTTATTACTAAGAAATATTCGTGTTGAAAATGCTAATGCCATTTCGGGCATTACCTATGGTTTTCCAAGTCCCACCCATTTTTGTGGTTACACCCACGCTTTGTCACGCAAATTGCAAAAAGAATACGGCGACCAAGCTTGTTTGGGCGGTGTTGGCATTATTTGCCATCAGCACCAAGTGCAAGCCCACCGAATTGGCTACGAAACAGTTTTTTCACTGACACGCAACCCTGTCACCCATGAAGGAAAAACAGCGCCCTTTAATGAAGAGGGGCGTATGCACCTTGCGGTTAGTCTATTAATTGAGTGTAAGTTTAAGGTTACGGACTTGGCGTTAGGTGAAGGAACGCAAGAGCAGCGCCAAAAGGTATTCATTAATAACGTTCGTACCAAAGCAGAAGGACAGCGTTTAGCCGGTGGCACCATTACCCAACTTGGCAGTGTTAAAGTTTTAGACCTAGAAGATAATTCAGATGCAGGTGAACGAGAATTTAGACGTTGGATGTTGCGCTCAATCCCAGGTTTTGTATTAAAAGATCGGCAAGACGCATTGACGGCTCACCATCGAGAAAGGCTGGCTGAAAATTCAGCAACAGAACTATTAGATAGCTGGTTAGATTTTGTTGCTTTAGATTCTGAAGCCGTTGTTGCCGATGATTTTGAAGGCACGCCCATTGTTGGTGAAACACCGGCAAACTGGCGTATTAAACCCAAACCTGAACAGGGTTATTTTGTACCTTTATCCGTTGGTTTTGAAGCTATATCTGAATTGTATGAAGCGGGTAGTGTGCTTCGAGCAAGGGATAACCAAGTACCTTTTCGCTTTGTGGAAAGTGCTTATAGCATTGGACAGTGGGTAGGCCCGCACCGTATTAAAAAGCCTGATGACATGCTGTGGCATTACCACTATGAAGAAGATGAGCAAGGAGGGCATTACCTTTGTCGAGGAAAAGCACCACAAGAAGCACCAGAAGCAATTGAATTAACCGATAACAATTTTTATGACGATGATTATTAATTAAAAGGAAAACTTAATTATGGCTAAACCAACCACTAAAACCACTTTGAAAACAGCGCCTGTACTGGCTTTTGAGCGTAAACATGCAAACTCTGATGCATTGATGTATGCCGGTAACTGGGATGAGCGTGATAGCTTGCAACAATGGCAACCCATCATTGTTTCAGAAAAAGCAGTGCGTGGTACGATTTCAAACCGCCAGAAGCCTGCTACTGCCAATGACCCATTAAAAATGGACGCTGAGATTAATAAACCCAACTTGCAAAAAGTGGATACTGCCAGCTTAAGCCCTGAAACTGACACGCTAAAAGTAAGTTTTAGTTTGCGTGTGCATGGTGATTTAGCAACACCTTCGGTGTGCAGTGAACCTAACTACCAAGCAAAAATAGCAGGTGTTATTAATGACTATGTTGAGCGTGAACAGTTTACTGAACTAGCCAAGCGTTATGCTGAAAACTTGGCAAATGGTCGCTTTTTATGGCGTAACCGTGTGGGTGCAGAGCAAGTTGAAGTGCGTGTTCATCAGATTACTGATGGAAAAAAAGCGAATACTTGGATTTTTGACGCTTTAGAATTGAGTTTGCGAGAGTTTGGTACACAAGATGCATTAATCCAACCTTTGGCTAACTTAATTCAACAGGGTTTACTGGGTAGCGGTTTTGTATTATTACAAGTTGAAGCCTTTGTTCGTATGGGTGAAGGGCAAGAGGTATTCCCTTCGCAAGAGCTAGTATTAGATAGCACTAGCAGTAAAAATGGTAAAAAAAGTAAGTTTCTTTATCAGATTAATCAAGTTGCTGCCATGCACTCACAAAAAATTGGTAATGCCTTGCGTACGATTGATACTTGGTACCCAGAGGCTGACACTGTAGGTCCCATTGCTATTGAACCTTATGGTTCTGTTACTAACCGCGGTACGGCTTACCGTCAACCGACTGCTAAAATTGATTTTTATAATTTATTAGACAACTGGGTGCTTAAAGACAAAGAGCCTTCATTAGAAAATCAGCATTACGTTATTGGTGTGCTAATTCGTGGTGGAGTATTTGGTGAAGCAGGTTAATAAAACGGAGCAAATATGGAATGTTATTTAGATATTCAGCTTCTGCCAGATCCTGAATTTAATGAGCAGACATTATTAAATGCTTTGTTTGCTAAATTCCACCGTGCAATGAATAAAGTTGCTCAAGGTCAAGTGGCTGTTAGCTTTCCTGATGTTAAAAACAAGCGCTTGGGTGGTAAGCTTCGGCTGCATGGTAGAGCTGAACCATTAAACACTTTAATGGCAGAAAACTGGTTACAAGGCATGAAAGACTATTGTAGTTTTTCTGACATTAAAGAAGCACCAACGGGTTGCAAATACCGTGTTGTTAAGCGTGTGCAAGTTAAAAGCGCACACAATAAGCGTAAACGCTCAATTGCCAAAGGCTGGTTAACAGAAATAGAAGCCATTAAGCAGATTCCTGAAAACCCACTAGCAACAGATAAGCTTCCTTATTTAGAAGTTAAGAGTTTGTCTAATAGTAATCGTATGCGTGTTTATGTTGAGCATGGTTCATTAATGGATCAGCCTTTACAGGGTAAATTGAATAGCTATGGATTAAGTGCAGAAGCAACGATTCCTTGGTTTTAACCCTAATTTTTAGCAGTAAAGTAAGCCCTTGATTTTAAAGGGCTTATTTTTTAGTTAGAAAAAAGGGTTTTTGGTGCAAAAATGTATAAAGCTCTTTAAAAATGAATAGGATAGCTGTAGTCTATAACTGTTATCTGCCGCACAGGCAGCTTAGAAAGTATTTTCTGCCACGGCGTAGCAGTTGGCCGAGTTATCTGCCGCACAGGCAGCTTAGAAACTGAAATGAATAGCCTAGATCATCAGCGTGTTGTTATCTGCCGCACAGGCAGCTTAGAAATATTGGTCGTAG
>CANQLY010000153.1 GCA_947624795.1 uncultured Marinospirillum sp.
CACGTGTTTCTGTCGATATTATGACACCACACCTGGGTAAGTGGTATGAACAGGGAGGCGATAGAATTACTGAAGAAAGCCAACCTGGGGATTGGCATAATCCTGTCCCTGTCCCTTTTTTAGTGGCTAGTGATGCCCGTTTTGTCTTTTCTATAGTGCCACGTACACCAGAAGCACAAAAAGAAGGCCTAGCAGAAGAGGCAATGGAGCACTTAAAAAATGCACTAGCTTGGTTAGGTGCAGGTGCAAAAACGGCGGCGGGTTATGGTCACATGACCTTTGATGAAAAAGATACACTGCTTAGATTTAAAAGTGCTGAAGAACGAGAAGCAATAGAGCAAGAGTTAGCCGAAAAAGAAAAGAAAGAAAGACTTGCTGATGCCGGTATTGCTATGGGCGTAGAAACCTGGAAAAAAGTGCGGATTAGTGCAACCAACCCAGGCGCTGGTGAACTGACAGTAGAGCGTGAGCTAGGCGGTGGTAAGAAAGAGATTGCTAGCGGAAAGTTCTTTAGTCAGCTATCTAAAAAAACTAAAGATAAAGCTAAAAAGAAAAGAGCTTTTGTAGATGTTGATATTGACAGGCAAGGTAACCGAATTACTATTACAGCCATTAGAGAAATAGAGGATTAAAACCCAACAACCGCTAGACAGCTAAGCTAGCGGTTCTGTTTTTTTAGTTTTTATAGCTTTAAAAGTATTAAGCTTCTATTGATTTATTTACAATAAAATAAATAAAAAACTAGGCAGCAAAGCTTAGCGTATAAAGCAGATTATAAATCAAGGAGTAGAGATGCGATTTTCTCTAAAGGAACTCGTTAATACCTTGTTTGGTCGTCAAACTGACTTAGCATCAAAACCAACGCAACTAAACAAGAAGGCTGTAGCAACACCCGAAGCAGAAGCAACACCCGTTAAGCCGCCTTCGCTAAGTGATTCACAAATTCTATCCATTCTAAATTACTGGTTAGATTTTGAGCTTTTTGATATTCCTGAATGCCCCTTCGATTATAAAAAAGGCATTGTTAGTGAACCTGCAGACAACTTCGATAAACACTGGTTAAACGATGAGCAGCACTTTCCAAAAATAAACAAAGACAGCAAATTATTTGTAATGTTTCAGTGCCACCGTGCTGGCTATTTGTTCACTAACAATGAAGCAGCTAGCGGTAAGCCTTTGCATCCAAATACAGTAACGCCTAGAAGTTATCTTTTAGGCGTGGCTCTTATTCCAACCTTAACTACGGATGATGCAACAGGACAAAAACACCTAACTTGGCAGTTGTCTGAAGATAGCCAAGATAAGGTCATCAATCTAGCAACAATTCGCACCCTTTACCGCCGCTGCCCTAGTGCAGTACCTAAGAATATGTCTTTAATGGACTGGGTTGAAGCTAGCCTTGCGTCTATTGAGCAGCTATTAAATACCCATTTATCAGCTAATCAAGACCCTGATTCAGAAGCGCTTAAGCCTTTAACAACAGCAGAATTAAAGCAGGGGCTTATTGAGGTAAATAGGAGTATAGCAAGAGAGTTTTGGCCTACTCCTGAAGCTAGAAGCTTTATGGAAAACTACGCTAAAGCGGTTGAGGTGAATAAACAAGATAGGCTAGATGAAGCTATTAACCCGAGCAAAATTAAAAGTGACCTAGAAGATATAACTACCTTTCGCTGGCGCTATTGCTATTACCCAGATGGCAATGAACAAAACCAGTTAGGCCCTTTTTTTGCCGCTGATTTGAACACTATCGCAGAAGAAATCAGTAAAAGTTCAGCTAAAGATGCGTTATCACCTGCGCTTTACCAATATTTATTGGGTAACCAAAATCAAACCTTGCTTGGTTCAGCAATAGAAGATAGCGACAAGTATTTTGCTATGACACGGGGTTTTCCTAAAGGGCGCTGGCCTGAAAACCCACAGTATGGCCTTAGCCTCTTGCAGTCTTGTGCTGTTAACCTAGCCACAAAGAAAATTGATAATCCTATTGTTGCGGTTAATGGCCCACCCGGAACAGGCAAAACCACCTTATTGAAAGATGTTATAGCCGATCGTTTTGTGATTCGGACAATGCAGCTACTTAAACAAGAATCGACTGATGCTTCTTGGCTTAGTTCTGATGAGGCGCTTAAACAAGTGCTAGATGCCTCTATTGTTGTTGCCTCAAGTAATAATAAGGCAGTTGAAAATATATCAAAAGAGTTACCCTCTTTAGCCAAGATAGACAAAGCATTTCAAACAGAAATAGGTTATTTTCGCCAACAAGCGCAAGAGGACGAGTGGGGTTTGTTCTGCGGTGTATTAGGTAATAGTTCTAATCGAAAAGCCTTTTGCGACCACAGACTAAATAAATTACTTAAATACCTAAATGGCTTAAGTGACTACCTTGGCTTGTCTCCTCTGGTGTACCAATTAAAAAAAATTAAACAAGAAGAAGCACAAACCGTGCTTATTGATTATTTCACTGAGCTGGATACTGGCAAGCAAATACCCGCCTTTATTTTAGGTATTAAAACTTCAGAAAAGTACCTAAAGACACACATGGAGTTTTTAGAACCCTTTAGCGTAAACCTTCAAAAGGTTGTTGCTAATGAAATGCCCTTAGAAGAATTTATTGAAAAATGGTGCCAGCTAGACGAAGAGCGTTGGGAAAAATCGCTTGAAGCACTGTTGAAGTTATCGCAAGTGTGGTGGGCATCAAAGATTTGGAAAACAGAGCTAACAGCTGACTACCAGCAGGCCAAGGATGCTTTTAATGCCTTGTTAGAACACCACCAAGAAGCATTGGGAGATATTAATTCAGGCCGTTTTGATAAATGGGGAATCTGCCCGAATAAGCATTTAATAGTTAAAACGGCTTATAACTTACAGGGTGAAGAAGAGCCCTTAGAAGGTGAAGCACGCATCCAACAGCTTTCTCCTTTAGGTAGTCAGGCATTAAACCAACTTAGAACGAGTCTGTTTATTGCCGCTTTAAAGGTTAACGAAGCACTGATTAAACTGAATGCCGCAGAGTTAAAAGAAGATTTAAAACTGTTACCTCAGTTGATTAACGGTCAGTATCAAAGCCATGAAAACACACCTAGCCACGAGAAGTTATGGGGTTTGTTGTTCTTGCTTTTTCCTGTGGTTTCAACATCCTTATCATCGGTAGAAAGCCAATTCCGTTTAATGCAGAAGAAGGCCACCATTGGTTTAGCTATGTTTGATGAAGCGGGACAATCGGTTAACTATCATATTGCTGGTCTGCTGCAACGTAGTAAGCAAGCCATGGTTGTGGGAGACCCAATACAGCTAGAGCCTGTGGTTCCAATGCAGGGAGAGATTGATAGGGGAATTGCAGCAGACTTTATCGCTGTGTCTAACCAAGATGGCCAAGTCGCTTGGGGCGATCGTTACCTAGTCAGCGAGTCTTCGGCCCAGCTTATTGCCGATAATGCAGGCCCCATCAAAGCAATGCTAGGGCAAAGGGAAGTCGGTTTACCTCTGCTAGTTCATCGCCGTTGTACAGAGCCAATGTTCTCAA
The DNA here is from genome assembly GCA_947624795.1 of uncultured Marinospirillum sp. Lineage (GTDB taxonomy): Bacteria > Pseudomonadota > Gammaproteobacteria > Pseudomonadales > Halomonadaceae > Marinospirillum. Next base: position 3,524 of record CANQLY010000153.1, read on the forward strand.
TCGCTAATGAACTTGCCTATGACAAAAGAATGGTTTTAGCTACCGCACCCTATGGCTGGAAGTCAGTTTCTTCTGGTTGGGTAAAGGTAGTTGAAAGCAAAGATTTAATTAAAAGCACCCGCTATAAAAACCATACCGAGGCAGCTACCGCTTTTGAGCTAGTTCGTTATTTAGTGGAGCAACAACCAGCAATGGCTCAAGGGGGCATTTACCTAATTACACCCTTTACCCAGATGAAAAACGAGCTGCAAAGCACTTGGAGAGGGCTTTATAAAGAAGCCGCTAACAAAGAATGGATGGAAAAAGCAGCCCAGCTCGATGGTAAGCCAGAGGCTAAAGTTGCTGACTTTGCGCTAGGTAATATCGGCACTGTGCATACCTTTCAGGGCAAAGAAGCATCGGTTGTTATTTTTTGTTTGGCAGCTTCAAAGGTTAGGGAAACCACGGGTGGTATTAAGTGGGTAAACAGCAAGCCTAACCTTATTAATGTTGCTGTTACCCGTGCTAAGCACCATTTGTTTGTAATAGGTAACTATGAAGACTGGCGTCATGAAGCTTGTTCTAGCCAGCTTATTCGGGAGGGTATGCTTGTTTATAATAACCTTGATGAACTCAAGGCGAGTCCTTCATTACTTTTGGAAGAACATTTAAACAAGGCCGCTACAACACCTAGCCCGCAAGTAGCGGCAGTTAACTCAGATTACAGTGACGTTTGGTAGCTATTGCAAACCAGCTATTTTAGCTGGCAAGAAGGGCGGCTATTAATAGCGGCCATTCAGCAGTTTTTGAAAAAAGGCCATCACTTCACTTTCAGCGCCCCAAGCATGACGCACGTTTTGGTCATCTAAAATGCGGCAGTGGCCTGAAACACTATTACGCTGTACACGCCAGCCATTAGAGTGGGCTAAATCATTCCACCAAAAATCACCACCCATCGTTTTGGTTTTCACGTTAGGTAATAAGCCCAGGCGGTTAATAAGATCGGGGGCAGAAGCAAGAATAGACAAAGCAGTTTGTAAGGCATCGGGGGACATAGGCACGCTCCAAAAAAAAAGGATTAAAACGGTATAGAAGGAGTATGGACTAGTTTTATTAAGTTGCTGGACAGACAAATTTGTATAAAAAAGCGCCCCTAGCGAAATTTCGTTAGGGGCGCTTTTTGTGCTGTCTTAATCCCCTTTATAGCGGGGTAACGTCTCAGAGCAATACTGGGTAGCGCATAACTGTCCGGACAAAGGTCTTAATCCCCTTTATAGCGGGGTAACGTCTCAGAGGAAGAACTCAAGCGTTGGGCGGCGGCGTGTGGGTCTTAA
>CANQLY010000154.1 GCA_947624795.1 uncultured Marinospirillum sp.
CGTTCCATTAAAGAGCGGGGTGTGTTTTTGTCGGCCTATGATATGCACCCTTACACCAAAGGTGCTGGCAAAGACCTTGGGTTGCACAGCCAAACCTTGCAGTGCATTGCCAGTGAATACGTCTTTTAATGCCAAAGAAAAACACAGGGAGATACTAGCATGTTACAAGTAAACGAATATTTTGATGGTCAGGTAAAGTCCATTGCCTTAACCAACAATGAAGGTGTTTTAACAATGGGTGTTATGGACGTGGGTAACTATGCATTTTCCACTTCCAAAGCTGAAGAAATGACCGTGGTTTCTGGTAGCTTGCAAGTGCAGTTGCCGGGCGATCCTGCTTTACGCACCTTTAACAAAGGGCAAAGCTTTAACGTGCCAGCGGCTAGTTCTTTTCAGGTAAAAGTAGAAGAGCAGAGCGCTTACCTTTGCCGTTATATGGATTAATTCCAAATTCTAAACAACAAAAAGGAGGCCTAGGCCTCCTTTTTTATTACTTAAAAACTAAAATATTACATATTAGGGTAGTTAGGACCGCCACCACCTTCAGGTGTTACCCAAGTAATATTCTGCGCTGGGTCTTTAATGTCACAGGTTTTACAGTGTACACAGTTAGAAAAGTTGATCTGGAACTTAGGTTCTCCAGGTACATCTTCTACAATCTCATACACGTCTGCTGGGCAATAACGCTGCGCAGGTTCATCGTACATAGGTAGGTTGTCACGCAAAGGCAAATCAGGGTCAGTTAAACGCAAATGCACTGGCTGATCTTCTTCGTGAATGGCGCTAGATAAATAAACAGAAGAGAGTTTATCAAAGCTTAAAACGCCATCGGGCTTAGGGTAATCAATTTTCTGGCACTCGCTAGCAGGCTTTAGCATGGCATAGTCAGGCGTGGTGTCGTGCAGGGTAATGGGCAACTTGCCGCCAAAAATATTTTGGTCGATAAAGTTAAATGTACCACCCAAGAAAGTGCCGTACTTGTGCATGGCTGGGCCAAAGTTACGGGTGCTTTTAAGTTCGGCATTGGCCCAACAAGCAGCCCAGTTTTCTGTGTAGCTGGTGAGTTCTTGACCGCCTTCATCGCCACTTTTAATGGCTTCAAATACACTTTCAGCTGCTAACATGCCAGTTTTCATGGCGGTATGAACGCCTTTGATTTTGGCAAAGTTTAACGTACCAGCGTTACAGCCAATTAATAGGCCGCCTGGGAAGGTCATTTTAGGTAGGCAGTTAAAACCACCCTTAGTAATGGCACGTGCACCGTAAGCAATGCGCTTGCCGCCTTCTAAGTATTGCTTTAGAACAGGGTGGTGCTTTAAGCGCTGAAATTCGTCAAAAGGCGACAAATAGGTGTTAGAGTAAGAAAGGTCAATAATTAAACCGACTTCGACTTGGTTGTTTTCATCGTGGTACAAGAAGAAACCGCCGCCTGTGTCTTTAGGTAAAGGCCAGCCAGAACCATGTACCACTAAACCGGGCTTGTGTTTGGCAGGGTCAATTTCCCACAATTCTTTAATGCCGATACCGTAATGCTGGGCATCTTTGCCTTCGGCTAGTTTGTAATGGGCAATCAGTTCTTTACCTAAATGGCCGTGTACGCCTTCAGCAAATAGGGTGTATTTGGCTTTAAGTTCCATGCCTGGGGTGAAGCTGTCTTTTTGCTCGCCATTGGCCCCTATGCCCATATCGCCGGTAATAACGCCCTGAACTTCGCCTTTTTCGCCATAAATAATGCTGGCAGCAGGGAAGCCTGGGAAAATATTAACGTCCAATGCTTCGGCTTGCTCGCCTAACCAGCGTGTTAAGTTGGCTAGGCTAATAATGTAGTTTTTACCCGCATTGTGCATGGTTTTAGGCACAGCAAGGTTGGGTAATTTAATGCCCGATTTTTCATTGCGTAGTAAAAAAACGTGGTCTTCAGTGACTAATGTTTTTACGGGTGCGCCTAATTCTTTCCAGTTAGGAATTAGCTCATCAAGGGCATGGGTTTCAATAACAGCACCCGATAAAATGTGCGCGCCGACTTCAGCACCTTTTTCAACAACACAAACTTCAAGCGCTTTGTCTGCTTCGTTGGCTTGTTGTTTTAAACGAATGGCAGCAGATAAGCCAGCAACACCGGCACCTACAATTAGTACATCAAATTCCATAGAATCGCGTTCCATAGCTTGTCTCCTCAGGCTTGTTGTATTTTTTACACTTGGCTAAAGTGCATTTAAAACGGCCGTTTGCTTTTGGTCAAGGGTCGGTTAAAATAAACAGCTTAACAAGCACCTATCTTAAGCAAATAAAGTGTAAAGTGTGTGCTGTAAACTAACTAACAGCAGTGTAATTCTAAAAGCTGGCATTATAGTCATAAAAATGTGACTCGTCAGTTTCAAGTCAAGTTTGACTGAAAGCTTCATTGCAGTCATTATTTACTTGTTGTTTAACAGGCTTAGTTATTTTTATAAGTCATTTAGTAGGTCAAAATTTTTTATGAAGCAGGCTAAACCTTTGGCCTGTCGGTTCAACCACTGAAAAACGGAGAATCTATGAAGGTTCTTGTCGCTGTCAAACGTGTCGTTGATTACAACGTCAAAGTTCGTGTTAAAGCTGACCAGTCAGGTGTCGATCTGACCAACGTCAAAATGTCGATGAACCCTTTTTGCGAAATTGCAGTAGAAGAAGCGGTTCGTCTAAAAGAAAAAGGCGTAGCTACTGAGGTTATCGCTGTTTCTATTGGCCCTAAAACTGCCCAAGAACAGCTGCGTACTGCTATGGCTTTGGGTGCTGACCGTGGTATTTTAATTGAAACTGACGAGCAGTTAAGCTCTTTGGCCGTTGCCAAAATTTTGGCTAAAGTTGCTGAAGAAGAACAGCCACAGATTATTCTGATGGGTAAGCAGTCGATTGATACTGATAACAACCAAACCACGCAAATGCTTGCTGCATTGGCTGGTTTCTCTCAGGGTGCTTTTGCTTCTGGGTTGGTTGTTGAAGACGGTAAAGCAACCGTTAACCGTGAAATTGATGGTGGTTTGCAAACCATTCAAATTAGCCTGCCAGCAGTTATTAGTGCTGACTTGCGTTTGAATGAGCCACGCTATGCTAAGCTTCCAGACATAATGAAAGCTAAAAAGAAGCCAATGGATGTTAAAACGCCGGCGGATTACGGTGTAGACACTGCTTCTAAAGTGAAAACTTTAAAAGTAGAGCCACCAGCAGAGCGTTCTGCAGGCATTAAAGTGGGCAGCGTTGAAGAGCTGGTTGATAAACTGAAAAACGAAGCGAAGGTGGTCTAATGAGCATTTTAGTGATTGCTGATCATCATAATTCTGATCTAGCCCCTGTGACTGCTAACGTAGTGGCAGCGGCTAAAATCATTGGTGGCGATATTCACCTGTTAGTTGCTGGCGCGGCTTGCCAAGCAGCGGCTGAAGCGGGTGCTAAGTTAGAAGGCGTAAGCAAGGTTATCGTTGCCGATAACGCTGTGTATGCTAATCAGTTAGCAGAAAACACTGCCGCTTTAGTGGCAACGCTAGGTAAGAACTACACCCACATTTTAACGGGCGCAACCGGCAATGGTAAAAACTTTATGCCACGCCTTGCGGCTTTGTTGGATGTTGAACAAATCTCTGAAATTATCTCGGTAGAAAGCGCCGATACTTTCAAGCGTCCTATTTATGCCGGTAATGCCATTGCTACTGTGCAAAGTGCAGATGCTATTAAAGTAATTACTGTCCGTGGTACTTCATTTGATGCCGTTGCAAGCACTGGTTCAGCAAGCATTGAAGCACTAGCTGAAGTTGCTGATGCTGGCTTGTCTAGCTTTGTTGGTGAAGAACTAGCCGCTTCTGATCGTCCTGAACTTACTGCTGCTAAGGTGGTTGTTTCTGGTGGTCGTGGTGTGGGCAGTACCGAAAAGTTTGATCTAATCTTTAAGCTAGCCGACAAGCTAGGCGGCGCTGTGGGTGCAACCCGTGCAGCCGTTGATGCAGGTTATGTAGCTAACGACCTACAAGTGGGTCAAACCGGTAAAATTGTTGCGCCTGAACTTTACATTGCTGCCGGTATTTCGGGTGCGATTCAGCACTTGGCGGGCATGAAAGATTCTAAAGTGATTGTTGCTATCAACAAAGACGAAGAAGCGCCTATTTTTCAAGTGGCTGATTACGGCCTAGTAGCAGACTTGTTCGAAGCCATTCCTGCGCTAGAGCAACAGCTATAAGTTTATTGTGTTAGCCCTTTTGCTTTTGCTTTAGCTTGGGCGCAATTGCTGTAAACTAAAAGATCAGCCTATTTAAGCAGTACATTAAATAGGCTGATCTTTCTTTTTTTCTAATTTTCTTATCTTTTTTATTCATTATGCTAGGTGCTGCCTTGACCACGACCGCTTTTGCTTCCCTTGCTTTACAGCCTGAACTTTTAAGTAACCTAACCACGCTAGGTTACAATGAAATGACGCCCATTCAAGCGGCTGCTTTGCCCAAAATTTTGTTAGGGCAAGATGTGATCGCCCAAGCAAAAACAGGTTCAGGAAAAACGGCCGCTTTTGGCTTGGGGTTATTGCAAAAGCTTGAGGTGGAACGCTTTAGGATTCAAACCCTTGTGCTGTGCCCAACCCGTGAGCTAGCCGACCAAGTGGCCATAGAAATACGCCGCTTAGCCCGCGGGATGCACAACGTTAAAGTGCTAACCCTGTGTGGTGGACAGCCCTTTGGCCCCCAAGCTAATTCGTTAGAGCATGGTGCACACATTATTGTTGGCACCCCAGGGCGTGTGGATGACCACTTACGCAAGGGCAATCTAAACTTAGAAAATGTCGCCATGTTGGTGTTAGATGAAGCCGACC
>CANQLY010000155.1 GCA_947624795.1 uncultured Marinospirillum sp.
TTTTCTTATTGTATTTGCTGGCATTACCTCAGCCATTACCGCCAGTATTGGTGTGGGTGGTGGTGTGTTGTTACTGGCTGTTATGGCGTTAACTTTGCCCCCTGCAGCCATTATTCCCTTGCATGGCATGGTGCAGTTTGGTTCAAACTTTAACCGTGCTGTTATGACGCTTAAATGCATTGATTGGAAGCTGTTAGCTGCCTTTACACCGGGGGCAATTTTAGGTGCTGGCCTTGCAAGCCTGTTTTTAGTCGAGCTGCCAATGCAGTTTTTGCAGCTGACCATTGCTGGTTTTATTTTGTTTTTAACCTGGGGGCCTAAAGTGCCTGCGGTAGGCTTGGGGCGCATGGGCACTTTTTTAGCGGCCTTAATAACGACTTTTATTAGCATGTTTGTCGGTGCCACTGGCCCTTTAGTTGCGGCTTTTGTAAAACAGCAGCAGCAGGGTGACCGTTTACGCACCGTGGCTAATTTTGCGGCAGCGATGAGTGTGCAACACCTACCAAAAGCCATTGTTTTTGGTGCTGCCGGTTTTGTGTTTGCTGATTGGTTGGGTTTAATATTGCTGATGATTGCAAGCGGTGCATTGGGCACTTGGTTAGGGTTAAAGCTATTAAATAAATTAAGTAACCACAAGTTTGGTCTAATCATTAATACTGTACTGACCCTAATGGCCATGCGTTTAATCTGGTCGGCGTTAACCTAGTATTTTAGTACCGTTTTAGTGTCAGCCAATGCAGTAAAAAAAATACTTCAATAAAGCGCCTAAAATTCAAGAAGGAACGGTAGCTAAGTGTTAAAATAACAGCTTAACCTACTAAAGGTTTTGCTTTTTTGTATTGGTTTGTTTGCCAGTGAATGAGCAAAATTTATATGAATTCCCAACATAAGGTCAGTTTATGGATATTCGACCCCTGCGCTATTTAGTTACTGTGGCTGATTTAGGCAGTTTTACTCTTGCTGCAGAAAGGTTATGTGTTGCTCAGCCAGCGGTGAGCATGTCAATTCGTAATATGGAAAAACAGATGGGCTTATCGCTGTTAGACCGAGGCGAAAAGCGTGTGAAGCCAACCGCAGAAGGTGCAGTTTTACTGGTGCATGCACGGCGCATTTTAGATGAAGTAGAAGCAGCTGAGCTGGCGCTTAACGAAGCCCGTGGCCTAACCAAGGGTGAAGTGCGGATTGGTATTCCTAGTATGCTGGGTTCTTACTATTTTCCACCCATTCTTATGGCTTTTAAGCATCGGCATCAAAGTTTAAACCTTGCTGTTTTTGAAGACGGTACACGCAGTATTCAAAAGAAAATTCGTGAAGGTGACTTAGATGTGGGCGTAATAGTGGCCGACCGAGTACCTAAAGATTTGGAAGCGGTGCCTTTTTTGCAAGAAGAAATGGTGGTGTGTGTACCCCATGATCACCGTTTTGCAGAAATGAAATCAGTCAGCTTTAAAGATTTTTTTGAAGAGGAACTGGTGCTGTTTAAAGAAGGTTATTTTCACCGTGAATTTATTGACCGTGTGTGTGAAAAATCAGGCTTAACCCCAAAAGTTGCATTTGAATCCAATTTAATTCCATTAACTAAATCGATTGTGCGGCAGGGTTTTGGTATCACGGTGTTTCTAAAAATGGTGTTAAAAGATGAACCCGATTTAATTGCCATTCCTTTTGAGGAAAGGGTATTTTTAAATATGTCGATAGCTTGGAAAAAAGGCGCTTACCAGTCGATTGCTGATCGCGCCTTTGTTGATTTTTTATTAGAACACGCCGAAGTAGCTGCTGATTAAACTACCCTTCTTTAATTAACTTATTAGGAACAATGAATGCTACTAGCAGGGTTGGCCGTTGTATTAGGTTTAGTGGTTTTAGTGTGGAGTGCAGACCGTTTTGTAGAAGGTGCTGCTGCTACGGCGCAGCATTTTAGTGTGCCGCCTTTACTGATAGGTATGGTGGTAATTGGCTTTGGTACGTCGGCACCGGAAATGGTGGTATCGGCTATTTCTGCCGCCCAAGGCAATCCTGGCATTGCCTTGGGTAATGCTTATGGTTCTAACATAGCTAACATAGCGTTAATTTTAGGTGTAACCGCTTTAATCAGCCCCGTGTTAGTGGGTTCTAGTATTTTGCGTAAAGAGCTGCCTATTTTGCTGGGTATCACGCTTTTAGCCGCCTACCAAGTGTGGGATGGTCAAATAACCCGCTTGGATGCAATTGTATTGCTAGTGGTATTCTTTTTGGTAATGGGTTGGATGATTTGGAGCAGCCTAAAAAAAGGTGCCGATGCCACGGTGGATGCGCTGGAACAAAATAATAACCTCACCCTTAAACTTGCCATTATGTGGCTGGTGATTGGCTTGTTATTGCTGGTGGCTAGTTCACGTTTGCTGGTTTGGGGTGCGGTTGAAATTGCCCAAGGCTTTGGCATTAGTGATTTAATTATTGGCCTAACCATTGTTGCTATTGGCACTTCATTACCTGAACTGGCTTCCTCGGTTGCGGCAGCCCGTAAGGGTGAGCACGATATGGCACTGGGTAATATTCTTGGTTCTAACCTGTTTAATACCTTAGCAGTAGTGGGAATTGCTGGGGTTATTCACCCGTTAGGTTTTGGCCCCGAAGTTTTTTCGCGCGATGCTATGGTAATGTTATTTCTAACCTTGGCATTATTTGTTTTAGGCTATGGTTATAAAAAGCAGGGTTACATCAACCGCTATGCGGGCGCAGCTTTGGTTACTTGTTATTTTGCCTACACCCTCTATTTGGTTACTGGCATTTAATATAAATGCTGCAAAGAGACTTGAGTGCTATCTACCACTTTACGCATAACAAAACTGGAATGGACGCCAGTTACCCCAGGAATTTGTGTGACTGTGCCTAGCAAAAACTCTTGAAAAGCCTCCATATCAGGCACTATCACCTTCATGGTGTAATCGGCTGACTGGCCTGTCACCAAACAGCATTCCACTATCTCTGGGCAACTGTTCACAATTCGATCAAATTCCAAAAAACGATCAGGCGTGTGCCTGTCTAAAGCCACCTGAATATAAGCGGTTAGTTTAAGCCCTAACTTAGATTGGTTAAGCCGAGCAACGTAGCCTTGAATATAACCTTCGTCTTCTAGCTGTTTCACCCTTCTTGAACAAGGCGAGGGCGATAAACCCACCTGCTCAGCCAAGTCTTGATTACTAATGCTGCTGTCTTTTTGTAGAGCCGCCAAAATGCGCCGGTCGGTTCTATCCAGTTTTACATTGCTGACTTTTTCCATAATTGCTTTTCTCTAGAGTCTAATCCTACTAAAAATTTGTATTGAGCAATATTAAACCTTAATTATTAGTTTTTACGCAATATGTGTGCAAATAATTGTTTTGCAGGGGCAAGTTCGCAATTATTTAGCGTAAAACCTGCGTTAAACTAGCTACATTCACTAATAGCATTCACTAATAGCAAGCTAACCGCAGAGAGAAACAACCATGTCAGCCTTTGACCACACTAAATACCGCCCTTTTCCACCGGTGCAATTGAAAGACCGCCAGTGGCCAGATCAAGTCATTACAAAAGCGCCTATCTGGTGCAGTGTTGATCTGCGTGATGGTAACCAAGCACTAGTTGATCCTATGACGGTTGAACAAAAAAAGCGCATGTTTAAGCTGTTAGTTAAGCTAGGCTTTAAGCAAATTGAAGTAGGTTTTCCTGCGGCTTCTCAGCCAGATTTTGATTTTGTGCGGGCATTAATTGAAGAGCAGATGATTCCTTGCGATGTTACCGTTCAGGTATTAACCCAAGCCAGAGAACACCTAATTGACCGCACCATTGAAGCGCTTGCCGGTGTTAAACAAGCCATAGTGCATATTTATAATTCCACCTCTAAAGTGCAGCGCGAACAAGTGTTTCGTATGAGCCGCCAAGAAATTATTGATATAGCCGTTTCAGGTGTACGCTTGGTTAAAGAGCGGGTTGCCAAACACCCAGAAACCCAGTGGCGCTTAGAGTATTCACCAGAAAGCTTTACCGGCACAGAACTCGATTTTGCCGTGGAAGTCTGTGATGCGGTAGTTAAAGAGTGGCAGCCAAGCCAAGAGAATAAAATTATTCTTAACTTGCCCGCCACGGTAGAAATGTCCACGCCCAATGTGTTTGCCGACCAAATTGAATGGTTCTGTCGCCATATTCAGCAGCGCAACTGCATTGAAGTGAGCTTACATACACACAATGACCGAGGTTGTGGTGTGGCTGCCGCAGAGCTAGGTTTAATGGCTGGCGCTGACCGAGTAGAAGGCACTTTAATGGGTAATGGCGAGCGCACCGGTAATATGGATGTGATTACCCTAGCCATGAACCTTTACAGCCAAGGCATAGACCCTGAACTTAACCTAGCCAATGTAGATGAAATTATTCAAGTAGTTGAAGACTGCACCAAAATTGCGGTGAATCCACGCCACCCTTACGTGGGTGAATTGGTTTACACGGCTTTTTCTGGCAGCCACCAAGATGCAATTAAAAAATCCCTTGCCTGCCAAACACCCGAAGATGGCTGGAATGTTGCCTATTTACCAATAGACCCTAAAGATTTGGGTTGCAGTTACGAAGCAGTGATTCGCATTAATAGCCAATCGGGTAAAGGTGGCGTGGCTTATGTGCTAGAAAATGATTATGGCCTACAGCTACCCCGCTGGTTACAAGTCGAATTTGCCAAAAAGGTACAAGCCCGCACTGAAGCCGCCGCCAGAGAATTACAGCGCAACGAAATTTGGGAAACTTTTG
>CANQLY010000156.1 GCA_947624795.1 uncultured Marinospirillum sp.
CTACAGCAATGCCCGCAACTATTTTTTCAGCACTAGTACGCTTATTGGCTTTATCTTCATCTAAGTCAAAATTGCGTAATTCTTCCATATACTCATCAAAGTTTTCAAACTTATCAGGGGTAATGCCTTCTTGTGCTGCTTGAAGCGCACGCTCGCCCATTTCTTCTATTTTTTCATTGGGTTTCATAATACCAAAAGCTTGTAAAACTCCTTGTGCAACATTAGCTAAAGCACTAGCAATTTTAGGAATAGCAGCAATTGCTGTACCAATGATTGGGGCTACAGTCGAAGCAAAGGATGAGACGGCACTTCCTATGCTACTAACAGCTGAAGAAATCGCACTACCAACTGAACTAATTACCGAACCTATTGAGGATAACCAACCCATAACCCTCTCCTTTTTTTAAATGATTATTCAGTTATTTTATTTATTTCTGTTAACATTTCTGCACTAGCATCTATACCTTGATAAAATTCATCTTGTTCATCTTCATTCATATCTTTTGAAAGGTTTTTTTCAAAGTTACGTGCATCGCTAGCAGTAAGTGTTTTATTTAAATAACCCAACAAGTCAGAATTTAATTGTCCAGAGTTTAATAAACCTTCAATACGCTCTGGAGTAAAGTATCCATCAGCACCTACAGGAAGGAGCCAAAGGCCATCTAAACTACCTTCTTGTAATTCAAACTTATTTTCTAAACCTAGTGTACTAATACCTAAACCTGCAACTATAGACGCTTCAGGGATAGTCGTTTTTCTATGTTCAGCTTTGTTATTATCTAATGGGAAATTACGAATTTTTTCCATGTATTCATCAAAGTCTTCAAACTGCTCTGGAATAATACCTTCTTCTGCTGCTTGCAGCGAACGCTCACCGATGCTCTCTACAGTCTCTCCCTTGTTAAATACTTGTAATGCAGGTGCTACGACATTGGCAACTTCTACGACTCTTGTAAGAACAGGGCCTGCTGTGTGTGCCATTTTAATAATCGCTGGCCCAATTTTTGCAGCATAGGCAGCGATAGCAGGACCAACAGTTGCAACAGCAGTAGTAATAGCAGTTATAGCACTCGTTATTGCAGGGATAATTGCTAATAAAAATGGAAAAACCATAGTTTTATTCCTTAGTAATTGATTTTAAATTGATTTTATTTTTTGTAGCTGTTCAATAAATTTAATAAGATTCCTTATAGCATCTTTATGATTTCGTGTAGTGTCTTTGTTTTTTAAATTATTAATTCCATTGTTAAAGTCTTGTAACATATTACTGTTTGATAATAACTCTATAAAAAAATCAGCTACACTAATTAAGAAAAGCATACAGTTGTCTGAAATAGCGTGTACATTTTTTTCCTGTGCTTTTGCTTTAGGGTTTGCATCTAACAGTAATGCTAACCAAGCAGCAGCTAATAAATTATTAGGCCAATTATCTTTATTTTCAATTTGTTGGAACTCAGAAAACTCCTCTGCAATAGGTTGCCAAAAGTTAAGCCATTTTTTTAATCGTTTAAAATATAATTCTTTATTTTTAGTATCGGTTAGGCTGGTTAAACGCAAAAACTGATTTTGGGCTTGTTGTGTTTCACGAATAAACTGTGCAAAAAGTTTAGAATCATCTAAGTGGGTTGTTAACCAGCCAAGTTGACAGAAGTTAGGGTAATAACGCTTTCTTTCATTCCAAAGCTGTTTAATGCTGCATGCGGGCAAGTCTAGTTGACTAGTATTATCGGTTTGAGCTAAATCATTACGAATTTTAGTATGTGCTGGGCCATGCCAACCACCGCAAAAAATAACTGCTTCACCCGTACCTAAGTTGGGTAAAAAGTTACGTTGCTCTTCTGTCATCATCATGGCTTCGCCCATAGCACGGCGGTCATCTTCTGCAAATAAGCGATGTACAATTTTAGTGTGGGTGTTTTTTATAACATCAGGAATTAATTTAGCAGGGATTTGGTCAGCAATAATCATTCCAGCGCCGTATTTTCTTACTTCCGCCAGCATATTTGCAAACGCTTCAACGGCCATCATGGCTGCTTTATCATCAGAACTAGGGCGAGATAATAAACGGTGCGCTTCTTCTATAAGGGTTAGTTGGCGGAAATCTTTATCTACTGCATAAATACTGCGAATTGCTTCATTAAGATTACCTAAAAGCAACGCCATCATTAAGGCTTTTTCTTCACCACCTTGTAGCTCTTCCAATTCAATAACAGCCTGCTGTTTAAGTAACTGCACAAAATCTATTGATTGGGGAACGTCTAGCACTCTACCGAGTGTTCCATCCGTAAGGCTGCGTAAACGAGAAACAAGCGATCCACGGTATTTTTCTTCAAGCTCTTTACCGATATTGTAAGTAGGCATTAATACATCGAGCTGGCGAATCATATCGCCCATGGTTGGCCAAGCACGAGTTTCTGGTGCAAAAGGGTCGCCTTCACCTAAAAATTCATTTTCATCAATATCCCAACCTTTTTCTTCATAAGAAGCCAAAATAGCAGCTTCAACCATCATCGGCATGGAAGCTTCCATCGGAAAAATGGTAGTAAACACATTTTTTAAGAAACCAGCATGGCTTTTAATACGCTGTTCTTTACGAATTAATGCAAAGGGGTTTATGCGTAGACTTTGGTAGTCATCACCATTGGGGCGGTAAAATTGAACAGTGCTTAAATGCTTATTTAGTTCACGGTATTCTGTTTTAGCAGGCTCTATGACTAAAAAAGGCAATTCAGCTTCTAGTAATAGGTTAAGGCAAGTGGTTGTTTTACCCGCACCGGTTACACCCGTAACAAAGACGTGCTTATTAAGTTCACTTTTAGATAAATGCACGGGGTTATTTGGATAGGGGCGACCATGGTCTATCACTGTACCTAACTTTAATGACTTACCTTCGTTTATGTCGGGTAAATCAACTATAAACTCTACTGATTTACGTCGGCGCACACCTTGTAGTTCATGTTGTGGCAGGCTGGCAATTAATGAGAGTTCATCAGCCGTGATTAAGCTACCAAAACTTTGGTTAGCACCTGAATATAAACCATGAAAAAGTAAAGTTCTAAGGTCGTTGTTCTTTACATCTAACTTGGGTAGATGCAAAACCTTACCTTGAGCACTTTTAGGCAGGTCATAAATTTCTAAAGGGCTTAGTGTGGTTTCACTACCCTGAAAGGTTGCTCGTGCGGTATTTTTTAAACGGTTATAGGTTGATTTATCATTTGCAGTTAAATAAACCGCTGTTTGAAACATGCCTTTGGTTAAGCCTTTTTGAAGGCGAATAATTAGTTGTTTATCAAGGTAGTCCATTAAGTGCTGGGCTTGCTTGTTAGCGATTTCACTGGTTACACCAATAGAGCCGCCTGTTGTTTTGGCTTTGCTGGTACTTTCACCCTCAGAGTGTGAGTAGCTATCACCAGTATTGGTTGTGCTGCTTTTATTTTTACCAAAAGTTTTTGATTGAGATGAACCCGTTGAATCACCTTTGCTGCTATTACTGCTACTACTGCTGCGACCACTAGAACTCGACTTACCTTGGTTTTTAGTTTCTGAACCACTTTCGTTAGTGCCGGTTGTAGTCGACTCACCTTCATTTCTACTTTTAGAATAGTTTTTGTTGGTAGATTCAGTGATTTGATCACTAGTGTTCTGCCCACGTTGCACACTGGTGCGTACAAGGGCGGCTAGTTGTGAAGAAAGTGTAAAAGCATCATCTAACTGTTGGCGAATTTGTTGGCGAGTAATGGGTTGGCTAACCACGGTTAACTGCCATTCACACGCATTTAAAGAACGAACTAGCCTATCAATTCCTTGAAAGCTTAATTCTGCATCGGCCTGATCGGCTTCTTGGCCTGTGGGTGCGCCCAACATAATGCCTTGGTATTTAGCTTCATTGACGTTGCTTAATAGCTTTTATTTCCTTTCGTTAGCTCTCGTGAATCTAACTCAACAAAATCTTCACCAAAATTAATCCCAGGTAGCTGGCCTTCTAGTGCACCACGTAAATTTTTTATTGCCTCATGCGTGTCTAGCTCTGTGTCTGCCACCATACCAAAATAAAGCGAGACACCTTCGTGATTACTATCTAAAAGGTAAACTAATCTGGCTTGTTGATTTGGGTCTAGAGCAGCATAAACATTCGCTAAGGCTTGGCGATAGGCTTGATGCCCTTCAGCGTTAATTTCATCTAAACGAATTAAATGGGCGCTTTTTATGTTACCTAGCACACTGCTTAGGTTTAATTGAGGCGATTGTGTAAGGGTTAAAGCCCCTTGATCGGTGATAGGTAGTTTTGATTTAAGTAGTGTTTGGTGCTGCTGCATAGAGCCTTCCTTAGTTTTCAATACAAAAAGTTTTCAATACTAAAAATTACAGATTTTCTGAGTTAGCAGAGTTATAACATACCCTAGGCTTTTTTATAATAATCACTTAGCCAAGCATATTGGATCATTTAATTTTTTTATTATACTTATTCAAGCGTCATTTTGTGTCGCTTTACTTATCCTTAGCTTATTTGGGTTTTTCAAGCAATGTATAAATAGTCTGAAGCTTATCTTTAGGAGTAAACTTCAGACTATTTATCAAACCTTAAAGTCGCCGGCTCTAAGTGTTGCTAGTGAAATAAAAACTAGTATGTAGCAGGTTAATGAGGGTGTTAGTAAGGTAGAGTGAGCAGGAAATTATTTTTTAAATACCTGGATTCAACTCTCAAGTGCAACTCATTAAACTAGGGTTGGATGGCAAGC
>CANQLY010000157.1 GCA_947624795.1 uncultured Marinospirillum sp.
CGCCAAAGCAGGCCATGCCAGCATAAAGTCGCCCAATTTATCATTGCGAATGACTAGAAG
Organism: uncultured Marinospirillum sp.; assembly: GCA_947624795.1. Taxonomy (GTDB): domain Bacteria; phylum Pseudomonadota; class Gammaproteobacteria; order Pseudomonadales; family Halomonadaceae; genus Marinospirillum. Next base: position 61 of record CANQLY010000157.1, read on the forward strand.
GCGTGGGGAATTATTTTGCTTATTCATAAAATTTTAACAACTCAATTGCATGCTTTTGTAAGTCAAACGTTTCCTCTACACGCTTTAAACCAGCGACACCTAAAGCTTTGCGTAATTCAGGGTTAATCGCCAAAGCATAAAACTGTTCGGCAAAAGCAGCAGGGTTATCCGTTTCAGCCAGCAAACCATACTCTCCTTGAGTGCCTAAAATTTCTGGCAATGCGCCAGTAGAAGAACCCACCACTGGCAAGCCTAAAGCCATCGCTTCAATCACCACTAGCCCAAAAGGCTCTTCTCGGGAAGGAATGCACACCACATCCATTGCCTGTAAAACCTGATGCATATCCGAACGGTAACCCGTTAAAACCACCTCATCAACCAGTGTTGAATTAGCAATTAATTGCTGAAGCTTTTTTACTGCAGGCTCATCGCTGCCCTCATAAGCTGTTAAGCCACCAACAATAAACGCTTTAAATGGTTGTTTACCTGCCAGTTTTTTCTTTAAAAGCTCAAGCGCTTTTACAAATATTATTTGACGCTTATCTTCAGTAATTCGCCCCGGTAAAGCAAAAGCTAAAGTACCTAAGCTTAACCCTAAATCAGCACGCAAAGCTTCACGCTCATCACCTAAAAGTGATGGATAAAAGCGGGTTAAATCAATACCTGAATACAAACGTACCAGCTTTTCAGGGGCAACAGGCAGCGCCCGTAAATTATTAGTGCGTGTATGGTCACTAATGGCAATAACATTGTCTAAGCGCCCATAAAGCAGGCGATGGTATACAGATTTTTTATTACGCTTAACATCCATGTGCTCAGTAAAAATAAGGCGTACTTGAGGTAACAAATAACTAAGTAGTAAAGCTAAACGTAAATCCGTTGACTTATGAAAATGGATGGCTGTCACTTGCTTTTTTTTAACCCAAGTCACTATTTTTTTTAACTGTTTAATAAAATCCCAACGGCTAGAAAAAACCTGTAAATTCAAACCTTGTTCAGTGGCTCTTTTAGCAAATTGCGTATTTTCAAAAGCCCAATAAAAAACCTCAACACCTTGCGTTGAAAAAGGTTTAGCCAAAGTTAAAGGGTATTGCTCCAAACCACCCCAGCCATAAGACATACAAACATGCACTAATGTCTTTTTAGTTATTTTGCTCATTTTTCTTTAACCTTTAGCATCAATAATTAAATGAGTATTTTTTTAATTTCTAAAAACTCTTTTTCAAATGAAAAAAAATCTCTAGCCAAAGAAACGTTATTAAAAGATTGCGTTATTTCATCAGAATAGTTGTCTATCACATACTTTATTTTATCTTTTAATTGTTCTTCATTATTGACTAGGTGCAAATGAAAGCCGAGTAACTCAAACTCAGGAAATACAGTATTATTATAAACAATGCATATCAGACCATGCCCTAAAGCTTCAATTAAAGCATTAGATAAACCTTCACCAGAACTAGGAAATATAAAAAAAGAAGACTCACTTAGCAGCGCTTGAGGGTTGTCATTAAAGCCAATAAAACTAACTTGTTTATTTAATTTATTTTTATTTAATTCATCTATAATTTTTTCGTGATAATCTAAGTCTTCAATCGACCCAACCAAATCTAACTCTATATTGGTTCCAACAATCGCTTTAACGGAATCTAGCTGCCCTTTACCTTTAACAATTCGACCAACATGAATGGCTTTATTTTCTATTTTTTTAGCACTGTATTCTTCAAAAACAGTGCTAGTATAAATTGTTTTTAATTTAGATTTTTTAGCGATTGGAATTATTTTTTCAACATTATTACTTAAATGCTTACTTATAGATAAATGGATATTAACTCGACTATAAAAAAGTTTATGAAGGCTATCTTTTTTTGAGCTTTTTCTAGTAGTACCATACCTAACAATTAAGTTAATATGCTTCATACCAAGCAAAGCTAGGTAAATTGATTTTATTTCAGAAGTCCCTAAAAATACAATATTTTTTACATTGTATTTTTTTAGTATACCTCTTAAATAAAAAATAATTTTAAAGCTTAACTTAAATTTAAAATCAATCTCTTCAAAATCAACTTGCTGTTTTTTTGCTGTTGATGAAATAAAGCTATCTTTTTTACAGACTAAAAGTGTAGGTACATTTACCTTAGTTAATCCTTTAGCCATTTTTATTGAATCTAATTCCATCCCACCAGTAAAGTGAGATAAACAAATAACAATTGTATTATATTGCTTCATTAATACTCCATTTGTTTTCTATTGAATTTCTCAAAGTTGACCAAAGTATTATTACAATAACTGGGTAATAAACAGATATTTGACTTGCAAGCAATGGGGCTTCTGATAACCCAAAAATCATAAAACTAATAATAAATAAAATACCTGCAATCCTTATACTTGAATCGATTCTTGCGTTTGGTTTCTTCATAAAAAAGAAAATCATTGGTGTAAATAATACACCTAAAGTTGCTAAAAAACCAAAGATTCCTTTAGAGATGAGCGCCTCAAAATATTCACTGTGTGCATGAGCATAGTTTTTATTGACATCACCCCACCTAACTTCAAAAACCCTGCCTTCTTTAACTAATTTATTATAAAAATCAATGCGCTCTTGGTAAGTTTTGCCCCTTAAAGGGCTATCAAGAAATCCTTGCCATGCCACATTCCAAAACACAAACCGTGTGCCTATGGATGTATGTGCCCACTGCTCATTATTCATATCAAAGTTTTTAAATGAAAAAACCGCATCTTGTATTCTTTCTTTATTGCTTATATTTTTATAATTAAAAGCAATAAAAACAGAAGAAGATAAAGTAATTATTAGAGCAATAAAAAGGTATTTTTTAGACAATGTTAAAGATAAATAAATAAATAATATTACTGGTATAGCTATGTAAGCCCCACGCGTACCTGTAGATAACACACAAAACAAAGATAACAAAGTAGAAAATAAAATCAGTAACTTCCAATAATTATTTTTATATAAATTTAAAAAAGATAACGACAAGGCAAATAAGCTAGCAGACAAATAACCAAAATTAATACTAAAAGTGAACCCATCAACCCGTTCTTTATTAAGAATAAACCAATCATAACCAGCAACTAAAGATGCTAAAAAACTTCCAACAACAACACCAATAGCAAGGTATTTTATTTCAAACTTTATTTTTCCTGACAAAAACAAAATAAAAATAGGTATAAAAAGCAGAAACCTGATAGGTGCATCTAGTACTCGCCCTCTAAAGTTTTCAAAAAAAACATTAGGTAATGCAGTAAAAAAATACAAAACTATAAAAAAAATAAAAATATATTCAAATTTACCTAAAACAACCTTACTAAAGGATTCTTTTAAAAAAACCAATGATAATATAAAAAAAATAAAACTAGGTACAATACTTAAATTATAAGTACTTAAAAGTAAAGCAGGTATTAAAAAAATAAGAAAATTAGACAGCTTACTTAGCTGCCTTAATATTATTATTTCACTTGTCATTTTATTGATGCGCCTTATTTAATAATTTTATTTTTTATTCAATGCATCAAATAATTGCATGGGCTGAATGCCTGCTAAACAATCAGTATGCCCTAAAGGACAAGTACGCTTAAAGCAAGGTGAGCAGTCTAATTTCAAATAATGAATGTGTGCATTCTCTGTTAAGGGGGGTGTATAAGCCGGTGATGAAGAGCCATAGATTGCGTGTACCTTGGTGCCAACAGCAGCGGCAACGTGCATTAATCCAGAATCATTGGTTACTGCCGCTGTTGCCACCGCTAACAAATCGACCACATCAGCCAACTGCGTTTTACCACACAAATTATGCAACTCAGCCAAGCCCGAAGCAGTAATTTTGGCACCTGCTGCTGCGTCTTTAGCGCTACCTAATACCCAAACTTGTTTGCCCGCAGCAACCAATTTTTCTGCTAGTTCACGAAAATAGGCCAAAGGCCACTGCTTAGCTGGGCCATATTCAGCGCCTGGCATTAAAGCCACAGCAGGTTTATCACTTAAACCTAAGCTTTTAAACAGCGCCTGCTGGTTGTGAAGATCCACTTCTAATTTAGGAAAATGAATAACTTCAGAAGTAAAAACTGCATTGGCAGGCAAACCCAAAGCAATGTAGCGCTTCATTGTTTGGTCAAGTAATCTTTTATCTAAGTGGCGGCGATCATTCAATAAACCATACCGCTGTTCACCTAAAAAGCCGGTACGCAGCGGAATTTTCGCTGCAAAAGGCACTAAAGCAGACTTCCAAGAACGGGGCAAAACAATGGCTTGAGTAAATTTTTCAGCTATTAAACTTCGCCCTAGCTGCCAACGCCCAGAAAAACCCAATTGACCATGCCCAAAAGGAAGCACCCATGTTTTAGTCACTTCGGGCATACGTGCTAAAATGGGCTCAGACCAACCAGGAGCAAGCACATGAATTTCACATTCAGAAAAACGCAGCCGCAGTAACTTAAACAAGCTTTGCGCCATTACCATGTCACCTACCCAAGATGGGCCAACCACTAAAAACTTATGCAAATTGCGACACCTTTAGTTTATAAAATTAACTATAAATTTATTATTTCAGGTAGATCAAATTTATCTGGAGAATCTAAAAAAGCAAGCAAATCATTACGGTACTTATCAAAAT
>CANQLY010000158.1 GCA_947624795.1 uncultured Marinospirillum sp.
GTGAATAGGGCCGTTGGCATAGGGTAAAGCGCTGGTAACCAGTATTTTGCGTTGGGTGGGCTGTTGTTGGGGCATGGGGTTCCTGAATTCTTAGTGAATGCAATAAGGTATAAAAATAATTGCTCTATCTTAGCGATTTTTTGGGTTTGCTGCATCTGTGAAGGCGTTGAATGCTAAGATACTTTTATTTGAAATTGCTAAATTAGTTTAATTATTTATTTTCAATGATTGATCTATTGAATTTTTGGAGGTGTTTCTTGACTGCAAAATTAGACAACTTGCCCGAATCGAGGCCGAGAGGTATCGCAGGACTTGGAATAAGAGAATGGACGTGCAATGGGTGCGGTGTCGCCCACGACCGTGATGTTAATGCAGCGCAAAACATTCTTGCGGTCGGGCATGGCCGTCTAGCAGTAGGAATCCCCGTCCTTTAGGTCGGGGAGGATGTCAATCATGGACAATAACTCACGTGTGTTTTTGTTTACAAATGTTGCAGAATCTAGGGTTCAGTGAATAAAAGTAAAGGAATCCATTACTTTAAATGAGTTGATTTAACTAGCTGTACCTAGATTAATACAAGGAGAATAAAGTGTTCCAATCACTTACTTTGCGCCAAAAATTATTAGCAACCATTATTTTATCTGGTAGTGTTTTTCTTGTTTTTGGCTTACTTTTTACGTTAAACCATAGAAATGATTTAGCCAATGAAGCCATGCAAGACCGCAGTGAAAATCTACAGCTTATTTTGAATGAGCGCATTAAAGCCAAAGAAGAATTTGGTTTAGGGTTGGCTGTTATGCTGGCAAGCAACCAATTAATTAAAGAATACTTGCATGCTGATGTTCGTAACGAAGCGCTGGATGCTATTAATGATTTAGTAAAAAACTTTGCAGAAAACACCAATTACCGTGGTTTGAAAATTCAAATACACACGGCTGAGGGGAAGTCTTGGCTAAGAAATTGGAGCCCAGATTTTTATGGTGATGATTTGTTATTTCGCCCTACTATAAGAAAAGTTATTGCAGAAAAGCGCCCCTTTACTAATTCAGATGAAACGGGCCGTGCAGGTTTTTCAATCAGGGGTATAGCGCCTATTTTTTATAACGACCAGTATTTAGGTAGCCTAGAGGTATTGCAAGGTGTGGGCAGTGTTAGCCGTGATTTTGAAACCGATGGGCAGGCTTACATTATGTTGCTAAATAAAGAGCTAGTCGCTGACTCACCCGGTATTGCTAAAAACCATGCCATTGGCAATTATTTATTAGCAAATAATGGGTGGTTTAATCAACGGGCACGTGATTTTGCTGCTAGCCTAACGTTAACAAGTGCTGATAATAAAAAGTCTTACTTAACAGAGCACTGGTTTGCAACAAGCCTTCCTATTACGGATGCCGGTGGGCGACAGATTGGGGTGCACTTGCTAGGTGAACCGGCTCGTATAATTAAAGCGCAAGTAGCCACTGCAACTTATGCTGCTTGGATGTTTATGGGGCTGTTAGTTTTGTTAATGTTAGGTATGGGCATTACCATTGCTTGGCAAATTCAACGCAGTGTGGTTAACCCTATTGCCAAGAGTGTAAAACGCCTTAAAACAATGGAAAATGATCTAACCTTGCGTTTAAGTGTGAAATATAAAGATGAGTTAGGTAGTTTGTTTGCTGCCTTTAATCAGCATACACAAACCTTAGCCGAAGTGATTGGTGAAGTAGCAGAAACGGCAAGCAACCTAGCAAGCTCTGCAGATCAAATGCTAAGCAATAGCCAGCAAAGCCGCCAGTTAGCCGATGCCCAGCTAGCAGAAACTGATCAGGTGGCTTCTGCTAGTAATCAAATGGCGTCTTCTTCTGTGGAAGTGGCAGAGCATGCCGAAGCCACATTAAGTGCCTCTAAAGAAGCGCAAGCACAAACCCTGAAAGGGCAAGAAGAAGTTGCTCAGACCATTAAGGCTATTAACAGCCTTTCTCAGCAAATGAACGGTATGTTAACGGTTATTAGCCGCCTAGACACGGGCAGCCAAAACATTGGTAAAGTAATAGAAACCATTTCTGCTGTTGCCGAACAAACTAACCTTTTAGCTTTAAACGCTGCCATTGAAGCGGCGCGTGCCGGTGAGCATGGCCGTGGTTTTGCTGTGGTTGCCGATGAAGTGCGTCAGTTAGCCAGCAGAACACAACAAGCGACTAGTGAAATTCATCAAATTATTGGTGAAGTGCAAGCGGCTGCAAGCGATGTTTCGCAAGCCATTTATCAGGGTACTAAACAGGCAGAAGCGTGTGTGGTTCAGGCTAAGGCTGCAGGTAATGCGTTAGATAACATCGGTTTAAGTGGTGCATCGGTTAGTAAGTATGGTTTGCAAATAGCTCAAGCAGCCCGTGAACAAAGCAGTGTGGCTGCTGCCATTAGTCAAAGCATGGTGCGTATAAATGATTTGGCAACAGAAAGTAGTCATTCTACTGAAGAAACACAAAATGTGAATTTAGCTTTAGTGAAGCGTGCTGAAAGTTTGGCGGTTTTAGTTAATAAGTTTAAGTTCTAATTTAAGTAAGTAAGCGCTGATGCTAATTAGCATAGAGTGAGTTAGCACAGGGCTAATTAAAATAAATCAATGAGTCGATTAGAGAAACGCATGAAAATTGTAACCCGTGGATGGCAGCGGTTATCGCTAAGAAAAAGGTTTTTATTAACTTTTATTACTTTAATGCTCTTAGCTTTACTTATGTTTAGCCTACTTTCTGCTCGCTTATTGCAGCAAGAAGTAGGTAAGGCAGTTGAAAGTGAAATGAACGCTAACCTAATTTTAACTCAGTCTTTAGCAGAACAGTGGTTAAAAGATAAGCAGTTACAGTTACAAACACTTGCCAAGCACCTTTCTGCTGAAGTGAACCCTGATGAATGGAAGCGGTTATTAACGATAGGGGCTGAAGCGGCAGACTTTAATCTTCTTTATGTTGGCACAGAAAAAGGCCAGTTTATTAAGTCAGAACAGCCTAAAGAGACGCCTGAAGGTTATGATCCTCGCCGCCGCCCTTGGTTTATTCAAGCGCAAGTAGCGCAGGGAATGATCTTAACGCCTGTTTATAGTTCTGCTTCAACAGGCAGCTTAACAACAACGCTTGCAATGCCTTTGTTAAACAATGCTAGGCATGTATTGGGTGGTGACTTGTATATATCAAACCTAGTGGTGAATCTTTTGCAGCAAGAGATGCGCTGGACAAGTCAGCTGATTATGTACGGTGCTGATGACGTTATTTTAGCCCATCAAGATCAGGATTTAGTGCAAAAAAAATTAGCCAAGGAAGTTATTGGCTTTGATACAAGCAACAAGCAAGGCATTCAGCGGGTAAGTTTTCAAGGTAAAGATTGGTTAGCAGCAACCATTAAAGTAAAAAGTACAGATTGGAATTTTGTACTGCTTGTGGCAGCAGCTGAAGTTCAAGCCATTCATTTTGATTTGGTTGTCAAAATGCTGCTATTAGCCATTATTATATTGTTATGTGGTGGTTTGTTTGTGTTTTGGGTTGCAAGGGCACTAACGCAGCCATTGTTAGGTTTTCAGCAGCAGTTAAAAAACATTACGAGCACTTTAGATTTATCGCAGCGTTTAGTGACTAAAGATCAAGCTGAGTTAGGTTATTTGGCAAGGCAAACCAATAAACTGTTAGAGCGTTTAGATTTTACAATTAATGGTGTACTTAATAATTCTGAAAACTTAACTGAGGCTGCTGGCCGTTTGGCCTTAACGGCAGGTTTGGTTGGGCGTAATACCAACAAGCAACAAGAAGTTGGCCAGTCTATGGCGGCGGCTGTTGAGCAGATGTCTTCTTCAGTAGCAGAAATCACATCAACAATGGAAGAACTATCAGCTTCGTCTACACAAATTGCTGATTATTCTCAGTCGGTTGTAGATGTTGCTAACTTAACCCTTGATAGCAGTAAAAAAGGGGCGACAGCCATGCAGAATCTACAACTTCACATGACTGACATTGAGCATAACAGTGCCAATAGTTTGCAGGAAATTATACAGCTTGGCAGTAAATCAAAAGCCATTAGTAAGGTCATGGATTTAATTAATACACTGGCAGATCAAACAAAACTGATTGCTTTTAACGCTGCTTTAGAGGCATCTAGCGCAGGTGAATCGGGTAAACGGTTTTCAGTGGTTGCCAGTGAAATTCGTCGCTTAGCCGACAGCGTAACGGATTCTACTCATGAAATAGAAGACCGTATTCAAGAGATTCAAGATTCAATCCATCGCCTAGTAATTACCTCTGAAAAAGGTGCAGGTTCAATTAAGTTAGGCTTGCAGGTAAGCGCAGAAACGGCTGAAGACTTAAATGCTTTAGTTAAAGCCGCCAGCCGTACTAGTAATGCCGCCCAACAAATTTCACTTTCAACTAAACAACAAAAAACAGCCAGTAGTCAGGTAGTTATTGCTTTACATGACATTGCTAATGCCAGCAGCTATAACGCTGAATCGGTGCGTAACATTACAGATATTAGTGAAGAAATGATTAGAATGTCGGAAAAACTGAACCAATTGGTCGATGAATTTAAGGTTGAAGCATGATTAATCCTAAAAAAATTAGGGTATTAATTGTTGATGATAGTG
>CANQLY010000159.1 GCA_947624795.1 uncultured Marinospirillum sp.
GTGAGCCCGATTACTTTGTAGAAAATGCCAGCCTAAGCCGCTTTAATGCCCAAGGCCAACGCTTACAAAAAGTTAACTCAAGTCAAGTAACTCACTACCCTGAAAAAGACATCACCTTGTTTGAAAAGCCATTAATGCACCACTACACCCAACAAGGCCAAGCTTGGCAAGTAACGGCAAAACGTGCAGAACACTTAGGCGAGGACATTATTTACCTTGAAGAACAGGTCGTTATTACCCCACTAAACGCACATTCTGCCTACCTGCCAGAATTTGTAACTCAGCGCCTGTGGGTCAACAGCACCACCCAAAAAGCCTACACAAATGATGCTGTAAGTTTTATTAGCCCAAGCGGAACAACCCAAGGGCAAGGCTTACAAGCTAACTTAAGCAGCGGATTGGTTGAAATTTTACAAGCAGTGCAAGGCAGCTATTTACCCTCAAACACTAGTGAATTATTACCTAAAGCAACACAGGACACTAAGCAATGACTCAACCAGCTTACCTTTTTAATAAGCTAGTTTCTTTTCTGCTGCTCACTTTTTTGCTGCTACTTATTTTGTTTATAAGCAGTCCTGTGGCCGCTTTACCACATGACCGCCAGCAGCCACTCAAAGTTGAAGCGCAGAAAATGCAATGGAATAATCAACAGCAGCTAGCCACCTACAAAGGTGAGGTTGAACTGCAGCAAGGCGAGTTACTTTTGCAAGCAGAACAGCTAGACATTAAGCGCAATGCACAAGGCCAATTAGAACAAGCCATTGCCAGCAAACCCAAAGGTCAGGCCTACATGCGCGACCTGCCCGATGCCAAGCAGCCTGCCGTTGAAGCTTGGGGGGAAACCATTCATTACCTACCCATTAAACACTTAATTATTCTAACAGGTAAAGCAAAATTAACCCGAGGCAAAGACAGCTTTGCTGGGCACAAATTAACCTACAACCTAATTACACAAGACATTCAGGCCGAACAAAAAAACACCCAAGATTCAAGAGTTGAAGTTATTTTAACTCCCCCACCTCCAAGGGAAATAAATGACTAAATCTTTAAAAGTCAAAAGCTTACAAGTGAATCACTTGCAAAAAAGCTACAAAGGACGCAAGGTAGTAAAAGACATTAGCATGACCATTAACCAAGGCGAAATCATTGGTTTACTTGGCCCTAATGGTGCTGGAAAAACCACCTCGTTTTACATGGTGGTGGGCTTGGTAAAAGCCGATGCTGGCAGTATATTTTTAGATGGTAAAGACATTACGCATTTACCCATGCATGGCCGTGCTCGTGCAGGCTTAGGTTATTTACCCCAAGAAGCGTCAGTGTTTCGCAAGCTAAGCGTTGAAGACAACCTGCTTGCCATTTTAGAGTTACGTAAAGAGCTAACAAAAACCCAACGTCATGCACTGCTTGAAGGTTTGTTAGTCGAGTTTTCGATTACTCATATACGCAAAAACAAAGGCATGAGCCTATCTGGTGGTGAAAGGCGCAGGGTAGAAATTGCCCGTGCACTGGCTAGTGAACCGGCTTTTATCTTGCTAGATGAGCCTTTTGCGGGTGTCGACCCTATATCTGTGGCTGAAATTATGGGCATTATTCGTCAGCTACAAAAAAGAAACATTGGCGTGCTAATTACCGACCACAACGTTCGTGAAACCTTAGAAATTTGTGAAAGGGCTTACATAGTCAGCGACGGCACCCTTATTGCTGAAGGCAATGCAGAACAAATTTTAAATAATCCCGACGTTAGAAGGGTCTACCTAGGTGAAAAGTTTAAAATTTAACCTAGGCTAAAACTTACACTTGCTTGGCAAACAATTTAAAACACGCATGAAAAGCAAGATTCACAAAAAGTAAGACTCATAAAAAAGTACCGATGGGCTAAATTCTTATGGCTATGAAACCTAGTCTTGGGCTGAATGTCTCACAAAGCCTAGTTATAACACCACAGTTACAGCAGGCCATTTACCTGCTACAGCTTTCAACTTTAGACCTACAGCAAGAAATACAACAGGCTTTAGAATCTAACCCGTTATTAGAACTAGAAGAAATTGACGATGAGCAGCTACCCATTGCTGCCGACCCTTTTGACACTTCGACCCGTGAAGCACAAAAAGCAGAACAACAACAAGAAGCACCGCCCACAGAAATGAGCCAATGGGAAGAACAAAACCTGCCTGAAGAACTTGCCGTTGATACTGTTTGGGACGATGTGTATAGCCAAGATTTTAGCACCAGCACCGGCAGTGGCAGTTCTGAAGACTACGAAGACTATGCAGGCGACACATCAGTCACCACCTTGTCAGATCACCTACTTTGGCAATTGAATTTAAATATACACAATGCAGCCGATCACTTAATTGGTGAAACACTGATTGACAGCATTAACGCCGAAGGTTATTTACGTGATGATTTAGACGCCATCACCCAAGGCTTGCAAGAGCAAAACCCTGAATTTGCTGAACTAACCACAGCAGAAGTGCTATCAGTTTTAAAGTTCATTCAGCGCTTTGACCCCCCAGGGGTGGGCGCAAGAGACTTAAAAGAATGCCTAGCCCTACAGCTAGAACAGCTCCCTAATACTACCCCTTATCTGGCGCAAACCATTAAGCTGGTCGATCAGTATTTAGAAGTCTTGGCTGCCCGTGACTACCGTTTTTTAATGCGCCGCTTAAAGCTTGCAAGCGAAGACCAGCTGCACGAAGTCATCAGCCTTATTCAACAGCTAAACCCACGCCCTGGCGATAGCATTGAAAGTCAGGCATCAAGCTACATCATTCCTGATCTTTTGCTAACCCGTACTGAACAAGGGTGGCGAGTTGAACTTAATCCAGAAAGCCAGCCTAAATTGCGGGTGCAGTCTAACTACAGTGAACTGATTAGCCGTGCCGATTCACCCGCCACCAAAGACTACCTAAAAGGCCATCACCGCGATGCACAATGGCTGATTAAAAGCCTGCAAAGCCGCAGCGAAACCTTATTAAAAGTGGGCAGCAAAATTGTTGAGCGCCAGCAAGCTTTTTTAGAAAAAGGCGATGAATTTATGGTACCCATGGTGCTTGCCGACATTGCCGATGCCATTGAAATGCATGAATCTACCATTTCTCGTGCCACCACTCAAAAATACATCCATACCCCCCGTGGTATTTATGAATTAAAATATTTTTTTTCAAGCCACGTAAGCACCAGTGAAGGTGGCGAAGCATCCTCTACCGCCATACGTGCCATGCTAAGAAAGCTGATTGCTGATGAACCACCCAGAAAGCCGCTTTCAGACAATAAACTGGCTGATTTACTAGCAGAAACAGGCATTCAAATAGCCAGAAGAACCGTTGCAAAATACCGTGAAGCCATCAATATACCGCCATCCAGCGAAAGAAAACGCCTTCGTTAAATAGGATGTCAAGTGTTATTTTGCTACAAACAGCCTGCATCAGGGGTTTGCTTTATGATGAAAAGCGTTACAATGAAAATGTACTAACTCAATTCTAAGGAGTGCAACATGCAAATAAATATTACAGGTCATCACGTTGAACTAACCCCCGCTTTGCGTGAGTTTGTTGAAAAGAAATTCGCTAAACTTGACCGTTTCTTTGATCAAATTATTAGCGTTCAAGTCACCTTGACTGTTGATAAACTGCGTCAAATTGCTGAATCAGAAATTAAAGTAGCCGGTGGCGATGTTCACGCCTCGTCTGAAAGTGAAGACATGTATGCCTCTATTGACCAGCTAATCGATAAATTAGAGCGTCAGTTAGTAAAACACAAAGAAAAAACTCAGGCTCGCCAACAGGGCGCCACTCACTGAATGGTTACACCTGTCCAACATGCAGATTAACGAAATCCTGACCCTTGAGCGCACCTTGTTTGGTGTGCCTGGGGGCAGCAAAAAACGTGTACTAGAGTACTTCAGTAAATTTATTGCCCAACAAAACCCTAACATTGATGCCGAAGAAGTGTTTTCAAGGCTGATTGCTAGAGAACGTTTGGGCAGTACTGGTATTGGTGATGGTATCGCTTTACCTCATTGCCGTATCAGCCATTGCACTGAAGCTGTAGGTACTTTTATACGCCTTAAAGATAAAATCGACTTTGATGCCATTGATGGACAACCTGTAGATCTGATTTTTTTACTTCTAGTACCTGAGGAAGCTAACGAAACCCATCTACAAACCTTAGCTTTACTTGCTGAACGTTTTTCTGATGAAAACCTACGCAAAGAGTTACGCAAAACAGATCAGGTAGAACAGCTTTATCAGCTTATCTGTGCGCCGTCTAACGCCTCAGTAAGCACTGAATAAACCTGTGCTAAACCTAACGAATGCATAACCTACTTAATTCAACTCGCTAAGAAAGAGGCTTGTATGCAACTTGTCATTATTAGTGGTCGCTCTGGATCAGGAAAAAGTACGGCGCTTCATGCACTGGAAGATCTAGGTTATTACGCTATAGACAACCTGCCTGCAGGTCTGTTGATTCCCCTTGCTGAACAGGCAGGGGTTCAAAATAACCTTAGTCGTGTAGCCGTAAGCATCGATGCGCGTAACCTATCGCACGATTTAAACCAGTTTCCTAGC
>CANQLY010000160.1 GCA_947624795.1 uncultured Marinospirillum sp.
CAACCCAAAGTGCCTGCACCGCCTGCGGTAATGCCCACCACTAGGGTGCGAACATCGGTTGTGCCTTGGGTTATTTGCATGGTGAGGTAGGTTACATTGGCAACTTCTGCAACGCCTGGCATCACCCAAATGCTGCGCCAAATGTCATCGGGAAGGCTGGAAGGTTCAGCATAAGGCCCCAGCGTTTCTTGCTGCACCACCCATAAATCAGCACCCGAATTATCAAGCAGCACCTTGCCATCCTCTACCATGCCACGATAAACACCGGCCATAGTTAAAGTAACGCCAATCAATAACCCCAAGCCAATGCCAGTAAAAACAAATTTGCCCCAAGCGTGTAAAATATCCCGTCCGGCAAGGCTAATCATGGTGTAACGCCATTCAAGCGGCGTGTAATAAGCAAGCGACTGTGCCCCGTTACGGCGCTTTGGCTGTAAACAATCACTTCATCGCCCACCGCCAAGCCTTGCTTTACCTGCACATAACCCTCTAGGTCAGAAAAGCCTAATAAAAGCGGAGTAAACACGGGCTTGTCGTCCACCAGTTTCCAAACGCCCCGTTGGCCTTTCACCGTTTGAATGGCGGCATTGGGAATTACTGGGGCAGCGGGCAAGCGGGCCAGTTGCAAAGTCACTTCAGCCAATTCACCCAAGGGCGGCAAACGCACAAGGGCTTGGTCAAACACCACCTTAGCCAACAATTCTTCGGTTACCGCATCAGCCAAGGGTTCCACACGCAACACCTTGCCAGACAAGGCGTTGGCCTGCTGGGAACGCAACACAATTTGGGCAGGTAAATCGGCTGCCAAGCCCGTGGCGCTGACTTGATCAAAACGCACATCCACCCACAGGTGGTTAGGGTCAATCATTTCAATAACAGGCTGCCCAGCCATAACCGTGGTGCCAAAATCAACGTGCCTAGCCACCACCAAACCTGCCATGGGCGCAATTAACTGCAAATTAGCTTGCTGCACCTTTAAGGCGCTAAATTCGGCTGTTAAGCGCAGAATGTCTTCCTGCGTGGCATCTAAAGCCGCCCTAGCAATGGCTAATTCTTGGCGCTTAACGGCAATGCTTTCTTCACTGGCATTTTTAGACAGCAATAAAGATTCATAACGCTTAACTTGCCCTAAAGCAAAGGCTTGGGTGGCCTCGGCTTGGCGTTTAACGGCTTTTGCACGGCGAATGGCGGCCTGCTGCGCTTGTATTTTTTCATCAAGGTCAACACTGTCCATCAGCCCTAGCAACTGCCCAGCCGTAACAAAATCGCCCACCTGAACCGTTAACTGCTTTAAGCGGCCAGTAAAAACAGGGCCTATTTTATGGGTGTAACGGGCCTGCACTGTGCCAAGGCCAAATAAAGCAGGCGCAAGGCTACGCAGCTCGACGGGGGCAGCGGTCACGGCAAGGGGCGCTAAAGGCCCTGAGCGCAACGCCACATAAAAGAACAAACTTAGCAGCAACAAAATAACGGCAAATAAAGCCAAAGTACGGCGCTGTAAACCTAAGATTTTCATAAGGCATTCCTTATGCCACGCCGATAAATGGCAAAGGCATCGGGCGCACCCTCGCCAATGCTTGCCACCCGATTACCCATCATTGATTGCACCACCAAGCCTTGAATGCTACCCAAAAATAAAGCTTTAGCAGCACCCACATCTAAATCAGCCACCAGTTCACCCTGCGCTTTGCCTGCTTCAAGTAAAACCGTTAAACGCTTGCCATACTGCTGCATTAAGCTTTGCACCCTTTGTTTAGGCAAGGTTTCACCTGCCTGCTGCAATTCACCAAACAATATTCTAGGTACCCCTGGGTGCTTAGCAACAAAACCTACGTGCGCCATAAAAACAGCGTCCAAAGCCACTAACGGCGATTCAACACCGGCAGCGGCGGCATCAATTCGCGCCAGCAAAGTGTCTGCCACCCAGCAAATAACAGCCTGAAAAATATCGGTTTTTTTAGGAAAATGGCGAAAAAGCGCCCCTTGGGTTAGCCCCATGCGCTGCGCTATGACGGTAGTAGTAATTTCACTGGGGTTTTGTTCGGCGGCTAAATCAATCACCGTTTTCACCGTGGCAGCACGCCGTTCATTGGCAGGCAGGTGTTTGGGTAGTGAATGCTCTGGTAGTGAGTGTTCTGGTAATGGGTATTTAAAAGGGATCGAAGTCATGTTAGCGCCTCAAAGTAAGTAAGCTATTACTTACTAGGCTGCGCTAATTAAAAAAGAAGCACAAGTGCAATTGAGCACCTAAAGTTTTTTAACAACTAAAAACTTAAAATCTTCCTTGCGTGGTGTTTACCTTGTCTAACTGCCAAGCGCTAGGATTAACCGTGGTCTCTAGCTTGTCTTGTTGGGCTTGTGGTAAACGGTGTAGAAAATTAAACCCAGTTAAGTGTTCAATTTCACGCACGCTAGTAACAAACTTAGCCAAAGGCTCATAGCCTTTTACATCTTGCGGCACTACAAATGCTAAGACTTCAATATCACGCTTCCCTTGGGGTGGGGCAATGAAAATCTTATAAAAAGCATCAGGAATTTCAATAAACTTACCCGGTAGGCGTTCAATATGCTCATCAAAAACAGGCCCTGTAATAACCCAAACTTCTTTTTTAAGCACCGCAAAATGATCCATCGCCGCCTGCTCTATTCTTTGCCACACACGGCGATTTAAATTGGGGGTTTGCGGGCTAATGTTAGTCATTAAAAACGTTTTTAACTGGGCTTCTCTGCCATGCACCTTAGCAATGGCATAGTTAGGTGCTAGGTGGCCACGGTCATAACCACTGTTGGTATAATCATTGTGATTAACACGGGTTAAACTGCGCCAGTCTTCGTCAAAACCAGACGGGCGTTTACCACTACCCCCAGGCGCCACAGCTTCTATGCGGTAAGTCACCCAAAGTGGATTCATGCGAATATCTGAATAACCCACCATAAACCCCGGGTTACGCAATACATGGTGCCAGCGTTGCCAGTCTTTCCAATCTTGGGCAAGGGGTAAGCCTGCATAAGCATGGCGTTCACGTTCTTGCACTTCCTGCCAATAAGTAAAACCACCCCCTAAAACAACGACCACTAGCAACCATTTAGGTAATTTCAAAATCCTTTTTATGTTTATCTTCTTCATGATTTAACCATTTTCTAATGTATTTTTGGCACTCTCCTCCCGCTTCACTTTTTAATTTATGCAAAGATTAAGCCAAAGAAAGAGCACCCACGCATTACCTAACAAATTACTAGGCAAACTTCACTTAACAGCTACAGCTAAGCTGGCTAAGTATGCTCTCGATCTAGGATGGAGCAAGAGCCCATAGGTTATAATGTTTTTTTCTAAACATGGCAAAACTCTTTTTAATCCATTTTAAAGGCTATCCACTATGCTGCTTCGTAACAGTTTGCGTAATAAGTTAATTGCTACTGCCTCAATTTCAACCCTGCTACTTATTATTGTTCTAGGCTTAACCTTGCTACAAATGAGTCGTGCCGAACAACGATTTATTGAATTCATTGACCGTGATGAATCGGCGATGACCCAGCTAAACTCGATGTTAGCCGATGGTTTATTAGCCGGCATTGCAATACGCAACAAGCTGTTAAATCCTAGCTTAAAGCAGTCACGCCCCGTGACTGTAAGTGCCATTAATCGTGTTAATACCAACATTGCTTTACTGCAACAGGTTTACCTTAACGATGCGAATTGGCAAAACCAGTTAAAAGAGCTAGAGCAGAACTGGCAAAAAAATCAACAAGAAAAAATGCAGGTACTGACTTTAATTGAAAGCAACCAATTAATAGAAGCCGAAGAGCATTTAGTTAAAGTAGAGCATGAAGGCTGGTTTGCTATTCGTAACCAGCTACAAGACTTGGTAAAAATTCAGCGTGAGCGTTTTATTAGTACACGCACTGGCATTATAAACCAAGGCCATGACGATTTAGGCTCTGCCTTAGGCTTGGCTTTAGCCAGTTTAATTATTGGTGGGGTGCTACTGTTAATTTTAAGCCACCGCATGGTGATTAATTTACGCAGCACTGTAGACGCCATGAAACAATTAAACAGTGAAAGTTCTGATTTAAATTACCGCCTCCCCGTCAGTGGTAACGATGAAGTGGGGCAACTTGCCCAAGCATTTAATGCCTTTATGGACCATTTACAACAACTGATTATTGATGTCACTAAAACTAGCCATGAAGTGCGTGAACAAATGCGCATTGTATCTGAAACCTCAACCCGCTCTTCTAATGAGATAAGCAACCAACGGGCAGAAACAGACCAAGTGGCCACTGCCATGACCCAAATGTCTGCTTCGGTTCACCAAGTGGCTTTGCATGCAAGTGATGCAGCCAATGCAGGTCACAGAGCCGACGCCGCTGCAAAAGAAGGCCAAGACGTTGTGGCAAACACCATTAAATCCATTAATCAGCTAGCCGAAGAAATTGGTTACAGC
>CANQLY010000161.1 GCA_947624795.1 uncultured Marinospirillum sp.
AGCCTCAGCAATAGTTAGATTATCTTTTAAACTTAGTAGTGCCACATTTGCTTGTGGCTTATTTGCCTGCCTTTCTAAATTGTTTACTTCTACCACTTGCGGCTTAGGCTTTGGTTCGCAAGCATCGTCAATTTGCTTAAGTATATTGCTTGCTCGCTCCATTGGAGTCGTCATGTTTTGCTCAAGATAAACTAAGGTTCTAGGGTGATTGGTTTCCTTCATTAAGCGGTAGGTCTCGTGGTCAAAATCTTTGCCAAGCTGATAATATTCGTCACTCATGCCCTAGCCTCCTTACCAAAGGCCACGACCTTAGCGCCAGCCCTTAGCGCATCAATAGAATTAGCCCATTCCTGCATCATCTTGGCGCGTTGCTCTAGGTATTCAGCATGGTTATATACGCCCCTTATTTTGTTTTCGCTTCGGTGTGCTAGCTGGGTTTCTATCCAATCGCTGTTATAGCCGCGTTCGTTTAATTCCGTGCTTAACAAGTGCCTGAACCCGTGCCCTGTTTGCCTGCCTTTGTAACCGGCTCTATTCAATGCCTGCTGTATTGTGTTTTCACTAAAGGGTTTATGGCTTAGTTTGAATAAGTAGCCATCAGGGTTGATTGCTTTAACCTGTTTTAATAACTCAAGGGCTTGGTCTGTAAGGGGTACTGTATGGCCTTTTCGCATCTTCATACGTTCGGCTGGGATATGCCATAACCTGTTATCAAGGTCGAACTCCGGCCATTCAGCCAAGCGCAACTCTGACGGTCTAACGGCGGTTAGTGCTAATAGATTGATAGCTGATTTTACTAAGGTGTGGGTGTTTGCTGTCTGTATTGTATCTAACAGCCTGCCTAGCTCAGTAAAGGGAATAAATGAATGATGAGTGCTTATTACGCCGCTGCTATGAATACTGGGCTTTAGGTTAAGGGCTACATTCTGGCTAACTTCGCCACGGTCGAACGCTTCACCTAGTATCGCTGCTAGCCACCGTCTAACTTTTGCGGCTGGTTCAAAAGCTCCACGCTTCTCCATATTTTCATTAAGGTTTATTAAGTCAATTCTTGTAATATCAACTAACGGCTTTTTTCCTATAGCCGGATAAATGTCTTTCTCTAAATAAAGCCTAACTTTTTTGGCCGTACCAATCGCCCAAGTTTTTTCGGCTAGCTCAGTATTTCCCCTGTACCACCTTTCAGCAATCACCCTAAAAGTTAAGGCTTCGACCTTGCTTTGCTGGCGCTGCTGTTTCTTTAGTTCGCTAGGGTCTTTACCTTCACTGATCTGTTTACGTGCCCTCTCACGCTTCAGCCTAGCTTGAGCTAACGTAACTTCAGGATAAGCACCAAAGGCTAAAAGCTTTTCTTTGCCGTCCAGCCGGTACTTTAATCGCCATAGCTTCGAGCCAGTCGGATTAACTAATAAAAACATACCTTGGCCTGCTGATAATTTATAAGGCTTGGCTTCTGGTTTGGCGTTTTTTATTACTTGGTCTGTTGTTGCTTGCGGTCTCTTACTCATAAGTACCCCCAATTGTACCCCCAGTTTTTGGGGCTTCGAGGGAAGTATAAGGGAAGCATAGGGAATGATAAAGTGCTACAAGGCACGAAAAATAAGGGGTTTAGGTGTTGATAGGGGATTGCTGGGAAGTTGATTAGGGGCTGCTCACCGGTACCATCCTTTATTCAGCTTGCTCTGTATAAGCTAATCATCTAATTGTTATACTAGCATAAGTTTTCTCCTTAAATAATGGAGTTGTTATGCTCAGCCTTTTATCACCTGCTAAATCTTTAAATTTTGAAGCACCCCCTACCAGCCAAATTTCTACCCAGCCTATTTTTCAACAAGAAGCCTTAGCGTTAGTTGAGCAGCTTAAACTACTTGCACCTCAAGACCTTTGTCAGCTAATGAAAATAAGCGATAAGTTAGGCAGTTTAAATGCTGCCAGATTTCAAGAATGGCAATTGCCTTTTAACCTTGAAAATGCAAAAGCTGCAGTATTAGCTTTTACAGGCGATGTTTATACAGGGCTAGATGCAGCAAGCCTTGATGATTCATCGCTTGAGTTTGCGCAAAATCACCTAGCTATCTTATCTGGGCTTTATGGATTACTTAAACCGATGGACTTAATTCAAGCTTATAGGCTTGAAATGGGCACTAAACTTGCTAATAAGCGTGGTAAAGACCTGTACAGTTTTTGGCAGCCACTGGTTACTGCAAAAATAAAAAAATGCCTGGCAGAGCAAGAAACCCCTGTACTTGTTAACCTTGCTTCGCAAGAATATTTTAAATCAGTGATTACTCAACAGATTAGTGAACCTATTATTACGCCTGTTTTTAAAGATTGGAAAAACGATCACTATAAAATCATTAGTTTCTATGCAAAAAAAGCACGGGGTCTAATGAGCCGTTTTATTTTACAAAACAAAGTGGATCAGCCAGAAGGTTTAAAAGACTTTAATTTAGAGGGCTATGGCTTTAATAAAGCAATGAGTGAAGGCAATAACTGGGTATTTACACGTAAAATTAGCTAGAAATTAAAAAGGCACCCTTAACTAGAGTGCCTTTTTTAATTGCTTAAACTCTTGTTAGAATTAGCTTTCAACTTGCTCAATGCCCTGAATAAGCCAAGGCGCATTTTCTTGGCTCATATCACGAATTAAGTGCCAAATTTCACAAAACTGCGAATCAGCTGGCTCGCCTTCGTTAATGATGCCATGAAACATAATAGCTAGTTCTACAATTTTGCTAGGTAATTGCTGAATAGTGGTCACTTCAACTGCTAACTTATGAACTTGTGTTTCTACATGATTAACTTGAGTGGCTCTTTCTTCTTGTAAGAATTTATAAAGCTGAGGGGTAACGTATTCTTTAATAGTAGAAAGATCATTAGCATCCCACGCTTTTTGTAGGTCTAAAAAGTGGCGACGTGCACCGTCCAAAAAAGTTTTTTCATCAAACCATGCAGGCGCTCCATAAATAATACCTGAATCATCAGCTACTACTTCTTCAGGCGTAGCATGACTTGAAGCAGCATTAAAAGGTTGATGATAGGGTGATTGCTGAGCGTCATCTAAAGTATTGTGTGTAAAGCCACTCATAGCAGGCTGCGGCTCACTCTCGGCCTGTTTTTTGCGGCGACTGCGGATAAAGTAAAATAAACCACCAGCCACCAAAGCGATTAAAATAATATCAAAAAATTGAAAACCTTCAAATGCACCACCCATAAAAAGGGCTGCTAATAAGCCACCTGCTGCCAAGCCCATTAACATACCCCCAATCCCCCCAAATCCACGACTACCTGCTGCTGTTGAGTTAGCAGGTGCTGGTTTGTTTGCTGCCTGTGCAGGTGCTTTAGGTGGAGCTGCTTGCCTTGAAAAAGTACCTTTAGAGCTACCACCACCAAACCTGCGGGCATCGGCTTCACCCGTACCGAGCATCAAAAGAAAAACAAAGCTTGTAAAAAAAACGACTAGTCGTGTCACTGAACAACTCCCAATATAGACAACAGCCTGATTGCTGGATTCAAAAATTTGGATAAGGTAAGGTAAGCTAACAGAGAGCAAGGTAACTTACCGTATTAGACTCAAGTCTAACAATAATACCCTAAGAGAGGGAGTTTAACATGCTACTAAAATCATCAAATAGCTTTTTATTGGTCATAGATATTCAAAATCGCTTAGCACCTTTTATTGATAAAGGTTCATCTGTCATTAATAATAGTTGCTGGCTTATGGAGATTGCTAAAGTACTTGATGTACCTGTTATTGCTACAGAACAATACCCACAAGGCATAGGTGAAAGTGTTCCACCCATTAAAGAACGATTAGAAGCTAAAAATATTTTACAAAAAATGCATTTCAGTGCGTTGAAAGAACCTGAAATAAAACAACGTTTAGCAGAATTAAACCGAAAGCAGGTGGTTATTGTTGGTACTGAAGCGCATGTTTGTGTTTTTCAAACTGCTGCTGATTTATTAGAGGCAGGTTATCAGGTTTATTTAGTTGAAGAAGCCGTGGGTTCACGTAAAGCACAAGATAAAAAGCTGGCACTTAAACGCTTAAGGCAGATGGGTGCACACATTGTTTGTAGAGAAATGGTTGCTTTTGAGTGGTTAGAAAAATCAGGTACTGATACTTTTCGTAAAATAGTTAAAGAATGGATTAAGTAATTATTTGTTTTTAACTAAAAAAAAGAATGCATTTAAAGCCCATTGAATAATCATGGGCTTTTTTTGTTTTTATTATTGTTTTTTAACTATTTTTCTAACTGTTTTTTATACTTAATTAAACTCGGGGCATAAAAAAACCCCCAGCCGTTTGGCTAGGGGTTTATTTTATAAGTGCCTGACGATGACCTACTTTCACATGGG
>CANQLY010000162.1 GCA_947624795.1 uncultured Marinospirillum sp.
CAAATGGGCCATACAACCACCCGTATGCTTTTTACAGTCTACTCGCAATATGTACCTAACTTAACACGCAACGATGGCACAGCCATTGACTCTCTACTCACTGCACAGGGGTTTACTGATAATGAATAATTACAACTTTAAATGCCAAGCTTGCTCACAGGTAAACCAAGTTAACTTAGATACTTGGCAGTCTTATACACTACGCAAGGTAACCAAAGCTTTCATCAAATTAAACAAAATTAAGCCAGGTTATGGTTTAGCTAAGCACTTAAAGCTACCACCTAGCTTAGATAACCATGCGAGCATTGATGAATGGTTAGCTTTATTATTAGCCGACAATGCTTACAGTTTTAAAGAGTTAAAAGTTATGCTGCTGAACAAAGTACCAGCTGAATACTTAGCTTAGAAACCTTAATAACGATAGTTGTTTTTTACGAAGCCACCTAGCATCAAACTAGGTGGCTTTTTTTATTTTGTACAGCCTATTAACTTATTACTTCTCTACTTGTTCAGGCGTTCTGGCCATTGGCTAGAGAAGCGATACTGTCTTGTATTTGCCTCTAGGCTGCCACAATTTCTGTACAGCTCCTAAAGTGCACTCTTTAGAAACTAAAACTAGCAAGCCTAAAAAATTGGCTAAAATCTGCTAGTCTGCCTAATATAGAGAAAAGTAGGCTAAAAAAGTAAAAGGTAGTACTCAAAGGTAGAGGTCATGGATGTTGAGTTTGGGCACAAAAGTGGACACAAAAGTGGACACAACCCAAAAATCAGGCAAAAAAAAGCTCAACCTTTTAGTTGAGCTTGACTGTAACTGCTTGATATTACTAAAGAATTTCTTGGTAGAACTAGGCGGACTCGAACCGCCGACCTCTACCATGTCAAGGTAGCGCTCTAACCAACTGAGCTATAGTCCTAAAGAAGCGCTATTATAGCCGCTCATTTAGTAAATGCAAGCACCCTTGATTACCTAGCGATCCAACAATGCTTTTTAATTGCTAGGGTCTGGAAAAACTAACTGGCTAGTATCAAAGCCTAATTTTTTTGCTTCATCAATAAACCGTATTTTCAACTCATCCGATACACTAGGGGTTCTAGAAAGAAACCAAAGGTAGTCGGTGTTTGGTCCAGAAACAAAGGCATACTGATAGCCTTCTTTATCTAGCTCAAAAACAATGTACGAGCCATAAAAAGGGCCAAAAAAAGAAACTTTTAAATAGCCTTGGTCAGTCGCTTTAACAAAATAAGCTTTACCTTCCGCTTGCTTCCATTCTCCTTTTTCAATAGAAAACCCTTGGTTTATCACCTTAACGCCGCCATCCTCTTTCAAACTATACTCTGCTGATACTTGGCTTAAACCCCGTTCAAAAGAATGGTCTAAGCGGGCTATTTCATACCATTTGCCAAGGTAGCGGTCTAACTCAAAACCACTCACCGGCACAATTTTGTCGGGCGTACCGGTGCAAGCAGTTAAAAAAAACAGCACAATAACAACAAATAAATTTCTCATGAATTACCTTAAAAAAATACAATAGCCATTAAAGTCAGCTTCACTTCAACCATTTAGGTTCTTTCTCCCAGTCTTTAAGCCATTTTAATAATTGATCTAACGGCAAAGGCTTACTCACACCATAGCCCTGCACCCACTCACAACCTAGTTCTAATAGTGTAATACCATGCTGTTCAGTTTCTACGCCCTCAGCAATCACTTGCAGTTTAAAAGCTGAAGCCATGCTAATCACCCCCTGAACAATAGCAAGGTCTTCTGGATCATCAAGTAAATCACGCACAAAGCTTTGATCAATTTTTAACGTATTAACAGGCAGGTGTTTAAGGTAACTCAATGAAGAATAACCCGTACCAAAATCATCAATAGAAATTTGTAGCCCCAGCTTTCTAATGCCAAGCAAGGCTTGTGAAACTTTCACAAAATCTTCTACTGCTGTCGTTTCCAATACTTCAACTTCTAAATTAGCGGGGTTAACCGCAGGATAAGCCATTAATAGTGCACTTAATTCACCAAGAAAACTGTCTTCTTGCAAAAATTCAGAGTTCATATTGATGCTAATAGGGCAGGCGATCTTTTCTTGCTGCCAATCGTCTAGCTGGCTTATGGCTGTTTTCATTACCCAACGGCCCACATCCAGCATAATGGCATGGTTTTTTATAGCCGGTAAAAACTGCCCAGGGGCAAGCAACCCTTTTTGCGGATGATTCCAGCGAATCAAAGCTTCAACACCTATTACCTGATTAGTTCGGCTGTTAATTTTAGGCTGATAAAAAAGCACAAACTCATTGTCTATTAATGCTTGGCGTATCTCTTTAATGTGAGCAGATAAATCGCGAATAACCTGATCAACTTGCGGATCAAAAATTCTAAAACAATTTTTCCCTTCTTGCTTTGCAACGTACATGGCTTGGTCGGCATGGCGTAATAACTGCTCTGCATCCACTTTATCGGCAGGATAAAAACTAACGCCAATGCTTGCGCTTACTTTGAGTACTTGATCATTAATAATAATGGTGCTTGATGTCACTTCTAATAATTTATTTAATAAATCTTTACTGTCATTATTAAAAGCAAGCTGAGTAATCACAACCACAAATTCATCGCCACCAATGCGCGCTAGGGTGTCTTTGTCTTTAATAAGCTTGGTCATGCGCCGTGTTAATTCAATTAATAGCTGATCGCCAACATCATGACCGTATTCATCATTCACGCCCTTAAATCCATCAAGGTCAAGGTAAACAACAGCAAGCTGAGAAGCTTTATTATCAGCCTGCTTCATGGCGCTGGCTAGGCGTTCGGTTAACAAAAGCCGATTCGGCAGGCCTGTCAGCGCATCGTAATGTGCTAGGTGCTGAAGCTTACTTTCGTTATCTTTAATGTGTGTAATGTCAGCAAAAAGTGCAAGGTAGTTTCTAACACGGCGTGGGTTGCCGCTATCATAAATAGCACTAATGGATAGGGTTACAGCATAAATTTTTCCATTTTTCTTTTGGTTCCAAACCTCGCCCTGCCAAAAACCTTTGGCCAACAAATCTTTCCACATTAATAGATAAACTTCAGGCCCTTGCCGTCCAGAATTATTGATTCGAGGGTTATTGCCTAATAACTCGGCTTTGCTATAACCAGAAATGCGCTCAAAAGCAGCATTAACATCAACAATATTAGCTTTAGCATCTGTAATTAAAATGCCTTCATACGATTGATCAAACACTTCAGCGGCAAGCTCTAAGTCTTCAAGGTAATGCATTTGCAGGGTTGCGCTTTTATTTTCACGCAAAAAACCTGCCACAAAACCTATAAAACCTAGCAACCAAACACCAAGGTGGCTGGTATAAAGGTATTTTTTGCGAAGCTCATAGCTTGAAAGGTAGGGTGCCAAAGGAATTAATGCAGTAATACCACCACGAATTTCACCCACTTTATAGCCTTGGTGGGCATGACAAACCATGCATTCAGGTTCGACAATAAAAGGCTGAATCTTACGAAAATAAAGCGCACCTTCAATGGCAGAAATGCCTGTAAATGCAGCTTGTTTGTTATTAAATTGCTCTAATGCATTGCCTTCCCAAGAATCGGCAAGGTTAATGGGGTTAATGGGGTTTTGACTCACCAACTTTGTTTTAACGCCCACTTTATCAGGCACACTTTCTTGAATATCACGCATCAAGTAAGCAGGATTTAATAGCGTTAAAGGCACCCCATCACTGGTTGTAATGTCTTTTAAAGGATGAACTAAATAAGGGTTAGACGGGGTTGTAGTGCTGGGATGCACATAAATACCCCCTTTTTTTGCTGCCCAACTCCGAAAATTAATGTCGCGATTAATGGTAGCTTCGGCTGCTACACTTGCATTAACAAGGGTTTCTTGGTAAGCGCTGTGAATATTAAATGCCAGAGAGCCAAGCACTGCTAAAGTCCAAAAAAGCAACAAAAGCATGAGTTTATTAAATATTTTTTTATGGATAATTTTTGTTAGCATTTTAAGTTAGCATCACCAAATATTAATTTTTGATTATCTCACATAGGCTAGCGTTGCTAAACCTACAATAGCGTTCGTCAATGCTTCTAGCAACCTAAGCCTACCTTGTTCAAGAAACTGGAATAGGCTAAATTAAGCGGCAGATTCAATGACTCCATCCATGTTTAGCTTTTTGTACCCATCAGGTAAAACCCATGACACCACTGAATGCCTCTCTTTATTACGATTCATCGTGTGGACTGTGCAAGAAAGAAATTAATAAGTTACGCCCTAAGTTAGAAAAGAAAATTAACTTAGTGGATATCAGTGCACCTGATTTTCAA
>CANQLY010000163.1 GCA_947624795.1 uncultured Marinospirillum sp.
CCGTGAAATTGGTCACGGTCGCCTAGCTAAGCGGGGCGTTCAGTCTATGCTGCCCAGCGAAGCAGATTTCCCTTACACCCTGCGTGTAGTATCAGAAATTACTGAATCTAACGGTTCTAGCTCTATGGCTTCTGTGTGCGGTTCTTCACTCGCCCTTATGGATGCAGGTGTGCCTTTAAAAGCACCCGTAGCCGGTATTGCAATGGGCTTGGTTAAAGATGGCGAGCGCTTTGCGGTATTAACCGATATTTTAGGCGACGAAGACCATTTAGGTGATATGGACTTTAAAGTAGCCGGTTCTGCCGCAGGTATTACTGCCCTGCAAATGGACATTAAAATTGAAGGCATTAACGAAGAAATCATGGAAGCCGCTTTAGAGCAGGCTTTGGTTGCACGTTTAGATATTTTAGAGCAGATGAATAAAGTACTACCTTCTGCCCGTACCGAATTGTCTGACAACGCACCCACCATGACCACGATTAAAATTGATACCGACAAAATTCGTGATGTTATTGGTAAGGGTGGCGCAACCATCCGTAGCATTACTGAAAAAACCGGTGCTTCAATTGATATCGACGATTCTGGCGAAATCAAAGTTTACGGCGATTCAGCGGAATCAGCTAAAGCGGCGATTGATATGATTATTGGCTTAACGGCTTCTGCAGAAATCGACAAAGTTTATATGGGCAAAGTGGCACGCCTAGCCGACTTTGGTGCTTTTGTTACCTTCTTGCCAGGTCAAGATGGTCTAGTGCATATTTCTCAGATAGACAATAAGCGCGTTGAAGCGGTTAAAGATTACTTAACCGAAGGCCAAGAAATTTTGGTTAAAGTAATTGATATTGATAACCGTAACCGTGTGAAGCTGTCCATTAAAGAAGTGACTGAAGAAGATAAAGCGGCTTTTGCTGCGGCAACGACTGAAGCTTAATCTTTTTAAGTAACAGATTGAATTTAAGTTTCAAAGCGTAAGAAATAATCCCCACCTCGCGTGGGGATTATTATTGGTAACCAACAAAACTTCTAGCTAGTAAAAGCAACTACTTTTCTATTGCTTGTAGTTCAACTTTAAAAACTAGGGCTTCATTAGGGCCAATAGAACCACCCGCACCGGCTGGGCCATAGGCTAGGTCTGATGGAATGTAAACTTCCCACTCGCTGCCTATAGGCATCAGTTGTAATGCTTCTTGCCAGCCTGAAATCACTTGATTCACTTTAAAGTTAACAGGCTCGCCACGCTGATAAGAGCTGTCAAACACTGTGCCATCAATTAGCTTGCCTTCGTAATGCACTTTAACGCTTGAAGTGGCCGCAGGTTTTGCACCTTTACCCTGTTTAATAATTTTATATTGTAAGCCGCTGTCGGTAACTTTTACGCCTTTCTTTTTAGCATTGTCAGCAAGGAATTTTTGACCTTTAGCTAGGTTTTCTTCTGCTGCTGCTGCTTCTTTTTCTTGTGCTTCTGTGGCTAGTTTTTGCTGTAAATTATCTAAAATTTTGCCCATGTCTTCATCGTTAATGCTGGGCGTTTTGCCTTCATAAAGGTCTTTTAAGGCAGCGCTAAAACTGTCGGTATCTAGGTTGCTAATGTCTTGTTGCAGTTGGCGACCTACCATAATACCTAGGCTATAACCTATGCGCTCTTCGTCGGTTTTTGGCGCTGCAATTGCAATGCTAGGTAGCGCAATGGCAAGGCTAATAGAGGTTGCTAGTGTTAGCTTAGCAAAAGTTTTATACATGCTTATTCCTTAATGAGTTTTTAGTATTACGGTCTGGATTTAGGGTTTAAGTTGTTAAATTAGTTCCCTGTTGCCTAATGAAACGCTTTTCTAGGTGTTCACGTAAACGCACTGCTGTCAGTTCAACATCGGCTTCATCAAGCATAATGCTTAATAATACTTTGATGGGTGCATCATCCACTAATCTTGGGTCTTCAAAGCAATGGGCTAGGTTCTCAAGTAAGGCTGCTTCACGGTTTTCGCAGTCTATCAGTCCTGTGCGTTCTTGGTAATAATAATATAAAACGGCTTGTTCTTGCTGTTCTGCTAGTTGTTCTGCTTTTAAAATGTGGTCACGCATTCTGTGTAAGGGGCCATTTTCATTCACATCAGCTTTTTCAGCAATAATTTTAAGTTCATTGCGTTGGCGCCTTAACTGCAGGGTGTAATCTTGGTGCCAGTTTTGAAATTGTTGAAAGCTTTTTTGCCAATTAGGACTAAAGCGTAGCCGCTGTTGGGCAGCCCAAATAGCAAAAAATAGCAGATTAACGTTAGTGCCACTGGTGTCTTGTAACTGTAAACAGGCATCTTTTATTCGCTTTAGCTGGTAGAGGCTCAGCGAAAAACGCCAGAAAGGGTTATCATGCTGCAGCATTTTTTATCTTTCCAAATGATGGGAATTGGTCGGGAGTAATCACTATGATGACATTAGTTGGTTTAACACTGCAACGCGGTGATTTGCGTTTGCTAGAAAACGCCAGCGTCAGCCTTCATTCGGGTTGGAAAGTAGGTTTAACCGGCGCTAATGGTGCAGGCAAGTCATCATTGTTCAAACTTTTATTAGGTGAACTTACCCCAGATGCTGGCGAGCTGCAAATGTCGGGTTATGACCGCATTGCTTATATGGCGCAAGAAACCCCTAGCTTAAAGTTGGCTGCACTTGATTATGTACTAGAAGGCCACCAAGAATTAAAACAGGTAGAGCTAGATTTAGTGGCAGCTGAAGCCGCTGGTGATAACGACCGCCTAGCCGAGCTGTATGGGCAGTATGATTTGTTGCAAGGTTATTCTAAAAAAGCCGAAGCTGAACAGTTGTTAGCCGGTTTAGGTTTTCCGCAGGCGGTTTTTACTAACCCTGTGGATAGTTTTTCAGGCGGTTGGCGTATTCGCTTAAATTTAGCCCGCACCTTGTTTATGCCCTCTGATTTAATGTTATTAGATGAACCAACTAACCACTTAGATTTAGATGCCACCCTTTGGTTAGAAGGCTGGCTGCGTAGCTACCAAGGCACTTTGGTGCTTATTTCTCATGACCGTGACTTTTTAGACAATGTGGTCGATCACTTGCTTCACGTTGAACACAAACAACTGCATTTATACAAGGGCGGTTATTCTGCTTTTGAACGCCAGCGTTCAGAACGCTTAGCTCAGCAGCAGTCGATGTATGAAAAACAACAGCGTGAAATTGCTCACATGGAAGATTTTGTGCGCCGCTTTAAAGCCAAGGCAACCAAGGCTAAGCAGGCACAAAGCCGCATTAAATCATTAGAGCGGATGGAAAAAATAGCCGCAGCTCACGTTGACTCGCCTTTTCATTTTGTGTTTCCTGAAGCCAGCCAGTTTTCTGACCCGCTGTTAGTGATGCGTAAAGCCGATTTAGGCTACCCAGCCAAGCCAGTGCTTAGTGAAGTGGGTTTTACACTTCACCCAGGCCAGCGCATTGGTTTGCTTGGCCCCAATGGTGCGGGTAAATCGACGCTGATTAAAACCCTAGTCGGAGATTTAGCGCCCATTACCGGCCAGCGTACCCAAGGTGAGCATTTATACATAGGCTACTTTGCCCAGCATCAGCTAGAAGCTTTAGATGTTGAAGCTTCGCCTTTATTGCATTTACAGCGTTTATCGCCTGAAGCAAGAGAGCAAGAGCTGCGTAACTTTTTAGGCGGCTTTGGTTTTCAGGGTGATGAAGTGTTGGCGGTTGTGGGGCGTTTTTCAGGCGGCGAAAAAGCCCGTTTGGCTTTGGCGATGATTGCTTGGAAAAAGCCAAATTTGTTGCTGTTAGATGAGCCAACTAACCACTTAGACTTAGAAATGCGCCACGCTTTAACTTTAGCACTGCAAGGTTTTGAAGGGGCGGTCATTGTTGTTTCGCACGACCGCCACTTGTTAAACAATACCGTGGATGAATATTGGTTAGTGGCTGATGGTAAGGTAGAAGACTTTGATGGCGACTTAGAAGACTATGCTAGCTGGTTAAAGGAGCGTCAGCAGATTGCACGCCGCACTGAAAAAGCCGAGCAGCCACAAGAGGCTACTGCAGCGCCTGTTGCCAATAAAAAGCTAGACCGCAAAGAAACAGCACGTTTAAGGGAATTATTAAGGCCATTAAAAAAGCAGGTAGATAAGCTAGAAGAACAAACGGATAGGGTGCAGGCGGCATTAAAAGTGATAGAAACCACCCTAGCCGATGCCACGCTTTACAGTGATAGCCAGCGTAAAGACGAGCTACAAAAGCTATTAAAAGACCA
>CANQLY010000164.1 GCA_947624795.1 uncultured Marinospirillum sp.
CTTGAATGCATTCTTGGGCATTCATGGCCGAGGTCGTTAGGCTGTTACGGGTGCCACGCATCACTTTTAAGGTTATTAAATCAGGGTGGGCTGTAAAATCAGCATCCACACCGGCATCAATCACTTTTAAGGCAATATTATGCTGGCGTGCAAACACATTAATGGCGGCACCACCGGCTAAAAAATTCAATACCATCTGCTGAGTAACGGCTTTAGGAAAGGCAGAAACGCCTTCATCGGTTAAACCGTGGTCGGCAGCAAACACCCGTATTTGTGGGGCTACAATTTGTGGGCTGGTGGAATTTAAAATTAACCCTAGCTGTATAGCTAAGCTTTCTAAACGGCCTAAAGAACTAGGCGGCTTGGTTTTTTGGTTAATGCGTTCCAGTAATTCGGCTTCTAGTTGCGGATTAGCCAGTGTAGGCAAGCTAGGTAATTCAAGGCGATGGCGGTCTGTAAACATGGTTTATTCAATCCAAGGTAACAATTAATTTAAGTTATTGAAGGCATTTAAGTTATTGAAGAGTGAGGAAAGAAAAGCGTTTGTCCGGCAACTTGGGTGGTAATTAAACGCTGGCGATAGAGTTTTTCTAAAGCAGGTAATTGCAGTATAGTATTTTTTTCGCCCCAACAGGCTTGGCCGTTGGGGTAAAGCAGTAAAATGTGACTACAAAACCGAGCGGCAAGGTTAATGTCATGCAACGCCATCACTGCACTTTTACCGGCTTGTACTTGTTGGTGAATAATTTCTAACACCGTCATTTGGTGATGCAGGTCTAAATGGTTGGTGGGTTCATCTAGCAGCAGTAAATCAGGGTTTTGGGTAAGCAAGACAGCCAAGGCTAAACGCTGCCTTTCCCCGCCAGACAAGGTTTGAATGCTGCGGCTTTCTAACTCACTTAATTCCATTTGCGCTAAGGCGTGTTGGGCTAAATCAAGATCGGCTGGGCTTTCGGTTTGCCAGCTGCGTAAATAAGGATGCCGACCCATTAAAGCCGTGGCTAATACGGTGGCAGGAAAATCATCTTGTTGCTGCTGAAAAACTAAACCTAGTTTTTGTGCACGTTGCTGCATTGTATAGCCAGTAATGGGTTGATTGGCTAATAAAACACGGCCACTGCGGGGGTCTTTTAAACCGGCTAAAGTGAGTAATAAAGTGGTTTTTCCTGCGCCATTGGGGCCTAAAATACCCCAGCTTTGCCCCGCTTCTATTTGCCAGTTCAAGGCATCCAGTTTAGGGCGGTTAGGAATGTGCATGATTAAATTTTCTGTTTGCATTTTTGGGGTTTGCATCATCAGCGGTTATTCTTGTAAAGCAGCAACAAAAACACTGGCACACCCAGCATGGCGGTAATCACGCCAACGGGGAGTTGCTGGGGCGCTATTACAATGCGTGCCAAGGTATCGGCTAGCACCAATAAACTACCACCGGCTAAGGCACTGGCAGGCAATAAAATACGTTGGTCGTAACCAAATACCATACGCATTAAGTGCGGCACAATTAAGCCCACAAAACCGATACTGCCCGCCACTGTCACCGCAATAGCGGTTAACAAAGCTGCCAAACCAAAAATGGTTAACTCAACCTTTTTAACCGACACACCCAAAGCCGCCGCTTGTAATGCACCTCTGGCCAGCACATTTAAAGTTCGCCCTAAAGGAATCAGCAGCAGCAAGACCACCACTAACACCAACCAAGGAATCACCGGATTAGGGGCGTGGGATAAATCGCCCATGAGCCAATAAAGCATGCCTGGGAGTTGATGGGCTTGGCTGGTAGCCAGTAAAAAACTAATTAAAGCACCCCAGCCAGAAGCCACCACCACGCCGGTTAACAACAAGCGGGTAGCCGAAGCCTGCCCACTGCCATAAGCCAAGCCAAACACCAAAAACGTAGAGAATAAAGCACCGCCAAACGCCGCACTAGACACCCAAAACACACCCACGCCAGCCAGCATAGCTAATAAAGCCGCTACCGCTGCACCGCCGGATAAACCCAGCACATAGGGGTCGGCCAAAGGATTACGCAATAACACCTGCATTAACGCCCCAGCTATGGCTAACAAGCCGCCCGTGGCAAAAGCGGCTAAAACTCTAGGCAAGCGTAAATCTAAAATTAAGGTTTTGTGTAAAGGCGAACCTTGCCCAGTTAAAACAGCAGTTATAGATTCCAGCGGCAGATTAACGCTACCCAGCAACAAACCCAAGAGCAT
Source organism: uncultured Marinospirillum sp. (assembly GCA_947624795.1). GTDB lineage: Bacteria > Pseudomonadota > Gammaproteobacteria > Pseudomonadales > Halomonadaceae > Marinospirillum. The sequence continues at coordinate 2,214 of CANQLY010000164.1, forward strand.
CACCAAAAGGGCAATGCAAGCTAAAAGCATTAAACGTGGCAGTAAATTTAAAACCATTAGGAGTTTCTAGCCGCTTGTAATTTATCGCACATAATTTTTGTGCCTTGTAAAAAACGGGGTGTTGGGCGTTGTACTAGGGACGGGGGAATAAAATACAACTTTTTGTCTTGAACGGCTTGCAAAGACTGATACTTCTTCCAACCTTCTAACCAAGCGGGCGTGTCTTCACCCATACCACCGCCCATAATCACTTCTGGGTTTTGGGCTAAGACTACTTCACGGCTAATCACCGGCACTAGCTGGTTTAGTTCAGCAAAAATATTTACGCCACCGCACAAGCTAAGCCCTTCGCTAATTAAATGCTCACCGTTTAAGGTCATTAAAGGCTGTTCCCAAACTTGGTAAAAAACCCTAACTGGGCGCTGCTGGGCATATTCGGCTTTAAGCTGTTCCGCACCTTGTTCAAAAGCCAAAGCGGCTGCTTCTGCTTGGGCTTCTTTGCCCGTTAAACGACCTAATTGGCGTAGTTCATGACTAACAGCTGCAAAGCTGCGCGGTTCGGTGTAATAAATAGGAATGCCTAAACCGGCTAAACGCTCTAACTGAGCAACCGGATTACCACTGTGCCAAGCAATAATTAAATCGGGTTCCAGCGCTACTAGGCTTTCAATATCTAACTGATTATAACCACCAATTAGCGGGATTTTTTTGGCTGCTTCTGGGTAATCGCTGTATTCCACCGCACCGACAATTAAATCGCTAGCACCGATTGCAAACAGATTTTCAGTAATGTGTGGCGAAAGGCTAATCATGCGCTGGGCGGTTTTGGCTAGCTGTAAAACCTGTCCGGTATCGTCAGTTATTTTTATAGGCGCAGCCAATGCAGCACCTGTCAAAGTGAGTGGAAGAAGCAATAACAGCAGCAATACCCAAAATTTAGTTGGACGCATAGAAAGCCTTTAATGAGTGGATACTTAAATAAGGTGCCATTGGAAAAATAGGCATTATACGTGTATTCTTTGCCACCTTCGAGGTGCCCGCCCAGCTAAGCGCTGCAACGGGATAATCGGGAAGCCAGTGCGCCAATAAGTGCAATGCTGGCGCTGCCCCCGCAACGGTAATTCATGTGCGGCTTTGGTAGAGCTAAACGCCTTCTACAAGTCACTGTGCAAAGGCATGGGAAGACTGAAGGGGTTGTCTAATTTAGGAGCAGGAATGGATGGAGCAGGTGCCATTAGACCACAGATAAGCCCGGAGACCGGCCTAGAAGAAAATTCTAACTAATAATTACTTAGTAGCAATACTAAGCCCTTTTGCGTGCGGGCGGCATGCAGGACTTGAAAACTGATGAAAAAACACACTTCTTCTAAGTGGCTAAGCACAGCTGCGCTTGGCTTATTTGTACTAACACCCATTAGCCAAGCGTTGGCAGAGACAACAAGTGAAACTTTGGCGCCTGTTTTAGCACCAGTCATAGTCACCGCTAACAGAACAGCGCAAACCATTGACCAAAGCCTAGCTTCGGTTACTTTAATTACCCGTGAAGAGATTGAGCGCCTACAGCCTGCCAGCTTAACTGATTTACTGCGCTCTCGTGCAGGGATTGACGTGTCTAGCAATGGCTCTTTTGGTAAGCAAACTAGCATTTATAGCCGTGGTAGCAGTTCTAAACACACTTTGTTATTGGTGGACGGTGTACGCATGGGCAGTGCCACCGCCGGTGGCGCTGCTTGGCAACATTTACCCCCTTCTGAAATTGAACGCATTGAAATTGTGCGTGGGCCACGTACTAGCTTGTATGGCTCGGATGCTG
>CANQLY010000165.1 GCA_947624795.1 uncultured Marinospirillum sp.
CACGGCTATCAGATGTGCGCTTTATAACAATCGCCACTTCGCCACTGTGTAATTTTACACAAGACCCTGGGGGGTAAATTCCTAATTCATTTAGAAAAACACGACTAAGCTTTTCATCAAACTGCTGGCCTCGTTCTAAAAAGATGGAACGTAAACTTTGCTGTGCACTTAAACCGGGGCGGTGTGGCCTGCCACTGACTAAGGCTGAATACACATCTGCCAAAGCAATAATGCGAGCTTCGGCACGTATTTGGTTACCCTTTAAGCCTTTAGGGTAGCCAGTGCCATTGGTTTTTTCATGGTGTTGAAAAATAATTTGTAACCATAAATTATCAGTTACACCTGCTTCACTTAGCATTTTAACGCTAACTAAAGGGTGTTGATCGACCCTTGCACGCTGTTCTTTATCTAAAGGTTCTTTTTGAATGTGCAGGCGCATTTGATAAGTGTTCATGCCCACGTTTTGGGTTAAAGCTGCCGCTAGCATAGAAAGCTGTACTTTTTGTGGGATTTGCAAGGTTTTAGCAACCAATGCAGCCATAACAGTAACGTGCAAAGGGTGTTGAATTATGTATTCATGTGTGTTATTTAAATGCACCGCCCCTAATACAGCATCACTATTAAACGCAGCCAACCCTTGAATTTGTGCTGCCATTTCATAAATTTTACGTTCAACTTCACCTGGCTTAACACTTTTAAATTCAATGCGCTCAAACAAGCTTTTTAAGTCGTAACCAATTTCATCTAATTCAGAAAAAGGGTTGGTGTTTCTTGCAAAAGCAACAGGCTGGGGCTCACCGGGCGGCGGCCCTTCTTCCTCTTCTTCTTCACCGCTGCTGGGCTTGCCTAATTTTTCACGGTGGCCATTACTAAGTAGATTATCTAATTTGCGTTGATTATCAACAACCGCCCCTTCCCTCATTAACAATTGGCCAGCGGCAGTGTAAACAGTCCAAGGCAAGGTTATACCAAGTTCAAGTTCGTCTTCTTCTAAGGGGTGTAGGTAATGATCTTTAGGCATTAGTTTTTAGTTTCTTGTTCTTGGTGTTTAGCTTCTTGCCAAGCTTCTATACTAGGGTAACCTGCTTCTAGCGCTTCAATTTCTAACAAGGTAGTCATTCGCCCAATAAAAGCAAATAAAGCAACCACCAATAAGCAAATTGTTAAAGCAGCGTGGAATAAAGGCATGGAAGGCAAGCCTAAGCGTTGTATAATTTGCTGCCTAGAAGGTGGCCACCATAAAAAACCAATCATTGCTAAAGCGGCGCCCGTTAAAAAATAAAAACCGGTTAACCAAAAACCGACTAAAATTAGTGAGCAGCCAACAACCCAACCTAAACTTGTTGTTATTCGTCCATCCATCTTACTTAGCCTTTTGTTTAAAGTACTCAGAATGCTACCCTTGCTTACAACAAAGTCAACTGGAAGCCTATAAAGTGAATTTTTTTAAAACAACCACCTTTACACTTGAAGAACTAAAGCAGCGCCAAGACGTTGCGTTAGCCCTAGCCATTAAAGCTGGCGAAATAATGCTTAAAGCGCGTAAGTCAGGTGACTTTACCCAAGACTATAAAGGACACCAAGAGCTAGTTACCAGCACTGATAAAGAAATTGATGATTTTCTTTGCAAAGAACTTGGCCTAGTTTTTCCTCAGGATAAAGTTTTAAGCGAAGAAAATAATACCGATTGCAACGATGCTGAACTAGTTGAAGGGTTATGGATACTTGACCCTATTGATGGCACCATTAATTTTGCTCATGGTCAGCCCCACGTGGCAGTTTCGATAGGTTTTTATTCTAAAGGCATTCCACAAGTGGCTGTTGTTCACTCGCCTTTTTTACAAGAAACTTTTACTGCCATTAAAGACCAGGGGGCTTTTTTAAACCAACAACCCATTAAAGTCAGTGGCTTAACTAAACTGCGCCCTGCTTTAATAGCCACCGGTTTTCCTTATGATAAAACCCAACTTCGGCATTTAATTGATCGCTTAGCGGCCATTTTACCAGAATGCCAAGATTTACGCCGTTGCGGTTCTGCTGCTTTAGATATCTGCCATGTAGCCAATGGCTCTTTAGATGGTTATTACGAAAGCCTAAGCCTGTGGGACTTTGCCGCAGCTGTGTTAATTGCTGAAGAAGCAGGCGCTAAACTAAGCCATTTGTACCCTAGTGAATACGCTTCTTTTTACTTAGATACTCGTGACTGGGTTATTACAACGCCTGCCATTCATGATGAATTAACACAACTTTTGTTACTCTCTGATAGCAATTAGTTAGCAATTCTTCCGTAAACCCTCGCTCGACAAGGGTCGGGATATAAGTTAGTTAAAAAGCATCACCGTAAGCACGGATTCGTTTGCTGGAGTTTTCTGGCAAACGAATAAAACGATCAGGAAAATCACTAAACAACCCATTAACGCCCCATTGCAGTAGTTCTTTTCCACGCTCAATGTTGTTAACGGTATAACAGTAAACCTCCAAACCTAATTCACGAATAGCAATAACTTCCTGCTGTTGTAACGGCTTTTCAGCTAAATGCACTGATCTAACCTCATAGTAGCGCACCGCTTCACGCCAATTGCTTGCTAGTTTTTTATACAATAAAGCCCGTGGAATATTGGGTGCCAAGGCTTTGGCAGCTTCTATTGCACTAAAATCAAAACTTGAAATAACTAAACTAATGGCTGGGCAAGCTTGTAAAACAGCCAAACTTCTTTCTAAAGTAAGTGCACCCAAGCCTTTAGCAGCAGGCTTAATTTCTAAATTAAGTCCCATGCCTAGCTGGTGAATTAATTTCACAGCCTGCGCTAACGTGGCGATGGGCGCTGGGGGTTCTTCACTGCCAGCAGGGGGCGGTACTTGTAAGTGGCGCATTTGTTGCCAAGGGGTATGTTTAACTAAAACAGGCTTTATACCCAGTGTACCTATTAGCCTTGCCTTTTTATCGTGCAAAATAATCGGCACTTCATCAAAAGTAAGCATAACATCCAGTTCAACCCATTCTGCGCCTTGGGCTGCTGCTAACTGAATTGCTCTTAAAGTGTTTTCAGGTGCGATACCTTTAGCACCACGGTGGGCTACCACACAGGCCATCAACATAAGCAAATACCTAAAATATTGGTTACCATTTGTATAATCTCACTAAAACTTTGGAGTTAGGCATGGCCCGCCCTCTTGTTGCAGAAATTAATTTAGCTGCTTTGCGTCATAATTATCAACTCGCACTGAACCAATCCCCCACCTCATCAGCACTTGCCGTAGTTAAAGCCAATGCTTATGGCCATGGTGCCGTGGAGGTGGCTTTAGCACTTGCTGATTTAGCCCCCGCCTTTGCAGTGGCTTGCATAGAAGAAGCAGAACAACTAAGAGCCGCAGGAATAATTCAGCCAATTGTATTGCTAGAAGGCTTTTTTGAAGCCAATGAATTACCCACCATTATTGCTCAAAATTATCAGCCACTTTTGCACAGCCAGTGGCAGGTAGAACAATTAGTTAACTACTTAGCCAATGTTTGTAATAGAGATAACCCCATGCTTGGCACTGGTTTAGAATTGTGGTTAAAAGTAGACACGGGTATGCATCGCTTAGGTTTTACAAGTGAAGCAGCAGCAAAAGTTTACCAGCAATTAAAAGTCTTGCCAGTGATTAATAAAATAACCCTAGCCAGCCATTTGGCCTGTGCTGATGATTTGGATGATTCAACTACACAAGCTCAATTGCAGCAACTGCAAGCTTTACAGCAGCGATTAGATTGCCCCATTAGTGTAGCTAATTCACCTGCAACCCTTGGTTGGCCAGCAGCGCAACAAGGCTATTTGCGGCCTGGCATTATGCTTTATGGTGCATCCCCTTTTTTGGCTAGCCATGCTTTAGCCGATCAACTGCAACCAGTGATGACTTTAAAATCTAAACTAATTAGTGTTAAAACCCTTGCTGCCAATGAAAGTGTGGGTTACGGCGCACGTTTTACAACAACAGAACCCACCCCAATAGGGGTGGTTGCGTGCGGCTATGGCGACGGC
>CANQLY010000166.1 GCA_947624795.1 uncultured Marinospirillum sp.
GGAGCGGGAAACGAGATTCGAACTCGCGACCCCAACCTTGGCAAGGTTGTGCTCTACCACTGAGCTATTCCCGCTTGATCTGGTTGCACATTATAGACACATTTTATTTCTTGTCAACAACTAAAAACACTTTTTTTAGAAAAACTGCTAACAATGCAAAGACTTACTAACCTAATGACTAATCAATGCGTTGTTTTGCAGGTTTTTTTACTAAGTTTTGTTAGGCAAAATGTAAGGTTTAGCCGCACGTAAATAGCTGTACATAGACCAAAGCGTTAAAAACGCAGCAATGTAAAGCACAACCAATCCAACCCAAACAAGCGAGGCATCAGGCGGTGTTAATAAAAGTAAAAAAATAGACAGCATTTGAAAACTTGTTTTAACCTTACCTAGCCAGCTAACTGCAACGTTAGCACTTTTACCTAATTCAGCCATCCATTCACGCAAGGCTGAAATAACAATTTCACGCCCAATTATAACCAAAGCTGGCAAGGTAAGCACCCAGCTAGCATGGGCTTCAATCAGCACACCTAAGGCAACAGCCACCATTAATTTATCAGCCACTGGGTCTAAAAAAGCACCAAAGGCAGTCATCTGATTCCAGCGGCGGGCAAGGAAACCGTCAAGCCAGTCGGTTAAAGCAGCAATACCAAAAAGGCCAGCGCAAATCAGGTATTTACTTTCAATAGGTAAATAATAAACAGCAACTAATAAAGGAATAATAAAAATGCGTAGTAAAGTTAAAAAAGTAGGAAAATTCATTGCATTAGCTCTTGAAAATAAGCCCTTAAAAAATGATTTTTAAGTGTTGGATCGATAGGGTTTCAATGGCTATGAAGGGTAGCATGAATTTCTTCAGCAAGTGCACGATTTATACCATCAACCTGACACAAAGCCTCAATACTCGCCTCGGCTATGGCTTTACGCCCACCAAAGTGGCGCAACAATGCTTGGCGGCGCTTAGGGCCCACCCCAGAAATGCCCTCTAAGCCTGAAGTTACCCTAGCTTTATCACGGCGCTGGCGATGCCCTGTAATGGCAAAACGGTGCGCTTCATCACGAATGTGTTGAATAAGGTGCAAAGCCGGTGAGTGCCCAGCCAATGCCAGCTGATTATCAACCGTTTCCAGAAAAAGGGTTTCTAAACCTGCTTTACGTGTGGCGCCTTTGGCAACGCCTAAAAGGTGAATGCCTGTTAAACCCAGCGATTCAAGAATGGCCTTAGCTGCATTCAGCTGGCCTTTACCGCCATCCACCAACAGCAAATCAGGCGGTGGAATCTCTCCCAGTTTTACACGCTTATAGCGCCTTTCTAAGGCTTGGCTCATGGCAGCATAATCATCGCCCCCCGTTATGCCTTCTATATTAAAACGCCGATAATCTTGTTTGCGTGGCCCTTCTGCATCAAATACCACACACGAAGCTACGGTTGCTTCACCGTGACTGTGGCTAATATCAAAGCATTCCATGCGCTTAATGGGCTGACTAAACCCCAAGGCTTCTTCTAAGGTTTTCATGCGCTGTTGCTGCTGCCCAACCTTGCCACGGTGGGTAGTAAGCTGCTGCTGGGCATTAGTCACAGCCAGCTCTAACCAGCGCGCCCTTTGGCTGCGAACTTTATTGGTGAGGCGTAATTTAAAACCAAAGCGTTCTTCTAAAGCGCCTTCTAAGGTTTCGCCTTCTTCTAATGCATGGCTTAACAGTATTTCTGCAGCAGGTGGCAAAGAGGTTCGGGTTAAATAATATTGGGCAATAAAAGCGGTGAGTGTGGCGCTGTCGGTTTCATCTAAAGGGTTTTTAAAGTTAAAGTGGCGGGTGCTAATTAATCGCCCTTGGCGAATTTGTAGCAAACTAATACTGCTATTGCCTTCAGAAGAAACCAGCCCAAACACGTCGGCTTCACCCACGCCTGTGTCTACGTCTTGCTGGGTTTGTAGCTGCCTTAATTGCTGAATTTGGTCACGGTAATGACTGGCTTCTTCAAAGGCTAATACCGCCGCCGCCGCTTCCATTTTTTCAGCAAGTGCATCAGTTACCTCATGGCTTTTACCATCCAAAAGTAACTGCGCATGGTGCAAGTCTTGGGCATAGGCTTCAGCGCTTATTTGGCCGGTGCAAGGTGCAGAACAACGTTTAATTTGGTATTGCAAACAAGGCCGACTGCGGTTACCAAAGGTGGTGTCATCGCATTGGCGTAACTGAAAAACACGGTAAAGTAACTGCAAGGTATCCCTTACATTGGTTGAGCTAGGATAAGGCCCAAACCACTGCCCAGCACCTCGCTGATGCCGAGCACGTTTAATGCTTAAAGCAGGCCAATCATGAGCTGAAAAGTGTAAAAAGGGGTAAGATTTATCATCACGCAATAAAATATTATAAGGCGGTTTTAATGCTTTAATTAAATTTTGCTCAAGCAGCAGGGCTTCGGTTTCAGTGCGGGTAATGGTCAGTTCAATGCGGTAGATTTTTGCAACTAGGGCCTGTGTTTTTATGGGCAGGCCACTGGGACGAAAATAACTAGCTAGGCGTTTTTTTAAATTACGGGCTTTACCCACGTAAAGTATTTTGCCATCGGCCGCAAACATTTGATAAATCCCTGGGGCTTGGGTGGCCTGCTTTAAAAATGCAGAAGAATCAAACCCTACAATGGCTACTTCAGGCACGGTGCATTCCTGTTAGTTAGTCGGTAACATCCACTAGCTTATGGCGCATGGCTAGGTGGGTTAACTCTACGTCATTACGCACCGCTAGCTTTTCAAAAATTCGGTAACGGTAGGTGTTTACTGTGCGTGGACTAACAAATAAGCTGTCGGCTATTTCTTGTACTTTTTGGCAGTTAACAATCATTAAAGTGACCTGCATTTCACGGTCTGAAAGCTGTGCAAAGGGGTTGTTGTTTTGCGGGTCACGGGCAAACATGCTGCTGGTTAGGGTTGGGTCAACATAAAACTGCCCTGAAGCCACAAGGCGTATGGCACGCACCACTTCTTCATAGCTGGTGCCTTTGGTTAAATAGCCCTTAGCACCTGCCTGCAATAAACGCTGCACAAACGTTTCGTCGCCGCTTGCGGTTAAGCCAATAACACCAATGGCAGAATTACTGTGTGTAATTTTGCGGGTCGCTTCAATGCCGCCAATGCCTGGCATTTTAACGTCCATTAATACAATATTGGGTACTAACTCGCGTGCTTTTTGAATGGCTTCTTCACCACTTGAAGCTTGGCCTATTACCTTAATTCCTTCTGTTTCAGAAAGCATGCGCTCTATGCCAGTTCTTACTAAAATGTGGTCATCTACAATCAATACGTTAGTCACTTTAAAATACCTCTAAAAGGTAACCATTAAAAACGCGAGTCATTAGAATAACAGAAACCCCGACTTAACCGTTAGTCAACCTAAGCCGCCACTTGCTAGGCATTAATTTACGCTTTACCCACTTTTTCCAACTAACTTAAAACTAATCTAAATCACTGGCAGTATGGCGCTCTGGGCACTGGTCTTGTTCTTCCCCCCAAACACGGTTAACTTTACGGCCACGTTGCACGGCAGGCCTTTCACGAATCAGCGCTGCCCAACGTACTACATTCTTATAGCTTTTAGTGTCTAAAAATTCAGCAGCTTCGTAAACATCGTTGTTAACCAAAGCACCATACCAAGGCCAAATAGCCATATCTGCAATAGTATAGTCTTCACCGGCTATGTAAGTGTTATTGGCTAGCTGTCTATCTAACACATCTAACTGGCGCTTAACTTCCATTGCAAAACGGTTAATCGGGTATTCAAACTTTTCAGGCGCATAGGCATAAAAGTGTCCAAAGCCACCACCTAAAATAGGGCCTGCACCCATCTGCCAAAACAACCAGCTTAGGCATGCTGTGCGCCCTGCTAAATCGTTAGGAATAAAGGCATCAAATTTCTCGGCTAAATAAAGCAAAATAGCACCCGATTCAAACACCCTAAGCGGCGGTGTTACGCTGTTATCAATAAAGGCCGGAATCTTAGAATTAGG
>CANQLY010000167.1 GCA_947624795.1 uncultured Marinospirillum sp.
CTATTACATTGCGGTGGCTGCCGACATTATTTTGGCAGACCGTGCCAGTTTAGTCGGCTCTATTGGTGTGGTATCTGGTGGTTTTGGTTTTAAAGATGCTATGGAACGTTTAGGTATTGAACGCCGTGTTTTTACTTCAGGTGAGAATAAGGCTTTTTTAGACCCTTTTAGTGAGATGAATGCTGAACAACGGGCTTTTTGGCAAACCATTCTTGATTCAACGCACCAGCAATTTATTAGCCGTGTAAAAGAAGGCCGAGGAGACCGGCTAGCAAATAACCCAGCAATTTTTTCAGGGTTGGTTTGGAATGGCGAATTGGCATTAGAGCAAGGCTTGATTGATGAGCTAGGCTCTGTGTTTACCTTGCAAAGTGATTTGGGCGTGCAGCAAAGTGTTAATTACACACCTGAACCCAATCCTTGGCAGTTATTAGAAAAGCGTTTAGGGACTGCTTTTAAATCAGCTTTAATTGAATTATCAGCGCCTAGTTATTAAGTTATAAGCTCGCTAAAACGAAGTGATTAGTATTAATTTAAATTAAACTTATGTAGAATAGAACGCCATGCTATGCTCTGGCGTTATCATATAAACGAGGTTGTTATGCAGATGCCTTTTCGTCCTACCTTTCTTGTGACCCTGTTGGCAAGCGCTTTGCTAGTGGGTTGTGATCAAGAAGATATGCCTGCAGTACCCTTGGCTGCAGCTCCGATACAGGAAGTTTCAATTGTTACTTTGGTGAGTAAGCCCGTTGCTTTGCACCGTGAATTATCAGGTCGTACTCACCCGTTTTTAATTGCTGAAGTGCGCCCACAAGTGAGTGGGATTGTAGAGCAGCGCCTGTTTACTGAAGGTGCTTTGGTTGATGAAGGTCAGCCGCTTTATCAATTAGACAATGCACTTTACTTGGCTGAGTTAAATAGTGCTAAAGCTTCTTTACAGCGTGCTAAAGCTTCTTTAAGTTCAGCACAACGCGTTGCTAAGCGTGCAGAAAGCCTTCGTGCCACCGGTGCGATTAGCCAGCAGGGTTATGATGATGCTGTCACTGGCTTAGAAGAAGCCCAAGCTAGCCTAGCGGTGGCTGAAGCCACACTACAAAGCCGTCAAGTAACACTCAATAACGCCCGCATTACCGCACCTATCGGTGGTAGAATCAGTATTTCTGAAGTAACCCGTGGTGCTTTAGTGACAGCCAACCAGCCTCAAGCGCTGACTACCATTCAACAGCTAAACCCTCTTTATATTGATGTTACTCAATCATCTAATGAATGGTTGAAACTGAAGCGTCAACTTGAATCAGGCGCTTTGTCTCGTTCAGAAGACGTGGCTGTTCGTATAACGCTGGAAGATGGCAGCCCTTACCCTCATGCAGGGCAAATGACGCTAGCCGATGTTACCGTTAACCCAACAACGGGTAGTTTTGCACTGCGCGCTGAAGTACCTAATCCAGATCACCTACTATTACCCGGCATGTATGTGCGTGCCCGCATTAACATGGGTACGCGTGAATCAGGCTTGTTAGTGCCCCAGCGCAGCGTGGCGCGCGATGCCCGTGGCGATACGTTTGTTATGCTAGTGGGTGCAGACAATACAGTTGAGCGGCGCACTATTGTTGTTAACCAAACCATTGGTGATCAGTGGTTAGTCGATTCGGGTGTGGAGGCAGGTGATCGTATTGTTGTGGCTGGTTTACAAAAAATTCGTCCCGGCGCTACGGTTAAAACTATTCAGGCCGAATAAGGAGTAACGCATGGCTCGTTTTTTTATTGATCGCCCTGTTTTTGCTTGGGTTATCGCAATCATTATTATGTTGGCTGGGGGCTTGGCTGTATTTAAGCTGCCGGTTTCAATGTATCCACCCATCGCCCCGCCCACCATTGATATTAGCGCCTCTTACCCGGGTGCTTCAGCGCAGGTGGTAGAAAACTCGGTTACGCAGATAATCGAGCAAAACTTAACCGGTTTAGATGGCTTGCTGTACTTTTCATCGAACAGTTCATCGAACGGTGCTGCAGCCATTACTTTAACCTTTGCCACAGGCACTGATCCTGATACTGCACAGGTCCAGGTACAAAACCAAGTGCAGGTTGCTATGCCGCAGTTGCCGCAAACAGTGCAACAGCAGGGTGTACGAGTTAACAAATCAAGCAGTGGTTTTTTACAGGTTTTAGCTTTTTATTCCAGTGATGGCAAGATGTCACGTGCCGATATTTCAGACTATGTGAGTACCAACCTTTCTGAACCCTTAAGCCGTGTGCCAGGCGTGGGTCGGGTGCAGGTGTTTGGTGCCAAATATGCAATGCGTATTTGGTTGAACCCTGAAAAGCTTGATACCTATAAGCTAACCACAACGGAAGTGATTGCTGCAATTAAAGGGCAGAATGCTCAGGTTGCTGTGGGTCAGTTAGGCGGTGCGCCTTCGGTCGAAGGTCAGCAGCTAAATGCCACCATTAACGCACAAGACCGCCTGCAAACTGCAGAAGAATTTCGTGACATCGTTATTCGTGCTAATACCGATGGTTCAACCTTGCGCTTAGGCGACATTGCACGGGTTGAACTGGGTGCTGAAAACTATGATTACCAAACACGCTATAACGGTAATGCTGCTAGTGGTGTGGGTATTTCACTTTCCTCAGGTGGTAATGCGCTTTCAACAGTAGAAAATATTTCTAAACTGATGGATGAGTTAAAGCCCTTTTTTCCTGAAGGGTTAGAAATGGCGATTCCTTTTGATAGCACGCCTTTTGTACGTGTTTCCATTAAAAGTGTTTTTACGACACTTGTTGAAGCCGTTATACTGGTATTTTTGGTTATGTACCTGTTTTTGCAAAACATTCGTGCCACCATTATTCCAACCATTGCTGTGCCGGTGGTGTTGTTAGGAACCTTTGGTATTTTGGCAGCCTTAGGCTTTTCGATTAACATGCTGACCATGTTTGCTATGGTGCTTGCGATTGGTTTGTTAGTTGATGATGCGATAGTGGTGGTGGAAAACGTTGAGCGAATTATGGCCGAAGAAGGTTTGTCACCTTTAGAGGCAACGCGCAAATCAATGGATCAAATTACCGGTGCTTTGGTGGGGATAGGTTTAGTGCTGTCTGCTGTGTTTGTGCCCATGGCATTTATGTCGGGTTCAACGGGCGTTATTTACCGCCAGTTTTCAGCCACCATTGTTTCGGCTATGGGCTTGTCGGTGTTAGTGGCGATTGTTTTAACCCCCGCACTGTGTGCCACCATGCTTAAGCCTATGGTGAAAGGCCAAACACATGCCACTAAAGGTTTTTTTGGTTGGTTTAACCGTAGTTTTGAAAGCTCAAGTACGGGCTACCGCCGTGGTGTAAAAGGTATGTTGCTGCGCCCTGTGCGTTCAATGCTAGTGTTTGCTTTGTTAACACTGGTAATGGGTTGGATGTTTGTTCGCTTGCCTAGCTCCTTTTTGCCACCAGAAGATCAGGGTGTGCTTATTTCCCAAATTACTGCCCCCGTAGGTGCAACCCAAGAGCGCACCATGGAAAGCATTTATAAACTAGAAGATCACTTTATGAAAAATGAAGTGGGCATAGTTGAGTCTGCTTTTACTATTCAAGGCTTTAGTTTTAGTGGTGCAGGTCAAAATGCGGGCATTGCTTTTGTAAAGCTTAAAGACTGGTCTGAACGTACCACACCAGAAACCAGTGCAGGCGCTGTTGCAGGCCGTGCTATGGGCGCTTGGCAGAGTTTGAAAGATGCCGTGGCATTTACTTTTCCACCACCTGCCATTCCTGAGCTTGGCGTTGCAGCTGGTTTTAGTTTCTTCTTAAAAGATAACGCAGGGCAAGGCCATGAAGGCTTGTTAAATGCACGTAATCAGTTATTAGGAATGGCGAATCAAAGCGCGTTGTTGGCCCGTGTAAGGCCTAATGGCCGTGAAGATACGCCCCAGTTCCGTATTGATATTGATACCGCGCGGGCTTCGTCTTTGGGCTTATCTATGATGGAAGTTAATGCCATGTTAT
>CANQLY010000168.1 GCA_947624795.1 uncultured Marinospirillum sp.
CCAATAGAAAATGAATAGGGCCAGTGGCTTGCTTCTTTGTTAGCTTGCTTCTCACTCTGGCTAATTCAGCTAAAAAAGCTTGTACACCCCGTTTAATACGTTTTGCTAATAAGTTGTCTAACACGTCTTCATCTAAATTAAGAACAATTAGTTTTTTATTACCATTGGCATCAATTAAGTCTAGTTTTAATTGTGAATCAAGTTGGGGCGCTTCATCTTCCATAAAGGAACGTAATTTAGCCGCTAACATAATGGTATTGGTTAGAGCGGCCTGAGTGGCGGCAACAAAGGCTTCACTGCCCGGAAACTTATCGGCATCAAGAGGCTTAGTAAATTGAATACGATCTTTACGCAGTTCATCTAGGTTGCTTTTAAAGCTTTCATAAACCAAATGCTCTAGTAGATTTTCACCGCCTAAAAAATTATCGCCGCTGCTGGCTAGGTGTTCAAATACACGTTCATAGCCTTGGTTTTCTTCATCTTCTGTCGCCCAGCGTAAAATACCAAAGTCAAAATCAGAAGTTCCACCACCAAAGTCAAAGACAGCATAAATAATGCCTTCATCGGTTGGTTCTACTTTTAAGTGTTGTAAAGCTGAAGCTGCATAGGCCGCTGGTTCACTGGCTAGGTCGGTTACTGCAAAACTATTTAAAACTTGTGGATAATGTTCAATTAAACTCGCAGGCAGGCTGCGCTGTAAGCCACGGCGAAAGCTGGCTAGAATACGGTTTTTTACTTCTAAAGGGTATTTAACAGGAAAGCTAAGATTATATTTAAGAAACAATCCATGCCCACGCCAGTTAATTGCCATGCCTAAATACCAAGCATAGAGTTCAATTGGGTCGAAAATATCGCCATCGCTCACTTCAATGGGCTGACCACGCACCGGATTGCGTTCAAGGTGGTGCGGAATAACCACTTCTACGCCCTGCTTTCCTGTTATATGTAAAAGATTATCTTCTGCTGAACGCAAGGCCCATTGTTTAAGGCGAGGGATTATGCAGGCCATAGCCGCTGTGTCGCCTGTATTATCTCGAAAGCTGGTTTGTGCTTCGTGGGAGGCTCGCATCCAATCCCAGTTTAACTGCGGACGGTAGGCTTGTGTTTGCCAAACTTTTTTAAAGGCACTAAAATCTAAACATTCCAAAACAGTGGGGTTTTCAAAATGTTTAGCTTCAATTGCTTGGTAAAAATCGCGCACGCCAATACGTAAAAGCTCTTGTCCGCCACTGCTAGTATCCATAGCAACTACTGTACTACTGGTGCCAAAGTCGATAGCAATGGCATAACGTTGCACGTCTTTAAAGGGGTCTCTAGGCACATAACCCAAACGTTGTAAGGTTGCAGTATCTTGTCCCCAAAGCTCCCATAAGCCTTTAGCTGGGTCAGTTAGTTGGCTAGTATCTAGCTTAGGTAAACGGCAGGGCGTGTAATCTAAATCAATCAGCTGTTCATCTATCCAAAACTCACTTGGATCAAGCTTTTTGCTAGGGTCTTTAATTGAAGTTAAAACTATATTTTTTAAAACAAATTTAGCTTGTAGCTGTTCTAAGCTATCAGATTTAAAACTATCATCTGTTTGTAAGAAATCACCATCAGGGCTAATTAACTGCCACTGATTAGCGGCTAAATCAGAAAAAATACCTTCAGTATGTTTGTTTTTCCAGTGCTCATTGCAAGCAAAAATATAGCCTGTACTATTGCTTTTAACTTCACAGCTATCTTCATTAGTATTATATAAACCTTCAGATATTAGCCATAATGATGTTGTACCCTTAGCATTTAAATCGTCAGTTGTAATAATATTTTCAACATAACCCCTTTGTAAACCGGATACTATCAAGCCAACAATTGAAGTATTTATATCTTTTTTATCTAAAGATTGAAGCTTATATTCTTCGCCAACACGATAAGGGTTATTATTGCTAGTTGCAAAACTTTTAAATTGTTTTTTAAAAGGTAGCTTCCAGTCTTTTAAACCTGATTGATTAAATTCTTTAATTTTTATTTTAGCATTACTAAGATAATAGTATTGATCACTGAGTGCATTACTCCATAACAGCTGGCTTGCTGTTTCTAGGGTTGCAATTTTTTTATTCGATTGATCTTTTAAATATAAAAAAGGGTACTGATTTAAAAATATTTCAAACTCTTCTAATGACGAGTTAATTAAACCGGTTTCTGTATCGTAAAAACCAAGGTTTTTAGCATTTGATTTTTCAGTTAACTGCCAAAAACGGCTGGTTGTTAATGCCTTTTTAAATAATTCAACATTGTTTTTATGCTGATTTTCTAAATCAAAAAACTGGGGAGTTGAAGCTTGCATATCCATTATCCTTAACGAGTATTAACCAGTGCCTTACAAAGTGGTTTACCACTACCATCGGCAAGGCCGGGTAGGTGAAGGGCATGAATGGTTTCACCACTAGCGGTGTGAAGGCTTTTTTGATGCTTTTCATAGTCATAACTATGACCAGCCACAATTTCAATAAGCTGAAAAGGACGGGTGCGCCAGTTGTGGTTATACCAACTTAGAGCCGTTTTCAGTAAATTCATCTCTTGCCCATTAGCAGGCCTTTTTTCGGCTTCACAGCGTTCTTTAAGTGCTTGCCAAAGGCGCTCTAAATTATCTTTTTGGGCTAAAACAGCAACAATTTGAATTAACGCTTGGGTGTTATCGCTAGGTAAACTGCCTAAATCGAGTCGCTTGCTAAGTTCTGGTTCATTACGTAGAAAAGCAATTTCTTCTAGGCTAGTATTTTGTTCAGCTAGTTGAAGCTGACATTGGTTTAGCTGTTGCTGAGTTGAGCTTAGCTGCTCTTGTAACTGCTTAGATTCTTCTTGAAGTTTATCAACCGAATTTTTATGAATGCTTTTTAGCTGGGATGCTTCTTGTTGCGTTTTTTCTAACAGAGCAAGGGTTTCAGTTAACTTTTGTTTTGCAAAGTCGGCTTCTTGTATAGCCTTTTGTAGCTGCTGATTGGTTTTTTCTGAAGGCTGACTTGTGGCTTTAATCGGCTGCTGGGTGGCAATTTGGCGTATCAATTCTTGCAAAGGTGGGTAGTGTTCAAGAAGCAAGCGCAGGTCTTGAGTTTCTAACGTTTCAGAAAATCGACTATATTTAGATTGCTCTTCCCAACCAGCTTTTAATTTTTCTAATCGGTCAGCAGCTTTTGGTTGAAGCGGGTTATTTAATTCAGAACTTTCCATTATTTAGCTTTCCTCTAACTCAGTCACTAGGTTACGCATTTCTGCTCGTGGACGTAAATCTTTACGCTGGGGCAGGCGGGCAACGAGTGCGACAATTTGTTTTTGCAAATGTTTTGGTAGATTACGGAAGTCTTTCTGCAAAACATGCAAGGTTTCTTCACTAGGCTCTGGGTAGGGGTTGCGTATTGCAAGGGGTTCAACACGACCACAAAGCAGGGCTAAATCTACAGCGCCTAAAACAGTAAACACACGGGGAAAAAGTGCAGGTAAAAAACGTACTAAGTTTTCAGTATCGACACTTTGTAAAGCCGCATTCTGCGAGCGCAATAGCTCGTTTTGCTGTTCAAGGCTAGCTCGCTCTTCTACTAGCACCCCTGCTTTAGTTTGATGTTCACTATTTAAAGCATCTTGCATTTTTTTGCGTTCATTAGCCTTATTAGCAGTCGCCAACCAAGGAAAAACCTGGCTTTCCAACAAGGCAACATTTTGCCAAGGGCTTTGATCAATGCCTAGGCGATCACTTACCCATTCCCAGCTAATAACTTGCCAATTAAACGTTTCTTGATCCGTGTCTTGGTTCAGCAGCTTGCTTTTTAGAAGGCTTTCTTGTTCTTGATTAGAAATAACCCAATGAACTAGGTCTGCTTTTTCACCATTACTACGCAGCCTAGCAAAAGCATCTTTACTGCCTTCTATTAAGCCATGCTCAGAGTTGATTTTTAATATTTCTTCACCGCTTAGCATTAAATGATTAATGGCTTTAGGCAAACTAACCGA
>CANQLY010000169.1 GCA_947624795.1 uncultured Marinospirillum sp.
GCCGTTTTGGTGAACCAGAAGACATTGCGCGCATTGTTGTGTTTTTAGCTGATGAAGCTTCTGGCTTTATTACCGGTGCGAACATTTCTGCCAATGGCGGTCAGTTCATGCACTAAGTTTTACTTAACCGTGAAACAAAAAAACCCAGACCTAGGTCTGGGTTTTTTATTGCCTGCTAATCACTCAGCTCAAGCTTTAAGCTGGGTTTTGGTAGGTGTGAATGGCAGCTAATAGGCGTGGGCTTAGCTTACTGGTTTTACTGCCACCCAGTGCTTGCCATGCTTTAATAAGCTGCTGAATCTCTTGCAGGGTAGTTTCTTCTGTGGGCGCACCTAAACTTAAGTTCATGCGTTCAATTTGTAGCTTTAAGCGCAATTGTTGGTCTTCTGGTTGCACTGTAGCACCGGCAAGGAGTTCTAATTCAACAATTAAACGCTTGGCTGCTTTAGCATCGGTTGGCTCACCTACCTCTGGTAATGCGGCTAATAAAGTACCTAGCTGTTGGGTTAGGTCTTTGCGTGCTTGCTGTTCTTTTATGCGCTCTAGTTGCTGGGCAAGGTTATCAAGTTCTGCCTGCCAGTTTTGCTGTTCTTTTTTCGGAACATTACGCAAGCTTGCAGCTTGTTGATACAGTTTTGCTGCTTGTAAGTGTTCACCAATCGCCAAGGCTTCTTTGGCTTCAGCAAGCTGCTGGCGTGCTTGTGAAAAGCGTTGTAGGCGCTCTTCTAGGTTATTTTTACGCTGCTCATCACGCAGTTTAAATAAGCTGTCGCACTGGGTACGAAACTCTTTCCATAGCTGGTGTTCTAGGCTGCCTGGGGCTGCGCCTAGGGTGCGCCATTCTTGCTGTAGCTGTTTGCTGATTTCTGTTGCTGCTTGCAAATCGTCGCTTTCAAACAGTGCTTTGGCCGCTGCAATCAGTGCACGTTTGTCTTCAGCGTGTTGTTGGCGTAACTGGTAAAGCTGGTCACGAATGGGCGTTATTGCCTGCTGAAAACGGTTAGCAAGTTGCTTGCCTTCAGCACGGTTAACCAAATTAAAGCGATGCCATTCTTCATGCACTTGGCTTAGCAGCTCATCTAAGGCTTGTTCTTCCATAGTAAGGTGGCCGTTGCTAGTGGCTAGCTGTTCTAGTTCAGAACAAATAATGGCTTTTTGTTTTTGGTTGTATTCACGCCCTTCATTTTGTGCAGCAAACCAAGCTTTGCACGGCTCATATGCTTTGTCGGCAGCCTGCTTAAACCGATTCCAAAATGTTTTGTTAGCAGCGGCTGAACCTAGTTCACGCCATTCTTTTTGCAGCAGTTGAATTTTGTCAGCTTTTACTTGCAAAACCATCATTTCATCTGCGGCCAAGGCTTCCATTTGTTCACACAAGGCTTCACGCTTAGGTGTTGCAGCATAGCCTTGCCAGTCACGTAGTTCGGCAATTTTAGCACTTAAGCCCCGAAAAAAATTAGCAAGTGAATGGCTGTTGGGTAGTTTGTCAGCCTCTGCTTGCAGTTGCTGGTGCAGTTTAATTGCTTCACGGCTTTGGCCTAAATCAATCAGCTGTTCTAGCTGAATAAAATCTTGTTCAAGGCGCTCAAAATTCAGCTTTTTAGCTTCTTGAATGGCTTGGCGTGCAGTTTTTTTCTGTTGATCAATAACATTTAAAACTTGAAGGGCATGCTCAGCAAGTTCGGGTAAAGGCACGCTGTTTGGCCAGTTAAGCGATTTTAATAATGCGCTAATTTGTTGCAGCTGTGTGGCGTTGGGTTGTCCGCTAAGCACGGCTAGCTGTTCTGCTAAAAGCGGCTGGGTTTCTTGCCAAACTTTAGAGCAATTAAACAGCACTTCAGCTCTTTTTAGTTGCTGGTCAAAATTGCTTTGTTCTGCTTTATTAGGCGTAAAGTGGGCTAAGCTTTGCTGCCACTCAGCTTCTAATTGGCGAATAAGTAGCGGTTCAGTTTCAACGGGTTGAGCTTCAAGCGCTGTTACAAGTTCAGTAAGCTGGCTAAGCAGTTGCACTTGTTGTTCTTGTGCTGCTTGGCGAACGGCTTCTTGCGCTAAAAGTTCGGCCTCTTTTGCTTGCAGCTTGGCAATAAAGGTTTGGGCTTTTTGGTATAGCTGTTCAAAGCGTGCCGTTAGTTCTGCATTTTCTGCAAGTGTTAGTGCTTGCCACTGGTTGGTTAGGTGTTCTAAACGCGCTTCATATAGCGTTTCATCGCCTATTGAAACCAGTTTTTGCAATTGCTCTACTAGCTGTTGGCGTTGCTGTGCTGCGGCGGTTTCTGCTTGTTGCTTGGCACGGTAAACGTTTAGTTTATCCCTTGCCATGCGCTGTACCCGCTTATCGCCTTGCGCTTCTTTTACTAACCTTTCTAGTGCGGCTTCAGAGGTGATTTTTTCAGCAGCCACTTGCCGAACTTTGGCTAGGTTGTTGCTTAGGGCAATGTTTAACCAGTCTTCTTCATTGCAATCAAGTTTTGCAAGTAAAGCCAAGCGTAATTCCTGAGGCTTGCACTGCTGAACTAGGTTTAGCATAAGCATCGGGTCATTAATTTGTAAGGCCAATGCTTGGCGCTCTTCACTACTAAGCTGCGCTTCATTTACCAATAAAAACTCAAGGTGTTGGCTAAGTGCTTGGCTTAAGTCAGTGTTGGATTGATTTTGATTAAATAGCTCAACCAACTTTTGCAGGTTAGTGAAACGGGGCAAAACTTGGCTTAATAGTTGTTGGTCTTCTTCCTGTTGTAACCAGTTAAGAAAAGTACTCTGTTGTTGATCGGCATTGAGGTCGAGGCGATTTAACGCCAGTAACCGGATGCTAGGATCTGGGTGTTCCAGAGTCGGTTTAAATAAAAATGGTGCAATTCTTATGAACAACGCATTCATGAGTTAGGGTGGCCCTTGCTACAAAAAATGATATAAAAACAACCAATAGGTCTTGGTGCAAAGCTGCGTCAGGAGGCTTAGACTAAACAAAAGATGCACTACCTAATCCTTAGATAAGCCTCACATTCTAACAGATGAAGCTGTAGGTAGCGCAGTATTAAGTTCAAGTTAAGTTTAGGAGTTATTATGACTGCTCATTTTTCAGTAGCTAAGATGGATGTATCTCATATTGCTGACCAAGCTTTGCGCTTACGTGCAAACGATGCAGATTTTGCTGATTGGGCAGCAGGCCAAGGGGTTATTGTTCACCAAGACTTAACGCAGGTACGCATTGCCCAGCTGTTAGATAAGCTAGTAGCTGAAGGGCAAGACCGTTCAGCGTTACTAGAAAAATTAAAAGCAGCCGATAAGCTAGCCAATGCTGCTATGTGGTTAGTTGTGCATGCCACTTATGCTAAGCGGGTCGATATTAACGGCGAACCTTTAACCGCTGGCGACTTTAAAGCTGACCCACAAGGCCATACCGGTGGCTCATTAAACATGGTGCCGGCTTATGTCGGTTATATGTTGGCGAATTTGTTTAGCGGCGACACTCGTAGTTGGTTAATGGAACAAGGCCACTGCGTTTCTGCCATCGACAGTGTAAACCTTTTGTTAGGCAATCAAAAAACACGCCATGCAGCGGCTTACCCTGATTGGTCAGATGAATCGCTAAGCCGTTTTGTAAAAGACTTTTATTCGTATGAGTTAACCAATGAAGGCAAGCCCAGCTCGCCTTTAGGTAGTCATTTAAACGTGAATACTGCCGGTGCGGTAAGCGAAGGCGGTTATTTAGGTTTTACGGCTTTGCAATATGTACATGCCAGCGAAAAGAATGAGCGCCTAGTGGCCTTTTTATCCGACGGTGCTTTTGAAGAGCAACGTGGCAGTGATTGGGCACCTTTATGGTGGCGTGCTGAAGACGACGGTTGGGTTGTGCCAATTATGATTGCCA
>CANQLY010000170.1 GCA_947624795.1 uncultured Marinospirillum sp.
TATTGATTTTTAAAGGATGACACATTCCGTTTGGTTCAAGAAGGCTTCTTAAGAAGTATCTAGATTACTTCAATGTATACTACAAGTAAACACCTTTTTTACATATATTTACACATTTTTATTGTGGTTAATTTTTTAATTAAAGAATTTTTTATTGGTATGCTTTTGATTTTCTATTTTAAGGTTTATTTGTCTTTTTTTAAATCCATAGTTTTTTTCTATGGGTTATGAAAAATAAGGTTGAAAAAATGTAGATTTCCTTATTTGCTAAACGATAATTCTCTACTTTCAAGTGTATATAATCTTCAAAAAACGGATGACCCTATCGTCAGCTCTGATTAGCTTATACGTAAGCATTAATTCTAAGACGCTCTGCCACTTCAACAAATAATTCTCTACAATCACTTTTATAGTTAACAAGGTGACCTCCATGAAAAAACATCGTCCTCCAGAGCATTGGGGGGAAGTTCAGTTCAGACAGGTCAGCTTACAGGTTTGCTAAACCGAAAAACCTTTGAAGAAAACTTTCAGCGTATTAGTGAAGAACCTCCAGAAGAAAAGCAAAACCCTGATCCAGCCGATAGGCGTGCCGCAGCTCCAGCTGGTTTGAATCAACCTGCACCTGACTTTGAAGCTAAAACAACTTACGGCGTTAAAAAGCTGTCTGACTATAAAGGCAAGTGGTTGGTGTTATTTTCTCACCCTGCTGACTTTACGCCTGTTTGCACTACTGAATTTATGGCCTTTGCTAAGTACCACCCTCAATTCCAAGAATTGAACTGTGAACTGTTGGGTCTATCCATTGATAGTTACTACTCCCACGTTGCTTGGGTGCGTAACATTAAAGAAAAATTTGGGGTGGAAATTCCTTTCCCAATCATTGAAGACTTGTCGATGAAAGTAGCCAATGCTTACGGCATGATTCAGCCAGGTGCATCAGATACTTCGGCAGTACGTTCGACTTATATCATTGATGATAAAGGTATTTTGCGTGCGATGGTTTATTACCCCATGACCAATGGCCGTTCAATTCCTGAGTTTTTACGCTTAATTAAAGCGCTACAAACATCAGACAAACACGGTGTTGCAACCCCAGAAGGTTGGGAGCCAGGTGATAAGGTGATTGTACCGCCACCCGCCGATGCTGATGCTGCCGATGCGCGTGAAGGCGAAGGCTATGAGTGTGTTGATTGGTACTTCTGTAAAAAAGACCTAGACCTATAAGCTTTAGCGTCTTTAAATTTAACCCCAGTAGAAGCTAGCCTCTACTGGGGTTTTTACTTTTTACGGCTGTAATTAACCGATAGTAATTTTAGGCAGGGTGGGTGCTTCTAATATAGCTTTTTCTGTTGGGGCAATAACAGTTGCCGTACCTAAAACTACTTTCTCATCTTTTTGGTTGGTTACTAGGCAGTCAAGAATAACCACATTCTTTTCCTTTTTTTCTTTTACGGTGAGTTTAACCGTTAGCGTGTCGCCTAGTTTTACCGGGCGGCGAAAGCTGAGTTCTTGGCCCATATAAATAGTGCCAGGCCCTGGAAGTGTGGTTGCTAGGGCTGCTGAAATAAGTGAGCCAGACCACATGCCATGTGCAATTTGCTCACCAAACAGGGTGGTTTTAGCAAATTCTGCATCTAGGTGAAGTGGGTTAACGTCGCCTGATACGGCAGCAAAAAGTACCAACTCTTTTTCAGTTAAGGTTTTTTCAAAGGTTGCATCATCACCAATGTTTAAGGTGTCGTAGGGGCGGTTTTCTAAAGTGCTCATGGGTAAATCCTTGTGGTTGATAAGCTAAAGTTGTTGGCATAATAGCGTAACTCTTGGCATTATTGAACTAGTCGAGCGTTTGCTTGGTTTGTTGCAATTCGACAAGAGTCGTATATTTTTACGCAGCAGCCTAAGGCTAAATATCTTAATGTAATTTTTTTACAAAAGCATGACGTTTTTAACCTGACAATTATTAATAGAGGCCACCACATGCAGCACACCAACATTTACAACATGGGGCTAAATCAAAATGCAGCAAACTTTGCTGCTTTAACGCCAATTTCATTTTTACAGCGTTCTGCGAGTGTTTTCCCTAATCATGTTGCACAAATTCACCATGATGTAAAAATTACTTGGGCAGAGACTTATAAGCGCTGTATACGCCTTGCATCTGCTTTAAGCAAAGTGGGTATAGCTGAAGGTGATACAGTTGCTTTTATTGCGCCTAACATTGTACCTGTTTTTGAAGCACACTTTGGTGTGCCTATGTGTGGTGCGGTGTTAAATGCCATTAACACCCGTTTAGATGCCGAGGCAATTTCTTTTATTTTACAACACGCTGAAGCAAAAATTATTTTTGTCGACCGTGAGTTTTCTGAAACGGCGTCTCGTGCCATTAAAATGTTAGGTGCTAATCGTCCACGCATTATTCATATTGATGATCCCTACTATGAAGGTGGCAAGCTGATTGGTGAAATGGACTATGAAGCCTTTCTTGCTACCGGTGATGAAGACTTTGCCTATAAAACACCCAAAGATGAGTGGGATGCCATAACCCTTAACTACACTTCAGGTACGACAGGCAACCCTAAAGGTGTGGTTTATCATCATCGGGGTGCGTATTTAAACGCCGTTTCTAACGCCGTTTCTTGGGATATGGGCAACCACCCTGTGTATTTGTGGACGCTACCCATGTTCCACTGTAACGGTTGGTGCTTTCCTTGGACGATTGCAGCAACAGCCGGCACCAGCGTTAGCCTTCGCCATGTGCGTACTGAAGATATTTATAATTCGATTCGTGATAACAAGGTTGGTTACTTCTGCGGTGCGCCCATTGTATTAAACATGCTAAATAATGCTGATGCACAAATGAAGGCTGGCATTAACCATGAAGTTAAAGTCATGACGGCAGGTGCACCGCCACCGGCGACAGTGATTGAAGGCATGGAAGCAATGGGCTTTGTGGTGACTCACGTTTATGGCTTAACTGAAACCTATGGCCCTTGTGTATTGTGTGCTTGGCACGGTGAGTGGGATAGCAAAACGCCGGCTGAAAAAGCCCGTCTTAAGTCTCGCCAAGGCGTTAAATCGCCCATGCAAGAAGACTTGATGGTTGCTGATCCGGATACGATGGTTCCTGTGCCTCAAGATGGTAAGACACTTGGTGAAATCTTTATGCGCGGTAACCTAGTGATGAAAGGTTATTTGAAAAACCCCCGTGCCACTGAAGAGGCTTTTCAGGGCGGCTGGTTCCGTTCAGGTGATTTAGCAGTTTGGCATGCCGATACCTACATAGAAATTAAAGACCGTTCTAAAGACATTATTATTTCTGGTGGTGAAAATATTTCTTCTGTCGAAGTTGAAGACGTGCTTTACCGTCACCCTGAAATTTCTGAAGCGGCAGTTGTGGCACGCCCCGATGATAAATGGGGTGAAACGCCCTGTGCATTTGTTACTTTAAAAGCAGGTTCTAAAGTAACAGAAAAAGAAATCATGGATTTTTGCCGTGATAATATGGCTGGTTTTAAAACACCTAAAACGGTTGTTTTCTGTGATTTGCCTAAAACTTCAACCGGTAAAATTCAGAAGTTTGTGTTAAGAGACCAAGTAAAAGAGCTGTAATTTAGATTGTTGTTAGTTTCAAATGCTATTTAGGCCAGCCTTAGGGCTGGCTTTTTTTTCGCTATAACTTGTAGTAAACAAGCGTTTGAATTGATGTGTGCATTCGCTTAATTGGCTATACTTTAAGTCAATATAATCACCTGCTACCCAATAATAATAAGCTAGCGAGGTTTTAGTATGATCAACATAGACATGAGTCGTTATAAGTCGGTGCTGCAGGTATTTGATGAATCTTGTGCCCGTTTTGCAGATCGGCCAG
>CANQLY010000171.1 GCA_947624795.1 uncultured Marinospirillum sp.
GTTTCTCTTGTATTGCCACCTAAGCCGTCAGTTTGTGTACTACGTTGCCCCAAACTATTGGAACGGTAACCACGCACCGAACTTAAACCACCTGAAAAATAGTTTTCATAAAAAGGCAGTTGGTTGTATTGGCTGCTTAGGCCGCCACCATAACCTAAATCGGTTTTAAATTTAAGTGACCAGCTGTCAGCTAAAGGAAAATATTTTTGGCCACGGTAATTGGCTTTAAAAAACTCATAGTCAGAACCTGGGGTTGCTACTTCTAAGCTTAAACTTTGGTAGCTGCCGGCACTGGCAAGAATGCCGCGATTCAGTTGGTTTTTTGTCCAGCGCCCCGTAAGTTTATAGTTAAAAAACTCTAAACCATGCAGCGCATTAAACGCACGAATATCATCGAGTAAAATAAAATCTGAAGCCACCAATCTTTCTGCTTTAACGTTAGTGTTGTCAAAACCTAGCGATAAACTTAAACGGCTAAAGCGTGAAATGGGGTAGCCATAGGTGACGTTAAAACCATAGGCATCGGTGGCATAGCTTGAAATGCCATAGTCTTCATTTTTAAAGTCGGTTTCACGGTAAAACATATTAAAACCTCTGGAAACACCGTCAATGGTGTAATAGGGGTTTAAATAAGAAAAGTTATAGCTGGTTCGGTAATCACTGCGGTTAGCGCCTAGGCTAACGATATTACCTGTGCCTAAAAAGTTGTTTTGCGATAAAGCAGCACCAAACACTACGCCGCTGGATTGTGAATAACCTACGCTGGCAGAAATAGACCCTGAAGGCTGTTCTTCTACTGTGTAGTTGACGTCGATTAAATCGGGGCTGCCGGCAATGGGTTGCGTTTCAACGTTAACGCTGCTGAAAAAGCCAAGGCGTTCTAGCTGTTGCTTAGATTGTTGAATTAAATCAGTGTTGGCCGAAGCGCCTTCAAGCTGAATCATTTCACGGCGTAACACGTCATCTTTGGTGCTGATATTGCCATTAAAATTAATTCTGCGTACATAGCTGCGCCGGCCCGGGTCGACCAAAAACGTCAGCTTAACTTCTTTTTTCTCATCGTCAATGTCGGGGCGGCCATTCACTTCAGCAAAAGTGTAGCCTTCAATGCCTAAGCGGCTGCGAATGCCCTCACTTGAGGCAGTCATGGCGCTACGAGAAAATACATCGCCTGCCGTTAGGCGTATTAAACTTGCAAGCTGTGCTTCTTCTAAAATAAGTTCACCTGCCAGTTCAACTTCGCTAACCTTGTATTGGTCGCCTTCAAACACATTCACGGTAATGAAAATGTCTTGTTTATTGGGGCTGATAGACACTTGGGTCGATTCCACATTAAAGCGCAGGTAGCCCTTGTCTAAATACCAAGACCTAAGGCGCTCTAAGTCGCCGCCTAATTTTTCACGTGAATATTGATCGGCCGATGAAAACAAAGTCCAGCCTTGGGTTTGGTTTAACTCAAAGTTTTTTAGCAGTTCTTTGTTGCTGTAATTGTGGTTACCCACTAGGTTAATGCGCCGAATAGCGGCCACACTGCCTTCGGTAATGGTAATTTTAACCGCAACCCGATTACGGGGCAGTGTTTCTACTTCGCTGGTTATTTTTGCGTTATAACGGCCTTGGGCATGGTACATCCGCTCAAGTTCTAGTTTAATTTTATCAAGGGTTGAACGCTGAAAAATTTGCCCTTCTTCTAGCCCAGCCTGTGTTAAGCCTTTGGTTAGGTCTTCGGTGCTTACTTTTTTGTTGCCTTCAATTTTTAGCTTTTGCAGGGTGGGGCGTTCTTTAACCTTCAGCACTAGTTGGTTATTGTCTTCATAAACGGCAACGTCATCAAACAAGCCAGTAGCAAACAGCTGCTTAGTGGCTTGGGTGATTTGCATTAAGCTAATTGGTGCGTTGGTTTGTAAGGGCAGCTCTGAAAAAACAGTGCCCGGCGAAACCCGTTGTAAGCCCTCAATACGCAGGTCTTCCATTTGAAAGGTGCGGTCGGCAGCAGCCACATAAGTACCACTGATTAAGGTGAATACTAGCAGTAGGCATTGAGTAAAAAAAATTGAATTGCGAAGTTTCACGCTGTTCAGTGTCCGTTTTAGTGGGTGTTTACTCTGCCATTTAATGGCAGCTACCAACAGTAATGTAAAAGCCTGTTTGTAAACAGGGCAGCAGTAAAAAATAATCAGTCAGTTAACGCCTTAAACTTTAATTCACACCCTTTCACACGCTTTCACACGCTTTAATAACCTAAAGGCGCAGCAGGTCAAAGTAAAAAGCTAGCAGCATTAAACTGCCCAACATAAGCACCCCAACACGGGTGGCCGCTTCTTGCACGGCTTCAGCCACTGGCTTGCGTCGAATGGCTTCAATGGCATAAAAAAGCAAATGCCCGCCATCAAGCACAGGAATGGGCAGCAGGTTCAGTATGCCTAAACTAATGCTGACATAAGCTAAAAAGCCAATGTAGCTTTCCCAGCCAGAGCGTGCTGAATCGCTGGCAACCCGTGCAATGGTAATAGGGCCAGATAAATTTTGTGGGCTAATTAATCCAGTTACCATTTTGCCAATGGAATTAAGTGTTAACCAGCTCATTTCAACGGTTTTTTGTGAGGCACGCACCAGTGAATCAATGGGCCCAAAACGCTGTTCACGCAATAATTCTGCTGGCCATTCAGGCATTTGTACACCTGCGCCAATAAACCCAACCTCACGACCACCTTCTAAGACCCGAACCCCGGGTGTAATAGCCAGCTGCAAGGTTTGCTGGTTTCTTTCTAGGGTCAAAAATAGTTCAGTATTGGCGTTTGTTTGCAGTTGTTCAACTAAAGCCGCCCAGCTATTAATGGGCTGGTTATTAATCGCAGTAATTTTATCGCCGGCTTGCAACCCTGCTTGTTGGGCAGCACCTGAGGCTTGAATTGCGCCCAACACTGGCGCTACTTCAGGCCGCCAAGGCTTAATACCAAGGGTGCCAAAAGGGTCGGGCTGGTCTTGCCCTGACAAAAACTGGTTAAGCTGCACACTTAATTCACGCTGATAGCTGTCTTGTTCATTTTGTACATTTAAAGTGATTTGTGTGGTTTCGCCCATGCGTGCAAGCAAACCTAGCCCCACTTCTTGCCAGCTTGGGGTGGTATTGCCGTTTACACTTAAAATTTCATCGCCCTGCCTTAAGCCCGATAAGGCAGCAGGCGAGCCGGTTTCTACCTGACCCACTAGTGGCGCAGGCACTTGCGTACCAACAATAAAAATAAACCAGTAAGCAACGATTGCCAGTAAAAAGTTAGCCAAAGGCCCTGCAGCAACGATGGCAAAACGCTGCCCCACACTTTTGCTATTAAAAGATTGGTCGGCTAAGGCTTCGGGTACATTGCCTTCACGTTCATCCAGCATTTTTACATAACCGCCCAAGGGCAAAGCGGCAATCACGTATTCGGTGCCTTGTTTGTCGTGCCAGCGCAGCAAAGGTTTGCCAAAACCAACCGAAAAGCGCAGCACTTTAACACCACAGCGGCGAGCCACCCAAAAATGCCCGAACTCGTGGAAGGTAATAAGAATGCCTAGCGTAATAATAAGCGAAAAAACAGTGTGTAATAAATCCATAAAGGCGTTTAAATCCGCAGGTGATTAATGCAGTTTTTGAATGATTTTCTGTGCCACTTGGCTGGCACGCCGGTCTTCTGACAGTAAAAGTTCAAGATCGTTTGCTGCTTGAATACGGCTTAGATCAAGGACACGATTAATAACTTTGGGTATATCGGTGAAGTGAATGCGCTGTTCAAGAAAGGCCGCTACAGCCACTTCATTAGCCGCGTTTAAAATGGCAGGCGCGGTCACTCGCCAGATATTCCACTCGTCAAAGGAGATGTGCAC
>CANQLY010000172.1 GCA_947624795.1 uncultured Marinospirillum sp.
TACGTCACAAGGCGTAAGCAGTTTAAAAAAGCCCAATTAAACTGGCGCAGATCAGGCGGTGTACGCCGTTCGCTGGGTTGGATTCCCGTTAATACCACTGCGGCACAGTGGAAAAATGGTCAGGTTTTCCACAACGGCCACTATTTTAAAGTGTGGGATAGCTACGGTTTGAGCCAATACAAATTCCGCTCAGGCAGCTTTAACGAAGATGCCCGTGGTCGCTGGTATTTTAATGTGGTGGTGGATGTCGAGGCTGAGATACCCAAAGGCCAAGACAGCATTGGTATTGACCTAGGCTTAACGGACATTGCCACCTGTTCGGATGGCACAAAGCTTGAAGTTGGGCGCTTCTACCGAGGTCTTGAGGTAAAATTAGCCACAGCACAACGGGCTAGAAACAAAACCCAAGTCAAAACCCTTCACGCAAAAATAGCCAACCGTAGAAAAGACGCACTGCATCAATTTAGTCGTAAGCTGGTTAATCGCTGCGGTGAAATTTATGTGGGCAATGTCAGCAGCTTAAAACTCGTTAAAACCAGAATGGCTAAGTCAGTGCTGGACGCTGGCTGGGGTCAATTAAAAACAATGTTGGACTATAAATAAATGCGCTCACGCAGGCATTGTTTTTAAGGAAGTGAACGAGGCATACACCACCCAAACCTGTTCGAATTGTGGCAACTTGCCCGAATCGAGGCCGAGAGGTATCGCAGGACTTGGAATAAGAGAATGGACGTGCAGTGGGTGCGGTGTCGCCCACGACTAAACTAACCACCAAATTAGTCGATGAATAATGGCAGTTTTTAGGTGCAAAGGCTTGAGGTTTAATTTTGTTTATAAATGCATTTAGGTGGTTTTTTTTACTGAGCTTACTGTTTTTTTCAGCTCAAACCTTTGCCGCACCTGTTTTTGTGGGAAAAGATGTAGCTTATCAGTTGTATATTGATAATGAACATCAGCTAGACTTTGAAGGGTTTAGAGAGCGTGTTAAACAGGGTGATTTGCAAGTGCAGCATAAACCCTTGTCTAGGGGCTATGTTCGGCCTACTTTTTGGCTACATTGGATTTTTCCTGCCGAACACTTTGTTAACCAAGACCAGTTACTATTGATTACCCCTAACTTTGTTGATGAAGTAAATATTTATTATCGACCAGTGGGTGATTCTGCTGCTGAATGGGTTAAGCGAGAAGCTGGCGATATTACGCTTGGAATAAGAGGGGATTTAGACTACCGCTTCCCTGTATTCAAAATTCCACAAACACAAGCACCGCACTTAGGTTACGAATTTGTGGTGCGTATCAAAACAATTAGTACGGTAATTTTTGAAGCCAGCTTGTGGGAGCCGGAAGAATTTATAGAATACTCAACTCAGCAAACAGGTTATTTGAGTTTTTATTTGGGTTTGGCAGCTATCTCAACTTTTTTAGCCGTTGTTTTAGCTTTTATTATACGGTCTAGATTGCTCTGGGCTGTTACGGGTTATTCGTCTGTCTACGTTCTTATTGCCTCTATCCAAGGCTATGTAACTTGGCTATTGCCCAATATTAACTTTCCATTACAACATTATTTAACGAATATTGCCTCGCTAGTTTCTTATGCATTTTTAATCTGGGTAAGTGTTGAAGCTTTAAATCTTAAAACCTATTTACCTAAAATTTATAAATTTATGTTGGGTTTTATGTTGTTAGTTATTTCTCAGGTAGCATTAATACCTTTAGGTTTTTATGGTAAGGGTTTTGAAATTCAAGGTATTGTCTATTTAATAATTGCAATTATATTTTTTATTAGCTTTTTTTATGTTTGGCATAAAGAAAATTATCGGCCACTAACTTTACTGCTTGGTCTAAGTCCTTTTATTTGTTTTTTAGCTAGCTTTTTATCCTTAGCAATTCTTTTAGGCTGGATTAGTTATGACCGGCGTATTTACTTAATTTGGCAATATGCACCTATTTTTAATACACTTTTAGTCACCGTATTGGCAGTTATGCGTTCTTATGAAGAAAAAGGTCTACGCCAAGAGCATTTGTTAATGAAGCGAGAGTTGCAGATTGAACGTGAAGCCGGTTTTCATCAGCGGCAATTTATGGGCATGGTTTCACATGAATTTCGTACGCCACTGAGTATCATTTCTATGGCATTACAAAATTTATACCTTGTAGAAGAACCTAACCAGCAGATAAAACAGCGTTATAAGCGCATCCAAAAGGCTACAGAGCGCCTAGTACAACTAACAGACAACTGTTTAGCCGACTCACGCATTTCCGCTAAGGCACTGCACCTAGAAAAAGAGCCAGTGAATTGGGGGCAGCTTTTAGAAGAAGCGACTGCACTGGCTTCTTTTTCTGAACAACATAAATTGGTGATAACGTTTAATGGGCAGTTAAGCTATTTTAGTGCGTTAACTAACCACTCATTTAACGGAGATAAAGCACTATTACAAATTGCTTTATCTAATTTGGTTGATAATGCTGTAAAACATACCTCTAAAGGTGAAATATGCCTAGATTTAAGGATTCAGTATGAAGAGTATATTTTAACCATTACAGATCAGGGCAAGGGTGTTGCACCTGAAATGGTTGAGCAGCTTTTTGAGCGCTATCAACATAAGTCTTCATCAACTATTAAAAGCTATGGATTAGGCTTATTTGTAGCACATGAGATAATAGAAGCCCATGCTGGTTGTTTGGAATTAATTAAAAACACCCACCAAGGCTGCTCTTTTCAACTCAAGCTACCATTATAAATTTTTTATTGCTCGAATAGGAGAAAATAATGCTAAAAAAACCTACCTTAGCTATCATTGAAGATAATTTAGATTTACAAGAAGAGTTGAGTTTTTTTCTTGAAGCCAAGGGTTACAACTGCTGGTTCGCTGCTAGTGCTGAGGAGTTCTGGAAAGAACTGCACCTACAAAAAGCAGATATATTTTTAATTGATATTGGCCTACCTGGTGAAGATGGTTTTAGTCTTATTAAACACTTAATTAGATTGGGTGACTTTGGTTTAATTGTTATTACAGCCAGAGGTGGTAAGCAAGATTATCTACAAGGGCTTAGCTTAGGTGCAGACCTTTATTTAGTTAAGCCAGTTAATTTTTCTGATTTGAACGATAAGCTAGAAAGTTTGTGGCAGCGGATGCAAGTTGCTAGACAGGAAGCAAGCTTAGAAACATCAGAAAACTTTGCAGTTGATTATAAAGAAAATGATAAAAGAGGTTGGCTATTAGATAAAGTAGATTGTTGTTTAGTTGAACCTAAAGGATGTAAGTTAGATTTAACACAACAAGAAAAAGATTTACTGGAAATTTTATTACAACAACCTAATCAAATTATTAGTCGATCTTACATTAATGACACCTTATTTAAACACTTGGAAAATAATGATGTACATAGAGTTGATGTTATTGTTAGTCGTTTAAGAAAAAAAGCTAAAGCTTGGGAGTTTTATTTACCACTAAGGTCTGTTTTTGGTAAAGGTTTGGCTTTTATAATAAATGAATAAAAAAACCAGCCTCAAGTTTTCTTGAGGCTGGTTAAGTTTAGCTAGTATTTAAAAGTTAAACCGCCCACTGAACCATAAGCGCGGGTCGTTACCCTTGCTATCTGCTTGTGAATCACCGCCTGAAAGCGACCAAGCAAGGCTGGCATCTAATTGCAAAGCAGACCACTGATAACGACTGCCTAAACCAGCGCCTGATACACGGCGTTTGCCATTGTTGGTATCGCCACGGCTGCTTTGCCCAGCATCCACAAACGCATAAGGCGTTAACCCAAAAGGTGCGGCGTAACGGGTTTCTAATTGCGCCACTACACCACGG
>CANQLY010000173.1 GCA_947624795.1 uncultured Marinospirillum sp.
CACGTCAACCGTTTAGCAGAAATGGGCATTGATTCCCTAAAAATTGAAGGCCGCACCAAAAGCCATTATTACGTAGTCCGTACTGCGCAAGTTTACCGTCGTGCTATTGACGATGCTGTGGCTGGTCGCCCCTTTGATATGGATTTAATGGATGCACTAGAAAACCTAGCCAACCGTGGTTATACCGAAGGTTTTTACCGCCGCCATGTGCACGATGAATACCAAAACTACGAAACGGGTAATTCAGTAGGCGTACACCAGCAGTTTGTGGGCGAAGTATTAGAAGCTAAAGACAACGGCTGGATAGACATAGAAGTTAAAAACAAGTTTGAAGTGGGTGATACGCTGGAGTTAATGACCCCTGCTGGTAACCGCCGTTTTAAGCTGGATGCCTTAGAAAATAGCAAAAACGGCAAAGCCATGAGCGTAGCTCCGGGTACCGGCCACTTTGTACGCTGTCAGCTACCCGGTGATCTGCTGGAAGGCGACAACCTAAAATATGCAATGGTTATGCGCGACCTACATAATTAAGCGGCTTATTAATTACCTGCGTAGCTACTAGAAGGGTAAAGAGAATGCTCTACGATGCCCACTGCCACTTAGATTTTCCGGTCTTTGATGCTGACCGTGACCAAGTATTGCAGCGGGCAACGTTGGCTAGTGTAACTACTATTGTTTTAGCGGCAACTACCGCTGCTACTTGGCCAAGACTTTTAAGCCTAGTAGAAAGTTCCAGTTTACCCAGCCTTTTACCCAACCCCCAGCTTTATGCCTGCCTAGGTTTACATCCGCTTTTTATCGACCAGCATCAGCCCGAAGATTTAATTCAACTTAAAGAAGAGTTATTAACTTCACCTAAAGTTATTGCCCTAGGTGAAATAGGCATCGATTTACATAGCCCAGAATTACAAGCCCAAGCAGCTAAACAATGGCAGTTTTTTGATGCTCAGCTAAAGCTTGCCAAAGAGCTAAACTTGCCAGTAGTGATTCATGTTCGCCAAGCCATGGATTTAGTGATTCAACGCTTAAGGCGCTTTCAACTGCCGCAAGGTGGATTATTACACGCTTTTTCAGGCAGCCAGCAACAAGCTGAACAACTAGTTGAGTTAGGTTTTAAAATTGGCTTAGGTGGAAGTATTACCTACCCCAGAGCTAATAAACTACGCCAAATTGCACAGAAATTGCCTTTAACAGCCTTTCTATTAGAAACCGATAGCCCCGATATGCCTTTAAATGGCTTTCAAGGCCAGCGTAACGAACCCGCCCGAGTTGCTTTGGTCGCAAAAACTTTAGCTGAGTTACGAAAAAATTCGCTAGAAGAACTGCTACCTGTGCTTTATAGCACCCTGCGAACCACCTTTCCTAAATTAAAGTAAATCAGATCAAATGAAGCATCACTAACCTAAGGGATGTTATTTGTTCTTAAATAAGTACAAAATATAACAAATGGATTTAATTAAGGGCAAGTAAAATGGCAAGAGAAAGAATTAGTGTCGCTTTAGTGGATGATGACCCTGCGGTGCGTCAACGTTTTAAAACTTCCATAGAAAAACACCCCGATTTACTTTGGTTAGGTGAGGCCACTTGTGTGCGTGAAGGAAAAGCGCTCGCCTTAAGCACGAGTCCTAGGGTTTTATTAGTTGATTTAGGTTTACCCGATGGCTCTGGCATGGAAATTATTCAAGCAGTAAGCCAAAAACAGCCCAATACTGAAATTATGGTGGTCAGTATGTTTGGCGACGAAGGGCATGTAGTGCAAGCCATCGAAGCTGGCGCTAGCGGTTACATTTTAAAAGATACCGATGATTTAGGCTTAGAAAGACGCATTCAACAAGCAGGTTTAGAATTAGAGTGGAAAGTGGATGACTTGCCAGATTTTCCTAATATGACGCCGCAAGATGCGCTAAACTTGCAGCGCATAGTGCAAGAAACCTTAGTGAATGCTGTAAAGCATGCCAAGGCAAGTAAAGTTAGTTTGATTGCCAGAATGAAGGCGCCTAACTGTTTGAAAATTCAGGTAAAAGATAATGGGTGTGGTTTTGATGATCAACAAGATGGCTTTACAGGGCGAGGGTTAAGTAATTTGCATTACAGGGCTGTAGAGTTGAATGCCAGCTTAACCATTAACACCCAGTTAGGTCGAGGTTGCTGTGTTGAATTGCAAGTTCCTATTAGCAAAACGAGTTAAAGCTAGTAGCCAACCAGTAATAGAATAACTAGCAGCTAGGTTGCTAAAATATTGATAAGAGTTAAATAATGAGTGCTAACGATGCAGGTGGTTATACGCCAACGTTTACTTCTTCTGGTTCAGCATTGCGTACGTTACGAACTGGAAAACGTAATCCAAATTGGAAGGCTGCTGCAGAATTTTTAATGGAGCGAGCTGCACCGGATGTTAAGCTTTTAGTTGAAGCAGCAACCCAGATTCAGATGGAAAAAGAAGGGTTGTTGCGGACAGATAAAAAAGAAATTGCATCATCCAAGCCCCGTTTAAATCTTGATTTAGGCTGGTTACAGTGGCTTATTATTGCAGGCGGTGGTGTGGGATTAGTTGCTTTATTAGTCTGGATAGTAAAAAACGCAAGCCTTCGAGTATGCTAAAAAACTAAAAGATAAATGATGAAAAAGGCAAATAATATTAAAGTTAAACAGCTTTTTCTACTATCCAGCTTCTTGTTAGTTAGCTGCTTATCCTATGCAAGCATTCAGGGTATGGAGCAGCTGCTAAGAGAGCATAAATTTCAAGACGCTTATTTGCTAGGTAGTAAGCTTTTAGCAGAAGAAGCGGGCGACCCAAACTTTGATATGCTGTACGGCATGGCAGCGTTAAGGGCGGACGAATACGAGCAGGCTTTGTTTGCTTTTGAGCGGGTATTGATGTTTAACAGTGCCGCTGCTGTGCCTAGGTTTGAGCTGGCGCGAACTCATTATATGTTAGGCAACTTAAAGTCGGCTCGCCACCACTTTAACCTAGTATTAGAAAATGGATCAAAGCTTCCTTTAGTCATATAAACTCGCATTCAGTGGTACTTAGCTACAATGGATGCTAAAGAAGCTGGTAAAGCAATTGCTGCCACTAGTAGTAGCATGAGTAGCTCAGTTAATCACTTTTATTTGGGTGCACGTTTTGGTTATGACAGCAACCCAAGAAATATGACTCACCTTGATGTTTTTCATCCTTTATTTGGCCTAGACCCACTTAATTTACCCGCTGTTGATTCTGATACCTTTCATGAGCTTAGTTTAGGTGCTAACCGTTTACAGCAACAAAGTGCGCGTTGGGGCTGGTTTGTTAGTGGTAATGCTAGCTTAAGAGGCTATCATAACGATCAAAAAAATATGGATAATTACAGCTTTGGTTTACAAGCCGGTGGTATTTTGCTGGGCAATAATTGGCGTTTATCTGCGCCTTTGCAAGTGAATAAACAAGTACGTGATGATAAAAATGAAGTGCTGGTTTTGGCTTTGGCTGCTGATTTTAATCAGCGTTTAACTAATAAAGCTAATTATAGTTTTTTTGGTCAGGTAGCAGACATTAGTAATGATTCATCAAGTAATAAAACAAAGATTACTAGCTATACCCTAGGGTCAACTTTTTATTATCGGTTCAATGAAAGTTTAAGGTTACATGCAGGGCCATTATTAACAACTGAAAACCCTGATAGTAAAACAGGTGATTATAATGGCCGTAATTTATATGGTATAAGGTCAGGTATTGGCTATAGCTTTAATGGCTCTTCGCATTTAAGGGTGTAGCTGCTTTTTAAACCCACCCGATTCTAACAAGCACCTTGCTATGTAGTTGGTT
>CANQLY010000174.1 GCA_947624795.1 uncultured Marinospirillum sp.
CCATCATGCGGAACGACCCGTCTTTCACGAGTTCTTCGCTCATTTTGAGCGCAAGGCCGCTTCTTTACCTATCACCAATAAGCCCGTCAAAGTGGGTAGGCGCTGGCCGCTCGCATCGCGGACAGTAAAGCCTAGAGCACCATCCAGCGCTTCATCATCTAATTCTAATAATACTCGGTCACCACCGTACTGCTGAACCGTTTGACGTAAACGCTCACGCTCTAAAGGGTCGAGGTCATTCAACGTAGCACCCATCACAGCCTGTGCAGAAGCATCCACCAAACCAAACTGATTGACGTGGCTGTTGCGCTCATGGGGCAGCATGGCGATACACTCTGGTGTGCCATCACTTTTTAAACGACGATGCAAATATACCCCAGCTGTGGTTGCAATAATGGCCGGAGACTTGGGTACAACTATTCTTGCTACTTCAACACCGTCAAACGTGTGCTTGCTAACACTCACCGCAAGAGAAGGAGAAGTTCTTGATGCGACCAAGCCAGGTAAACCCAGTAAGTCTTTATGCTTAATATGCAGTCCGGTGGGTGTGCCATCGTCTTCAACACCCAGCAAAAGCTCACCACCTTCAGAATTAGCTAAGCAGGCTAGTGCTTCAATTAGCTCTCGATCAGGTAAACATTTACGGTCACTTTTGAATTCGACAGTAAAGCTTTCCTTGATGGGTAGTTGAATAGATTCTTTATGAGGCATTATCTTTGGACTCTACTGATAAAAATTGGGACGGAGGGGCAGGGAAAGTGTTCCAGCCCAGGGTGTTGGAATAAGAAAAACGCATTTCAAGACGAACACAAACAGCACCTATCCATACCCAGTGTAAGCGTGAAGTGTAGTGGCATATTCCATAAGGGTGCATCGTATAAAGCAAAGTTACGACCACCTATAACCGTTCCACCTTCAACTTGTTCTGGGTTGGTAACTTGTTTAGAAAAACAAATGCACACGAATCATCGTGAAGGCCTCCCACCTAGGATGTTTTTCTGCCACAGCTCGCCAAGAGTGTAATCCTCTAGCCAAGTTTCAAATTCAGTTTCATCAAGGCGCTTAAACACAGAACCACCATCTTCTCGGTCAACAACAATCAGGTCATCAATTTCAAACTCATTCAGTAATGCAACGGACTGTGTTGATACTATGACTTGGGTTCGAGTAGAAGCTGAACGTAATAATGCACCCAGCAAGGTAATGGCATAAGGGTGAAGACCTAGCTCTGGCTCATCAATAATAATCGTGCTGGGTGGGTTAGGCTGAAGTAAAACCGTGACTAAACAAATAAAGCGTAAAGAGCCATCAGACAACTGGCTTGGCCAAAGCGAATAATCACTATCTTTTTGCTTCCACAGTAATCTTACCTGCTGCTCTTCCGTCGGTAAGGTTGTGGGTTTAAGCACAAAGTCATCAAAAAACGGTACAGCTAGGCGTACCGTTTTACGGATCTGCTGATAAACAGTAGGAAACTCACTTTTTAAACGCAACAAAAAAGCAGCTAAGTTAGAAGCATCCATCCGTAAAAAGTCATTATCATGCACTGAGCTTTGACGTTTCACCCCCGCTGTATCACTCGTATCGTGAAAGTGGTAAACCTTCCAGCCTAAGATTGCATCGTAGCAAAAGCCCGCAATATTCTTATCAGTGCTTTGTTCTTTTTCATGCTTTAATTTGGACTCAATATACCCAGAACCTAGCTTTGAGTGCTTAGCACCAGAAGCCGGGTCGTTTAAATAAAGCATTTCAGAAGTAAAAGTAAAACCACCTTCTAGCGTTGGCTCTAATTCAATGGCGTAGCCATTAGCACCAAAACGGATCGAAGTACTTAAGCTAGAGGTTTCTTTAATGCCGTAACTGAGCACCCTATCTGCCCCACCCTGCTTACTAACCCAAACTTGCAACCGCCCTTCAACTAATTCTGAAAGCATACGAAAGTAAGCAACAAAATTACTTTTACCCGAACCATTGGCACCAATCAGCACATTTAAGTTAGATAAACGCAGGTTTTCCAACTTACGAATGGACCTGAAGCCTGCAATGGATAGTGTATTTATCGCACTCATGGTGTTTTAAGTAACCTATACTAAATTGTATTTAAGTAAGCTTAACATTGCCTAGTTTTGAATCCTAAGCGTATTAAATTAGCGTTAACCCTTCGGTTTCTTTTCAGGCTCTTCAATTTCTATACCACCACTAAAAATAAAGTTGCGCAGTAGGTCGGCTGCTTTAATATTCACTTTAAAAGGTGGAATAGCTTGCCCTTCTAGGAGTTCGAAGTAGGTTTTGGCTTTTTGCTTGTCGATTGTTTCTTTCAGCTCGTCAAAACGGCCATACGCATTCAGGTTTGCTTCTGAGATTTTGGTATTCATAAAGTCTGTAAGTTTATTGGCATCAATGCCTAAATATTCTACAACCGCTTCAACTTCTTGGTTTTTGGCCTTTGCTTGGTAGCTGGTTAGGTAATCTCGAAAGCTTTGCTGGGGGTTAATCTCAATATCACCACGCTGTATATCGCGTATAAAAATCTCGGCAAACTTTTGTTCTTCTTGTGTCAGGGTTGCAAATGAACGCTGCAGCTCGCTGAGCGTTTCATCTAGCGCGTTTTGGTCACCCATCTGTAAGGCTTTAAGGTATTTCTCAAAATTTGAGTTCATATAGTCGGTATCAATCTTACCCGTATCTATCTCGGTAATATGGGTGGCAAGATCAAAAGCTATATCTTCATTAGTTGACTCACTTTCGCTACGACGGTTACTAAGCTCTTTATATCGCAGTACTAAGGTTAGGTATTCTTGCTCGTTAGTATTCAGCGTAATTGTGCTTGTGGGGTCATCTTCTAGTGGGTATTCGGTTTGTTCCCAAGTGAAGCCCTGTATTTTGGCTGCTTCAAGGGCTGCATTAAACTCTTGGAAGTGTTTAGCAAACACTGCTTCCTCAGCTTGTTTGCTTGGCAGTTTTTTAAAGTCTTCAATACCTGCACTTTTGAATACAGCATTTATCTCGGCAAAGCTTGTATTTAAGCGCTGTACATTATCTGGTAAGCGGTCTACAAAAAGCCCTATGGGTCTATCACCAGAATAAAGCTTTACCGCATCCGCCACATTGCGCTTCATGGTGTGCGGTTTACGATAGTAACGGATAGTACCAAAGGGTTTGTCTGGTCCAAACAAGCGGTTAGTACGGGAAAAGGCTTGAATAATATTCTCGTAGGTCAGCACCTTGTCTAAGTAAAGGGTGTTCACCCACTTAGAGTCAAAGCCAGTCAGCATTTGGTCGACCACTATCAATAAATCTAACTGTTTACTGGGTTCTGTTTCTATCCGTGTATAAGGCCGTTTGTGCGCAAGCCTAGCGGCAATGTCTTTTTTAAATTTGCCATGCGTACCTAAGTCAAAGTTTTGCTCATAGGCTAAATTATAATCCTCCAGCAGCTCAACCAGTCCGTCAGTTTTTAATGCAACGCTGTCGGCACTGTCATCATCGTAGTCAACGTTAGGATCAAATAACGCGGTAACCTTTAAATCTGGGCACTGGGCTTTAATCAGTCGGTAATAGCGAATGGCTTCTGGAATGCTATGGGTGGCAAAAATTGCATGAAATTTATTGTTTTGGCTAAGGGTAAGCCAGTTATCGGCGATATCTTTAACCACGCCTAGGGAGTATATAGTGAACTTTATGTACTTCACTGCGTGAGTGAGTGAGTGCCCCATGAGC
>CANQLY010000175.1 GCA_947624795.1 uncultured Marinospirillum sp.
CATGCCGGGGTCGGCGGCGGCCAGGTCTCCGATGGTCAGGATGCCCAGCTCGCCAGAGCCCTTTATGGCTTGGTCGCAGCGGCTTGCAAGTTGCAGCAGTTGTTGCGCTTGGCTAAGGCTTAAGCGGTGTGAGGCTTTAAAGTAAAGGGGTTTTCGGGCATCCCAAATGCGTAGCTGTTGGCAAAGGGTATCAAAGGGTAAGCCGTCGTTTAGCTTGTAAGCTAGGTGGCAAACCTGCCTAACTTCACGGGCAAGCGCCCAAAGCAGCAAAGGTGCTTCAGTGCCTTCGGCTTGTAAGCCACGTAAAATACGGGTTGCTCTATTGCCTTTACCTTCAAGGCAAGCATCGGCTAAATCAAACAGGCTATAACGGCTGGCATCTTCAATTAAAAGCAACAGGTTTTCAGCACTTAATACGTCCCCTTCATTCACAAATAAACGCAGCTTTTCAATTTCTTGGGCGGCGGCTAATAAATTACCTTCCACTTTTTCGGCTAATAAATTGGCAGCGGCAGGCTCAAGCGCAAGCCCTGTTGCCCTGCAACGCTCGTTTATCCATTGGGGAAGTTGCGTGGCATTAACAGGCCAAATTTGTACCATTAAACCGGCTTGGTCAACGGCTTTATACCAAGCGCTTTTGGTTTGTG
The DNA here is from genome assembly GCA_947624795.1 of uncultured Marinospirillum sp. Lineage (GTDB taxonomy): Bacteria > Pseudomonadota > Gammaproteobacteria > Pseudomonadales > Halomonadaceae > Marinospirillum. The sequence continues at coordinate 648 of CANQLY010000175.1, forward strand.
CGGCATCAAGTTTATTACTACTAAACAAAAAAACATCGGGGCTATTAACTAGGTCATTGCACAGCTTTTTAATGGCTTCGCCCCCAGATTTACCTGATTTACTGGCACCTAAACGCACTTCAACAAGTTTGCTATCGCCAAATAAAGACAAGCTAGCAGAAGCATCTAGCAGGCTTTGCCACACAAAATTAGCGCCCACATCAAACACTTCACGCTCTGTAATGCCATGATTTTTAGCAGTTGCACGAATTAAATCGGCAGCTTCTTGCATTTGTAATGGCTCATCGCCCATTAACCAAATAATTTTTGGCAGCTGTTTTTTTAGGCTTGCAGCCAGTTTGTTGGCTGTTATATTCATGGCTGTAAAACCTGAATGCGTAGGGTAAGTTGACGAATTAAGTCATCTTCCATGCTGCGTAATAGTTTGTTGCGTAGGTTGTCACGTGCAAATAGGCTTTCAGTTCGTTTGTAAGCATATTGGCGGTAAGCCTGAAAAACTTGGTTAGTAAACAATGCCTCGCCCTCGCTGTCTTTGGCGCTGGCGGTAATGTGTAAGCTGAGTTCAAAGGCTTCAGTGCTACCAAACACCACTTGGCGCTGGCTAGAGCTAAAATTTTTAAGCTCTAAGCGCAAGCGGCTAGGCGTTAATTCTGGGCTGAGTGTTATGCCCGATTGTTCTAGCTGCCTTGCAAGGGTGGCTGCAAAGTGAGTTGCGCCATCCTGACTTTGAATGTGCAAGGGTTGCAGCTTGTCTGGTAGCTCAATAAAACCACCGAGTCTAAAACCACAGGCGCTGGTGAAAAGCGCAAACACTAAAATTAGGCTAAAGCCTAGGTGTTGCTTTATTGAGCTAGGCATTTTATTAACCAACCACTAGGTTAATAAGCTTGCCGGGAACGACAATGATTTTACGCAGCGTTTTACCTTCAAGGTGTTTCTGCACTTTTGCATCGGCTAGCGCCAGTTTTTCAATGGTGTCTTTATCGGCATTGGCAGGTAGTTCTAGCTGCACACGCGGCTTACCATTAATAGAAACAGCCATATTAATCGTGTCACGGGTTAAGGCGGTTTCATCCACTTGGGGCCAAGGCGCATCAATTACACTGTTTTCATTACCCAAATCTTGCCATAGCTTATGGCAAATATGCGGCGTAATGGGCGACAGCATAATAATTAATGCTTCATAACCTTCACGCGCAACAGCCAAGCTAAGTGGATCTAACTCATTAAAGCGTGATAGCTCGTTGGTGAGTTCCATAATGGCAGCAATGGCGGTGTTAAAGGTAATGCGGCGACCCATATCGTCCGTAATTTTCTTAATGGTTTCATGGGTTTTGCGGCGCAGGTTCTTTTGCTCGGCCGTTAGCTGGCTAAGGTCTAATTCACCGGGCGTGCCTGCTAACAGGTGTTGGTGAACTAAACGCCACAAGCGTTTTAGGTAGCGGTTAGCCCCTTCAACACCCGTATCAGACCACTCTAGGGACTGGTCCGGTGGTGCAGCAAACATTATGAACAAGCGAACCGTGTCAGCACCGTAGAGGTCAATCATGGATTGTGGATCAACGCCGTTGTTCTTCGACTTGGCCATTTTTTCCATGCCACCAATTTCAACAGGCTTGCCATCGGTGGTTAAAATTGCACTGGTTGGGCGGCCTTTGGCATCTTTTTCCACTTCAACATCGGCAGGGTTAAACCACTCTTTGCCGCCATTGGGTAGGTCACGGTAAAAAGTTTCAGCTATGACCATGCCTTGTGTTAAAAGGCGCTTAAAGGGCTCGTCTGAATCAACCAAACCTAAATCACGCATTAGCTTGTGGAAGAAACGCGCATATAAAAGGTGCAAAATAGCGTGTTCAATACCGCCAATGTAAATATCGACCGGCAACCAATAGTTAGCCCGCTCATCTAACATGGCTTCGTTATTGTCGCTGCTGCAAAAACGTGCGTAATACCAGCTCGATTCCATAAAGGTATCAAAGGTATCGGTTTCACGCTGCCAACCATCGTCTAGCTCATAAAAAGCGGGCATTTTTTTAATCGGCGAACCGCCCGAAGCATCAAATTCAACGTCTAAAGGCAATACAACCGGCAAGTCAGCATCGGTCACTGGGCGAGTTTCGCCATTCGGGCCGTTTTCAACAGGAATGGGCGCACCCCAATAACGCTGACGAGAAACACCCCAATCACGCAGGCGGTAGTTAATTTTTACACGGCCTTTGCCTTGCTTTTCTAGTTCACCAGCAAGGGCATTAAACGCTGCTTCAAATTCTAAACCGTCGTATTGAGACGAGTTAATTAAGCGACCTTTTTCTTCAAAAGCAGCTTGGCTAATATCGCACGCTTCACCGGCTAAAGGCTCAATCACCTGCTCAATGTTTAAGCCGTATTGGGTAGCAAATTCAAAGTCACGCTGGTCGTGGGCAGGAACGGCCATCACCGCACCCGTGCCGTATTCCATTAGCACAAAGTTAGCTACCCAAATAGGCACAGATTGCCCAGTTAAAGGGTGAATGGCAGTAAAGCCGGTTGCCATACCTTTCTTTTCCATTACCGCAAGGTCGGCTTCAGACGTGCCGCCTTTGCTGCATTCAACTAAAAACTCAGCCAGTGCTGGGTTGTTGGCTGCAGCGGCTTTAGCCAAGGGGTGACCAGCAGCTACGGCTACATAAGTCACGCCAAAAAGAGTGTCGGGGCGAGTGGTATAAACTTCTAGGCCGTTAGGTAACACAGCGGCGGCTTCATTTCTTAAGCCAAAGGTCATTTCTACGCCACGAGATTTACCCACCCAGTTGCGTTGCATGGTTTTAACCTGTTCAGGCCATTCCACTTTTTCTAGGTCGGCTAGCAACTCTTCAGCATAGTCAGTAATTTTTAAGAACCACTGAGGAATTTCTTTGCGCTCAACCAAAGCGCCTGAACGCCAACCACGGCCATCGATTACTTGTTCGTTAGCCAAGACGGTTTGGTCCACTGGATCCCAGTTTACCGTACCGACTTTCTTGTAAATGATGCCTTTTTTGTACAACTGCGTGAACAGCCACTGCTCCCAACGGTAGTAG
>CANQLY010000176.1 GCA_947624795.1 uncultured Marinospirillum sp.
AACCCGCTTCAGCAAAACCTAGCTCTTTAGCTAACTTTGCTGCGGTTACCTGCAAGCGACCCACCAAAGCCTCATCGCCTGCCTCTAAATCGTTCAAGGTGGTTATGTGGCGCTTGGGAATCACCAGCAAATGGTGCGGTGCTGTTGGGTCAATATCATTAAAAGCAATAACTTGGTCGTCTTCGTAAAGAATCGTTGCTGGCAATTCATGCTTTGCAATTTTACAAAAAATACAGTCTTGCATGGCGATATCTCCTGTTTCTTATTATATGTATAGCACTAGTTGAGTGTTTAACGCTCTAGGTACTTAAGTTTATCGGTTTTACCATCCCATTCAGCGGCATCGGGCAGTGGATCAATTTGTTCGGCAATGTTGGGCCAAATTTCTGCCAATTCAGCATTGAGTTCGATGTAGCTTTCCATGCCTGCTGGCAATTCATCTTCTGAGAAAATGGCTTCAGCTGGGCATTCTGGCTCACACAAGGCGCAGTCGATGCATTCATCGGGATTAATAACTAAAAAGTTAGGGCCTTCATAGAAACAGTCTACAGGGCAAACCTCAACACAGTCAGTGTACTTACAACGAATACAGTTTTCAGTTACTACAAAGGCCACCGGAGCCTCCTCATTGTTTAGTAGTTGTTGGGTGATGTTTAATTCGTTAATCGTCAGCTAGCTTTTTAAGGTAATAAAGTAATTCTAGCGCCTGCTTAGGCGTTAAGTCATCTGGCATTATAGTCTTAAATTCACTGACTAAAGGATGCATTTGGCAAGCAAACATGTCTGCTTGTAAAGGGGGTATAAAAGAAGGCGTATAAGCCTGTTGACTGGCAGGTTCATTGATTTGATGGCTGGGTTTAATGCCTTGCGTAACGGCTGGCGCTTTCGTTTCATCCAAGGCTTCTAGCTGGGTTAACTTTTGTTTGGCACGCTGAATAACTTTATTTGGCACACCGGCTAAACGTGCCACTTGTAAACCATAGCTTTGGCTTGCAGGCCCTGCTTTCACCTTGTGCATAAAAACCAAATGATCGCCCTGCTCGCTGGCTGAAAGGTGCACATTAGTAACCTTAACTAAGTCATCAGCAAGGTTTGTTAGTTCAAAGTAATGGGTGGCAAATAATGTCCAAGCACCCAAAGCGGCCAGTTCTTCAGCGCTTGCCCAAGCTAAAGATAAGCCATCAAAAGTACTGGTACCCCGCCCCACCTCATCCATTAACACCAAGCTTTGTGCGGTGGCATTGTGCAAAATATTAGCCGTTTCGGTCATTTCCACCATAAAGGTTGAACGCCCTGAAGCAAGGTCATCGGATGCGCCTATGCGGGTAAAAATGCGGTCGATTGGCCCTATTTTAGCCGCACTAGCAGGCACAGCTGAACCTATATGCGCCAATAAAACAATTAAAGCCACTTGGCGCATAAAAGTCGATTTACCGCCCATGTTAGGGCCAGTAATAATCAGCATTCGTGTGGCTGGGTCAAAAATTAAGTCATTAGCCACAAAAGGGTTGCTGACCACTTGCTCCACCACAGGGTGACGACCGGCGGTAATGGCAATGCCTTCCTGCGTGCTTAATTCAGGTACACACCAGCGCAGGGTTTCAGCCCTTTCTGCTAAATTGTGCAACACGTCCAGCTCGGCCAAGGCTGCGGCAGTTTGTTGTAAGCTTTGAAGGTGTTCATTCAGCACATCTAAAAGTTCTTCATATAGCTGCTTTTCACGGCTTAAAGCGCGACTTTGGCTAGAAAGCGCCTTATCTTCAAAGACTTTTAATTCTGGCGTAATAAAACGTTCCGCATTTTTAAGCGTTTGGCGACGCTGGTATTCAACGGGTGCTTTATCGGATTGTGCACGGCTAATTTCAATAAAATAACCGTGCACTCGGTTATAGCCAACTTTTAACGTGGATAACCCTGTTTTTGCTTTTTCTTGTTCTTCTAACTTTAATAAAAAACCACCAGCATTTTCACGTAAATCCCTTAATTCATCTAGCTCAACATCATAACTCGCAGCTATTACACCACCATCACGAATAATAACTGGCGGATTTTCAATGATGGCTCGTGCCAGTTGGTCAGCTAGTTCTGGCAGAGGCTCTAGCTGCTGATTTATCGTTTTTAGTAAAGGTGCTTGTAAATGACTGACTTTTTCTTTTAGTGCAGGTAGGCCAAGCAGGGCATCTTTTAACTTAGCTAAATCTCGAGGACGGGCTGAGCGCAGTGCAATGCGCGATAAAATACGTTCTAAATCACCAATGCTTTTTAAATGGGTTTGCAGTTCTAATTCAAATAGATTGGCTTGTAATTCCTGCAAGGCCGTTTGGCGTTGTTGCAAAATAGCAAGGTTACGCAAAGGGCGGTGCAGCCAGCGGCGTAATAAACGCGAGCCCATAGGCGTAGCCGTGGCATCCAACACCTCCATAAGCGTATGGTTTTGCCCACCAGAAAGGTTGGTATCTAATTCTAAGTTACGGCGACTGGCAGTATCTAACAACAGTGCCTCGTCTTCATTTTCAACCACTAAAGAACGCAAGTGGGGCAAGGCTGATTTTTGGGTTTCTTGCACGTAATCTAACAGTGCACCGGCAGCCACCAAAGCAGGGTTTAACCCATCGCACCCAAAGCCATGCAAATCTTGCACACCAAACTGTTGGCATAACTTACGAACGGCAGTGGGTTTATCAAACTGCCAAGGCGGTAAACGGCGCAAGCCTTTTAGCTTCTCCCATTCTGCTGGTAGCTGTGTTAATTCATCAACCAGCAATTCAGAAGGCGCTAAACGTGCCAGTGCAGTGTTTAACTGGGTTTGCCCAACTACTTCGGCAACCACAAAACGGCCACTGGATAAATCTAGGTTAGCAATGCCCCAAAGCGTTTTTTCTGGCTGATCTAGCTTAGGTGTTGCGCCCTGCGGGTAAATTGCAACTAGCAGATTATCGCGCCGTTCATCCATTAAAGCTTCGTCGGTTAAAGTGCCTGGAGTAATCACCCTGACCACTTTTCTTTCCACCGGCCCCTTGCCTTCACCGGCCTGACCTACCTGCTCACAAATGGCCACCGACAAACCCGCTTTCACTAAACGGGCTAAATAACCTTCTGCCGCATGGTAGGGAATACCGGCCATAGGAATGGGTTCGCCATCGGATGAACCCCGCTGCGTCAAAGTAATATCTAGCAGGCGTGCACCTTCTTTGGCATCGTCAAAAAAAAGCTCGTAAAAATCGCCCATACGGTAAAAAAGCAAGGTGGTAGGGTAATCGCGCTTAATGGTCAGAAATTGCCGCATCATAGGCGTATGGTTAGAAAAGTCTACGTCGCTCAAGCTTTAAAACTCCTGCCAGTTGGAAGGTAAATACCTACACATGATACCCGAGCCAGATGAGTGAATACAGGCTCGGAGTGTTTGCTTAGCTTCTCACTCAGACCGCTTAGCATAATGCGCCGCTAGTTGCGCGCAGGCCATGAGCTGTATTTGGTGAAAGATCATTAGGGGTAATAACATAGGCCCTAATAGTGCGCCGCTGAATAAAACTTGCGCCATGGGCACGCCCGTGGCCATGCTTTTTTTCGAGGCACAAAATACGATGGTAATTTCATCTTCTTTATTAAAGCCAAACCTGCGAGCCAGCCAAGTCGTTAAAAATAAGACTAGGGCTAAAAGCACACAGCAGGCCAAGGTT
>CANQLY010000177.1 GCA_947624795.1 uncultured Marinospirillum sp.
AGTTTTATTTGAAGCTAAAAGAGCGGCTTGCTAACCCTCATGTGCCTAAAGATGCACTAACGGGTATGCCTAACTGCTATAAGATTAAATTAAGAAGTATTGGTTTTCGGTTGGTTTATCAGGTTATCGACCAAGAGCTGATAGTAACGGTAGTGGCAGTTGGTAAGCGAGAAGGTAACGAGGTTTACCGCAAAGCACGGGAACGCTTATAGCTTGTACAACAAAAATGGATAATGAGTAAAAATCGCTATGTTTAAGCCAGAAGAAAACAAAGTCGAAACCCCCGCCCTAGACCAACTGATTAGGCTGGGTTGGGATTATGTGCCGGGGGCTGCTTTAGCTGAGCGTGAATACTACCGTGATGTGGTGCTGGTGAACTACAGAAACAGCTGAATAGTACTTGTTATCTATAAGCCGATATTTCTGCATCGGTTATTGAGCTTAAAAAGTAAGAGGCTTGCAGTTGTTTTTGGTTTGCATAAGTTCATTTTTACGGCTATAAGTGACGTAAATACGCACATTGGTAAACCGAATGCTCTCTATTACTGAAAATATAGATCTTTTACCCTACGGACAACTGGCAACTAGGCAGTGGTTGCTTGCACAAGGGGTTAAGGTTTATCAAATCGATAATGCGCTAAAAACCAAAAAACTTGAAAGTTTGGCGCGTGGTGTAGTAGCCAGGCCAGGTGTGCCCGTGGAGTGGCAGGGTGTGATGGCTTCTCTTTATCGCCTATTTGAATCTCCTGTCTATGTCGGTGGTGCTAGTGCTTTGGCTCAGCATGGGTTGGCACATTATATTCAGTTGCAAAGAGTGCTCGATATATATGCCTTGCAACCTGCACCAAGCTGGCTAGATAAGCTATCTTGCGGTGTGGATTTTCAATGGCATAGAACAGTACAAATATGGGATACAGAAAAGCTTCTTGCAGCAAATAGCTTAAAACCGGTACCACTGCATCAGGGAAGTTGGCTATTGGCTTCGCCTGAGCAAGCCTACCTAGAGCTATTAGCCAAAGTGCCTAGCGTTACCAGTTTTGAGCAGGCAGACAACATCATGCAAAGCTTGGTCAACCTGTCACCAAGACGATTGGATTTACTATTGCATGGCTGCAAGCATGTATTGGCTAAGCGGTTGTTTTTCTTTTTTGCTGACCGTTATCAGCATGCTTGGCGCAATAAAATTGAACCCAAAAATTATGACTTGGGTACAGGGAAGCGTTCTGTCATAAAAGGCGGCAGCCTGAATAAAACCTACCAAATCACCGTACCCGAGGTGTTTAATGGATAGAAATACTTCATTTTATGCACAAGTTCAGTTATTACTTCGTGTGCTGCCGTTTGTCGCTCAAGAGCCTTGCTTTGCTCTTAAAGGCGGCACAGCCATCAATCTGTTTGTACGTGATTTTCCGCGATTATCTGTAGACATTGATTTGGTTTTCTTACCCAGCACAACGAGACAGCAGGCTCTTGAAAGCATTAAGCAAGCATTGGATAGAATCAGCTCCAACATAACTCAAAGTCTTGCAGGAATAAGGGTCACTAAAAGTTATCAAGATAAAACTGATGCACTAAGGTTAACGGTGCAGCAAAGCGGGGTTTCTATTCAGGTGGAGTTATCCCCAGTTCTACGTGGGACTGTTTTCCCTGTGCAGTTGCTGAGTGTTTGTGAGTCCGTAGAAGATGAATTTGAACTGATCGCCAAAGGCGTGGAAGGTACGAATTTGCATCCTATCTGAAAGGGCGTTGCCAACCAACCCATCGAGTCGGTTACGCATTTCCTCAGCGGCCTTTTTGCTAAAGGTGAGCATCAGATGGTGTTCAGGGATGACCCCCTCGTTAATCATGCGGCCAGCCCTAGTCACAATTGATGCCGTTTTACCTGAACCTGCCCCAGCCAAAACCAACAGTGGGCCATCCCCATGATGGACAACCCCTAGCTGGGGCGCGGTCATGGTTACTCCAATATCCGATGATGGAACGTCCTCTGTGACTGGGTGCGATGGGGTCATGGGGTAGCCTCAATTATTTAGGTGATGCCAAAGCTGCAAACTGGCTTTGTGCTGCGTAGTGAATTTATAGCCACAAAGAGAAATCTTGAAATTGGACGCTCCACCACCCCTAAAAAAGTGTAAGCGCCCTTAAATCAGCACCATTGCAAAATAATTACCGAGTTTAACCCAGTTCCACGTTCCAAGGCAGCAGAGCTTCGAGCTTTTCTAATGTGTCAGCTTCGCCAATGTGGTCAAGGATATGCTTGATGTAGCCTTGTGGATCGATGCTATTTGCTTTGGCGGTTTCTATCAGTGAGTAACAAGCAGCGCTGGCTTCTGCGCCTTTACGAGTGTCGGCAAATAACCAGTTCTTACGGCCAATGGCGAAGGGTCGGATGGCATTTTCTGCCAAGGCGTTGCTGATCTTAAGATCGCCGCGCTCACAATAGCCTACCAAGTATGGCCATTGGTTTAAGGTGTAGTCGATTGCTTTTCTTAGAGCGCCGCCTTTCATGATTTTTGCAGCATTTTTTTCAAGCCACTGCTTAAATTCATTCAGCACAGGTACGCTAATTTCTTGGCGTGCTTTTAAACGTTCTTCATCTGTTTTATCAGCGATGTTGCTCTCTATACAGTAGAGTTTACGAATGTAGCTGAGTGCCACATCGGTTTTACTCACTGTGCCTTTCTTGGCTTTAGTTTTAGAGTCAGCGCTTTTATCGGCCTCAACAAATTTACGCTGCGCATGATCCCAGCAGCCGATACGGGTGAGGTTGTTCTCGCGGCATATTTTGCTATAGCCAGAATAGCCATCGGCTTGCAGCACGCCTTCAAAATCATCCAGTAGGCGCACGGGGACACTGCCTGCTCGTGATGGGTCGTATTCAAAAAGTATACTGTGCTTATCCGGTGGCCTGAAGTGTCCATTTGAATTAGACCAGAACAAAATATGGAAATTCCAGAATATGGAAAGTTGGAAATTCCAGAATATGGAATTTCTACCATAAGTCATTGATTTTATTAGGTACAGGGTTTTTATTCTAAAATTTGGAAATTCCAGAATATGGAAAGTTGGAAATTCCATATTTGTTATACCCTATTCTGTATTAGGGGAAGACCTCTCCGAAGGGTTGGAGCGTCCTAAATTAAGCTTTTACTTTGTGGCTATAAATTCACTACGCAGCACAAAGCCAGTTTGCAGCTTTGGCATCACCTAAATAATTGAGGCTATCCCATGACCCCATCGCACCCAGTCACAGAGGACGTTCCATCATCGGTTGCTGTTACGCTTACTGTTTTTTAAGCGTATTCAATAAAATCAATCAGTTACGTCAATTATTTCAAATTTCTAAATTTGCGAATTTCCAGATTTCCGAATTTCCAGATAAAAACAGTCAGGTGCAGTCGCTAGGCAGGCAATTGGACGTAAACTGCTTTTAAAGATTTTTTCTTAGTTATCGTTAAATATGGGAGTTACCCTATGTCCAGTCAGTTTTTGCGCGTCTATGGCTACTGGACAGAACTGGGTGCTGAACACTTAGGCATCATCCAAAGCCTAATCAGTACCTGCAAATTACACGACATCAATCCCTACACCTATCTAGTCGATGTATTGCAGCGAATCAGCCAGCACCCGGCTAGCAAAGTTAACGAACTAACCCCACGGCTGTGGAAAGA
>CANQLY010000178.1 GCA_947624795.1 uncultured Marinospirillum sp.
TGAACCAACCCCCACCTGAAGCCGACAGCGCTGTGGACTGTTTAGTTTGCCACGATACCACTGGCGGTTATAAGAAGTTCCCAGTTTTGTCGGGCTTGCCTACAGAAATTCCCCGTGAATGGCCTAAGGGCAGCGGCAAAATGGTTTTACCGCCCGATTTAACCGAAATTGCTCAGCATGTGGGCGCTAGTAACCGTGCCACCTGTGGTAGTTGCCACTTTTATGGCGGCGGTGGCGATGGCGTTAAGCATGGCGATTTAGACTCTTCTCTGCATAACCCCAAAGCCAGTTTAGATGTTCACATGGCAGCCGATGGCTTGAACTTTAGCTGTTCTGAATGCCACAGCACTTGGGGGCATGGTGTTGCAGGTAGCCGTTACCAAGTGAATGCCAAAGATACCCAAGGCGTGGTTAACCCAGGGCATGGCAAAGTTAAAGCCGCTAGTTGTGAATCTTGCCACAATAGCGACCCTCACCCGCAAGCCAAGCTTAACCAGCACTCAGAAAAAATTGCCTGCCAAAGCTGCCATATTCCTGAATATGCCCGTGGCGGTGTTGCCACCAAAATGTGGTGGGATTGGTCAACGGCTGGTCGTTTAACTGAAGAAGGCAAGCAGATTAACCAAAAAGATGAACAAGGCCGCTTGGTTTATAGCAGCCAAAAAGGTGACTTTGGTTACGGTGAAAATGTGGTTCCTACCTATGCTTGGTTTAATGGCACAGTGGAATATACACAGATTGAAGATAAGTTTGATGTTAGCAATCCGCCCTTAGGTGTTAACCGCATTCAAGGCAGTGCAGAAGATCCTGATTCACGCATTTGGCCTTTTAAAGTGATGCGTGGCAAACAGCCTTACGACACTAAACACAATACACTTTTAGCAACCCACGTATTCGGTGCTGATGACACTTCTTTCTGGAAAAACTTTGACTGGCACAAGGCCTTGCAAGAGGCTAGCGACAAAACAGGCTTTGCTTTTAGTGGGGAATACGACTTTATAGAAACCACCATGCACTGGCCAATTACCCACATGGTGCCTTCAGCAGATCAAGCCTTAGAGTGTACGGCTTGTCACAGTGCCGACAGCCGCCTAGCCGGTTTACCGGGTATTTATATGCCAGGCCACGACAGCAATGTTTGGCTAGACCGCTTAGGTTGGTTAGCAGTTTTTCTAACCCTAGCTGGTGTAGTGGTGCATAGAATTGCATTGGCTATTTCTAAAAGAATAAACAAAGCGTGAAATCGCAAAGGAACCTTATATGAATCAGGAAAGTACGAGCCAGGAAATGATTTTTAAACGTTTTGAGCGGTTTTGGCATTGGTCACAAGCCCTGCTTATTTTTACACTTATCGGTACAGGCTTTGAAATTCACGGCAGTTATTCGCTATTAAGCTTTGCTACGGCGGTTGAAGTCCACACGCTGGCCGCTTGGGTGTTAATTGTTTTGTGGGTGTTTGCTATTTTTTGGCACCTTACCACCGGCGAGTGGAAGCATTATTTGCCAACCAGTAAAGGCTTGTTTGCGGTGGCTTATTACTACGCCATTGGTGCGTTTAAAGGCGAAGATCACCCTTATAAAAAAACCACCAACGCCAAGCACAACCCTTTGCAGCGTTTAGCTTATTTGGGCTTTAAACTACTTATCTCACCGGTAATCTGGGTTTCAGGTATGCTGTATTTATTTTACAGCGACTGGCCAGCCGCTTTGGCCGATGTTTTATCGTTGCAAAGCGTTGCTTATGTTCACACCGCCGCCGCTTTTGCGATGATGGTGTTTATTATTGGTCATGTGTATATGACAACCTTAGGTAAAACAGTATTTAGTCATATCAAGCCCATGATTACCGGCTATGAAGAGCCAGAAAAACAGGAAAGCCAAGCCAAGGATAGCTAGACTTTAACGCCTACTGTTGGGAAAAGTTCTTAAAAAACGGTATCTTACCTAGTAGAGCTACTCACTGGAGGCGTTAATGAAAGGTTATCAAGTCCGTAATTTAGATGTGGACGTTGGTGCGTTTAAAGGTCAAATTCAAGCGTTAAGTGACCACATGCAGTTTGCTGACCCAACTGGCAGCGCAGAAGAAGCCGGTATTTGTTCTGCTAGTTGGAGTATGTTTGGCCAGCTTTGGCCAGCCAGCCAAGTGTTAGCCAAGGCCGTTAAAAAAATTGCAATTGATGGACGCAGAGTGCTAGAGCTAGGTTGTGGTTTAGGTTTGCCTAGCCTAGTTTTGCAATACCGTGGTGCAAACATTACCGCCAGCGACCACCACCCCTTAAGTGAAACCTTCCTGAACCACAATACCAACTTAAACAACTTACCATTAATTCCTTATATGGATTTACCTTGGGGCGTTGTTGGGCCTGAAATCGAACGCTTTGATTTAATTATTGGCAGCGATATTTTATATGAACCTAACCATGCTGAACTTTTAGCAGGTTTAATTGGGCGAGTTGCCAAGCCTAAATCTAAAGTGCTGATTAGCTGCCCGGGTCGTGGGCATAAAAATAACTTTAGTAGGCACATGGAAAAGTTAGGTTATTTATTAACAGAGCAGCGTGTTCCTTTTACCGCAGGTGAAAAAGCGCCTTTTAAAGGACGCTTACTTTCTTACCAACGTGAAGCCTAAGTTTAAATTCCATTTAACTAAAACTGACGCCTTGTTGAATGGCCATGTAGCAAATGGTTCCAGCCAACATAGACAGCAAGGCATTGCGTCGCCATAGGTGTAAAATAACCACCAAGGCAGCCGGTATTAAGGCATCTAACCCAAAAATTGGCGTTACCCAATGCGCCGAACGGGGTAAGAAAATAGCAACTAAAACGGCCATAATGCCAGCAGGCAGGTAGCGCCCCAAGTGCTGCGCTAAAGGGTGGCTGCTGTGTTTGCCTAAAAAAGCAAACGGCATTAAGCGCGTTAAAAAAGTGGCTGCTGCAGTAACCAGAATAAAGCTAACTAGGTAAAGTGTTTCACTGCTCATTGGCAGGTTCCTCTTTATTGGTTAGTTTTTTCTTATAGCGGTGTTTGTTAGCGGGGTATTGCCAAAACAGCACTACACAAATTAGCAACATCGCAATCAGCAGTTGTTGGCTTTCAGGAAAAAGTAACAAAGATAACAAGCCTGCAGCAAAACCTAACCAAATAGGGAAGCTAGATCGCAAAGCTTTGTATTGCTCAATACACAAGACAATAAACAAGGCCACCAGTGCAAACTCTATGCCTGTGGCATCAAAGGTTAGGTTACGCCCCAGCCAAGCGCCTAGCCCACAACCCAGTATCCAATAACTGTGATTAAACAGCGTGATTAAAAAATCAATCTGCTGCTCATTCTGTTTATCTTCTGTGCGCGCACGGCTGGTTAATAATGAATAGGTTTCATCGGTTAACCCAAAGATTAAATAAGGCTTGCGCCAGCCAGCACTTTTAAAGGTGTCTAATAAAGACAAGCCATAAAAAACATGGCGAGCATTTAAAAGCAGCATGGCAATAAATACTTGCGTGAGCCCCGCCACCGCAACCAGCAAAGTAACGGCCAAAAGTTGGCCAGAACCCGCATAAATAACCACGGCCATTA
>CANQLY010000179.1 GCA_947624795.1 uncultured Marinospirillum sp.
CCTAATAAAGTGACTAATAAATCCACAGATAAAAATACTAGTAAAAAATTCGACCCTAGCAACTACCAAAAACCAGACGTTGCTAGCTTGAAGCAGCGTTTAACGTCTGAACAATTTTATGTCACTCAAAATAGTGGCACTGAACGCGCTTTTACGCATGCTTACGATGATTTGTTTGAACCCGGCTTGTATGTCGACATTGTGAGTGGTGAGCCGTTGTTTAGCTCCAAAGATAAGTATCAAGGGGGTTGTGGCTGGCCAAGCTTTGTAAAACCGATTGAAGATAAGGCGGTTGTTGAGCTGGTGGATACTAGCTATAACATGCGCCGTGTTGAAATACGCAGTAAGTTAGCCGATTCCCACCTAGGCCATGTTTTCCCCGATGGCCCTAGGGATAGAGGCGGTTTGCGTTACTGTATTAATGGTGCAAGCCTGCAGTTTATTCCTTTGGCAGAAATGGAAGCCCAAGGTTATTCAAGCTGGTTGCCAGCGGTTCATTAATGGCTTTTTTAAAGTGATAGCAGGGTGTGGGTGCTTAGTTATTTAGAACCCACCCTTTTTTTGCTGTTTTTTGCTGTTTTTTGCTGTTTTTTCATGCAAAAGTTAAATGCGCTTTTTATACTTTAAAATGGTCTTAATATTTTTCCTCAGAAAGCCATAACTCAGGTGTAAAGCAGACCACCTGATTACGCCCTGCATCTTTGGCGGCATAAAGAGAGACGTCAGCGTATTTAAGCACCTGCCAAAAAGCTTGGCCATTACCTGGGTAGTCAGCTAGGCCTGCGGAAATGGTTTTGTTAATCAGCACCCCCCCTGCTTTGAACTGGAACACTTCCACGGCTTTTCGAATTTTTTCTGCCACTAGGTGACCCTCGTTTGCATTGGTATCAGGCAAAATAATTAAAAACTCTTCACCGCCATAGCGAATAATTAAATCAGAATCACGCACATTGGCTTTAAAAATGTTGGCAAGGTCGATCAATATACTGTCGCCCACATCGTGCCCATAAGTGTCGTTTACTTTTTTGAAATAGTCTAAATCCATCATAATTAAGGTCATGGAAGTGCCACGGCGTTTGCATTGGCTGACTAAGGTTTCTGAGTATTCTTCAAGAAAGCGGCGGTTACGCAAGCCCGTCATGGCATCATTTAAAGTGGATTCTCTTAAACTTGCCATTAAGCTTTTGGCTTGTAAAACAGGGGCGGCTTCACGTAAATAAGATTCGATTAGCGGCCTTGCATGTTGGGCGCGTGGTAAGTCGTCTGCTTGTAAAACCAGTTGAATAATGCTGCCCACGCCCCCTGATTGAATAACAGGAAGGCAAAAATAAACTTTACCTTCTTGGCGAGCTTCATTAGAAAAAGACCGGCAAATAAGGGTGTTTTCAGTGCCATCAATGCTGTGCCCTGTGCGAACAACCCGGCAGGTGGTGCATTTTTCAGTGATGTCGTCATTGCACCATTGGATGGGCGCTTGTGCTATGCCATCGACACAAATGACTGCAATTTTTCTTTTAGTTTGATCGACTTCATAAATAGAAAACTGATTGAAGTTAAATTCAGTTTGAATGACTTCACTGATACGTTGAAAAACCTCTTCGCTTGATTCATCTTCTTCAATGGCTTGTTTAAATTGCGAGACTTTCACCAAGCCAGAAACGGTATTGGCAGTATCAGCCAATAAATCACCGTTTGTTGAGGGTTGCGATTGAATTAGGTGCGCTACGTTATGACGAATTTCACTAAGCTTGGTGGTAATGCCTTCAGAAAGGCTATTAAAATGCCGTGCAATGGCACCAATTTCATCATTGCTGCGTTGTTGAACACGGATACTAAAATCACCTGCCTTGGCTTGGCGAACTGCCTGTTCAATTTCGTTGGCCGTGATAACTAGTGGCTGCAACAGTTTACGTAAAAATAGCAATGAAATAATAGAAAAAAGCGTGGTTGCACCCACTAAAATAATAATGGTTAATAAGGCCGCTTTACGCATGTGTTGAATGGAGGCGATGAGCGTAACGGCACCTAGAACAGAACCTTCAGAAGCAGCATGGCAACTTAGGCAGTTTACATCGCCTTGGCTACTAGCAATGTAGGGCACGGTGGCACGAAACTCGGCGCTAAGGTAGCCACCCACAAGGGTATAAACTGATTTTCCGCTTTGCAGTACTTGCAGGTCAATGGGGTCGGTAAGGCTTTCAATGTTTAAGCCATCCCCAAATTGTTTTTGTACCAGTGGGCCACGAATAACCCTTGCTTCATCTAAACCATCAATTTGTGTAATACGGCTTAGCAAAGAATCACGTTGATGAATGGTGCCATTTAACATGGATTCAGTTAAGGCAACCCGAATCATTTCTGCTGAAGTGCGTGTTTGTTCAGTCGCTGCTCGAATAGAGAAATCTCTAAAAGAAGCCAGACTAGCTAAAGTAATCACAATGATAAGCACTAGCATAACCGAGGCAAGTGCTAGCAATGTTTTAGTTTGGAGTTTCAGCATAATAGTCGCTATTCCTTAATGGAGCTGTTGTTTTTTTGATAGTTTAGCGCTGTAAGTAATGAATTTGTAACACTATTTGTCAATAGTGTGTTGTTTTGAAGCAAATAATGGATGAGCAATGATCTTGCATGCTTTTCTCTTCTAAGTAGATTAGGCTTAGTGGCTTATTGCATTGAGGTGAATCGTATGGAAGACTGGCGTAAACTTGCTGCAAAATCTGAACGTTACCCTGAAAAATTTTCAGAACGACGTAAAGGTTCTGACCCTTTATTAAGCATTATTAGTGTTTTTAGTTTGGTATCTTGGCTATTAATGCTGCCCATTTTAGTTTTGGTGCAGCAAGCTAAGCCGCAGCTAGAAACGTTTCTTGATCGTTGGGTTGGATCAGAAATAGAGCCCACTTGGGATCTAACCCTTTACCGTTATGCTTTTTATTTAATGCTGGTTGTTTTGGTGTTGTCTTTTATAGGCTTGGTTCTTAATGCATTTAGAAGGCGCCGCACCACTGACTCTTGGCGAATTAACTTAATTGTCATTTTTTTATTGTCTTTATCTGGTGTTATTTATTACTTACTTTATGCTAAAACGCTAGGGTAAAAATTTAGCGTTTTAGCATGTTTAGTGGTGCTTGGTTAAAAATTGATTAGAAGCTTGGTTAAAAACTCATTAGAAACTTAGTTAGTGGCTAATTTTTCTTTTAAAAAGCCAACTAGCTCTGCAATTTTTATGTTGCTTGCTTCAGTATCACGGCGGCCTTTGTATTCAAGTTCGCCTTCTTTAAGGCTACGCTCGCCAATAACAATGCGGTGCGGAATGCCCATTAATTCTAAATCAGCAAACTTAAAGCCGGGGCGACCTTCACGGTCATCAAGCAATACATCTATGCCAGCGGCTTGCAGGTCTTTGTAAAGCTGCTCACTGGTTTCTTTTACTAGTTCCGATTTATGCGCATTCATCGGCACTAAGGCTACTTCAAAAGGTGCAATGGCAGCAGGCCAAATAATACCGGCATCATCGTAATTTTGTTCAATAGCCGAGGCTACAATGCGGG
>CANQLY010000180.1 GCA_947624795.1 uncultured Marinospirillum sp.
CACCGGCACGCACAAGGCTAACCAGCACAATTGGCTGGCCTTTATAGTCGATCATCAGGCGTTTGGCTAAACGCAGAACGTCTGTGGCTAAGCGTTGGGCACCGGTCAGCAATGACTGGCGATAAATTGACAAATGCTCTGGTGAAGGTATCGCCTCTTGGCTTAGTAAATCTGAATAATGGGCTTTACCCGACTGAATCAATTCCTCTTTTAAGGCAAGGTCAGTCATCGCCATTGCAATGGGGCGTAATAAAAATTGAATGTCTGTTTCTGGGTAGGCACCTGAAAAAGGCTGCATAATTTACTGCTCCGCCAATGCGTTCGATAAATAGGATGCCAACTGGCTTTGCTTTGGCATACCAAACCAAGAGCAATGGCGTAAAAATGAATGGTCGCTTAGGCTATCACCCAAACCAAGAATGGGCACTGAACCCTGTTTTGCACGTAACTTATCAATCAAATATTGAGCTGCCAACCCTTTTTCAATGCAATGAGGTAACCAAGCAATATTATTGCTGTTGGTATGCACATAAAAATCATCTAAGCCCAATTCCTCAGTCACCTGCTGGGCAACCGCATAAAGCTCATCTAGGCGAGTGCTGTCGGTGTGTTTGGCGACTAGGTAAATGGCAGTTCCGTCGTATTCACTATTAATCCTAGCCCAAGCCGCAACCTTGGCTTGCTTAAAAGCCTTTGTTAGATGGGCTTGAAGTTCGGGAATGCGGGTTTGGTAAGTGGCTAGCTGCGCCACAATCTTTGCTTGCCACTGCTCATCAACAGCCCCCGAAGGCGTAAGCACAACAGCGCCGTGGGTGGTGACTGCCCAAGATGAAAAAGGAATTTTAACTCGACTAATTTCTTCTGTGCCCCTAGCGGTTACCGGAATTAAGGTTGCGTGAGCTAAAAACCAGTCAACTAAATTTGCTTGTTCTTCATTCATAAAACTGCGCTCTTTGCCTTCACGATCCAGCGCACCGGCACGGTAGGGTTCTTGAGCCAGCTCATCAACCATTTTTCGCTTGGTTTGAAACAAGGTGTCGTCTAGGTCGGCAAACACCAGTGGCCTTGGGATTGCATTAAACATAAACAAAAACCTCGACTTGTGGGGCGGATTGACCAAGGGCTGTCAGTAACGCTGGGTCTAGGTGGCTGGCTGCTGTTTCGGTGCAAATAATAATGCGGTCAAACTGCTGGTGCGCCACGTTATAGCAATAGTTGGGAATGCCTAGCCCATAGTTGTCTGCAAAAGCCAAGCTAGATTCAATGGCCAGCCCGTCTGCAATGGGGGATCGGCTGGTTGTGCCAAACAAAACTTTGCCGCCTAGCTGTTCTAAATGTTCGGCTAATAAAAAAGGAATGTATACAAATTCACCGGAACCAATCACTAGAATGGATTCGGCTGGTTGAACGCTGAAGTTTTGTAATGCCGCTGGCCTCACTTTTTCTGTGACACCTAAGCGCCCCCAATCTTGGGTAGGGCTTACAGTGGCGGCTCCGCTTTGCGTTACATTCACACGGGGCATGTCAGGAAGGGTTGCATCAGGCCTTGGCTGCCACTGCCAAGCGCCTTCCATAAGTGATATGGGCGTTACGGGCAAGTCTAGGTTGGCTTGCAGCGCATTTTCAGACCAGTCGGTTAAAGTAATGGTAATAATGCGCTGAATGTTAGACAAGCCACTGGCCATTAATGCCTGCGTTAAGTTTTTAAACGTATTGCCAGTGGTTGCTTCATCGTCGACCAATACCAGTGTTTTAGCATTTTTTACCCGTTCAATGCCTATTTCATTGGCTGGCCAATAAACAAGGTGGTCGGTTGCATGGCTGTGTTCTTCTTTAAACTCACACAAAAGCTTGCCTTTTACTGGGTGGCGTGTAGTGGTTAATAACACGCTGTTAGGAAAATTGTCTAAAGCCTCTTCAAAAACGCCAGCGGCTAAACCCACGGCTGTTTCTGCCATGCCAACGAATAAAAAAGGTGCATCGGCATCGGCGGGTAACTGGCTAGCTAAGCGTTGGTAGGTGTCACGCATAAGGCTAGGTTTAACAGGAATGTGCCGCCCTAATACCTTGCTGACAAATAAGAATGAACGCTTAGGGTTACGCCTTTCTGCAAAATCAAACAAAGCTTCGGCAGAAAAATCAGAGCGGCTGACTTGGACTGAAATGGTTCCGGTGGTTAATACTTGCTGAATCACGTTGCAATGCCTTTTTTTAAGGTGTCTGGTTCTAAGGCAGTCAGCCTAATGGCGCTGCTGTCTACCCTGATTTGTATAGGGTTGAATACTAAGCTTGCAAGCTGGGCTGCCAACACTTTTTTATCGCCTAACAAATAGAGTGCAAAATACGCTGCTAAGTTCACCCCTGAGGCTTGCCCAAAGCACACGCCGCCACTGGGTCGCAAATTTGCCTCTAAAATAAATAATTGCCCATTATTATCTAATTTAGTTTGAATATTAATTAAACCATCAGCATTGAGTTGTTCGGCACAGCGTTTGGCTAGGGTTATAGCAGCATTCGTCATTTCAATGTGTTGCGTTAAACCACGTTTAGTTCTAGCCACGGCTAAAATAACTCGACCTGCCTCAACAATAAGATCGACTGATGTTTCTTCGCCACTTAAATAAGGCATTAATACCAAGGGTTCAAATTCATTGGATTGGCTTAGGGCATTTAATAGCATTGCGGTGTTGGCACGGCGGCTATCGGGTGATCGAAAACAATCGTAGGTATCAAAAGTATCTGACAGCTGCCAAAAGCCAAGGCCATAAATGCCTTTTACTGGCTTAATGCACATTACTACTTCACCAAAGGGTTTTTTAGGTAACCATTCAGCCAAAGCTTGGGGTGAATTAATGCGAATAGAGGGAATGGTAGGCAAACCCTTGGCTTGCAGTGCTTCTGAAAAAGCCACCTTGTCATTAGCTAAGGTAAACGTGGCAAGGCTTTGAGCGCCCGTTACTAGCTTCACCCCTTTGGCTTCAAGGGCTGCACGGTATTGTTCCATCCGCTCGCCTTTGCGACCGGCATGAATTGCAATGACATTATGCAAAGCAATAATTTTGCAAAGCCAATCTAAAAAAGTGGGGCTATCTTGGGGTTCTAAATAGAAAAAATCAGCCGCTTGACTAATCTCTTGGCGGGGTTGTTTGTGTGAAGCTAGCAGGTCTATCGTCTTAGGTAAAACACCCTTGGCAGCGACTAATAAATCACGTTGCGAAGAGACTCCTTCCATGTACCAAATAGCTTGACGCTGAGACATTCATTTTGCCTTTTAATTTTAAACGGATTTACTCTTATCTTATTTAGTTTTTTAAAGTATTAATTAATGCTGCAACTGCTTGAGTATTTTTTACGCCATTTAGCCCAAATATTATAAAATAAATTACCTAGGTGAACGATGCCCGGTAAGCTAAAAAAAGTAACGGCTTTATTAAAACCAGCCACACGCCAATAACCTAGCGTTGCATTAAAGCCGATATGCATTGTTTGACCATCAAAAAAGTGCATGCGAGTTATTAATTCTTCAAGTGTGTAGCCTTCTGG
>CANQLY010000181.1 GCA_947624795.1 uncultured Marinospirillum sp.
CAGTACAAGTTAAACCCAAGCAGTGGCTTAGCTTATTATTACTGGGTGCTTTTTTTGGGGTTTTAGCTTCTTTGCTTTCAGGTAGTCGGGGTGGTTGGGTGGGGCTGCCTTTTGTTTTCTTGGTTATTTACCGTGCTTATGGCCAGTTACTGGCCGTTAAATTCAAGCTGATTTTACTGGTTATTGTATTGTCTTTTGTTGCTTTGGTTTATTTAACACCGCAAACGGGGGTTAAAGCCCGTGTTTTACACGCTTTTTATGATATTGAACTGTATTTTAGTGGTGAAAGTAAAAATACGTCATTGGGGCTTCGGTTTGATATGTGGCAAGGTGCCATAAAGCTTATTGTTGAAAAACCTTTAGCAGGCTGGGGTTATGAGGGTTACCATGAAGGCATGCAGGCTTTGGCTAATCAGGGTGAAGTGACAGCCTTTGCTGTAGAAAACCATGCTCATAATGATTTTTTAGATACCTTTGCTCGCCGTGGTTTATTTGGGTTATTAACCCTGCTACTGCTTTATTTAGTGCCTTTGCATTTATTTTCTAACTATTTAGCGAGCTCTAATATGGAATTAAGGGCTGTGGCAACGGCTGGTGCTTTATTGCCCGTTGCGTTTATAGACTTTGGCCTGTCACAAGCCTTCTTAGAGCACAACAGCGGTGTGATGATTTATGCTTTTTGGCTTGTTGTGCTCTGGGGTTGCTTACGGTCGGTTGAAAAGAAAGACGCCGCTTAATAGCTAATTTCTATTGTGGTTTTATGTTCAGTTGCAAGGCTTTATTCACTTTTTTGAGTGCTTTGTTTAATCCATAAATCAGCATATTTTACAAAAGTAGAATGCGCTGACAGGACGCTGAGCAAAAAACCTTGCTTACCATCTAAAAATCCAGCTTTTAAAATGTACATCTTTAAAAAACAGCCAATCCCATGAAGCACACCTTGGCTTATCGATGATTTTTTACCTTCAAGTTGGCGTTGTTTTGCCCAAGCCGTGGCATAACAGGCTGATTTAACTAGGTAATGCTCTAAATCTTGATAGGTGTAATGCAGTAGGTCACCGGTTAGCTTCTTAGTTATTATGCCTTTTTTGACCCTTACTTTTTCGTGTACTAGTGCATCATTGTAGCCAGTTAAGTGGGTGGGGTAGAGGCGTATTACTCGGTCTGGGTACCAGCCACAGTGGCGAATAAATCGCCCAAAAACCCAAGATAAGCGTGGAATTGAATAAACAGTATTGGTGCTGGGGTTGGCTAATACTTTTTCTATGCTGGTTTTTAATTCAGGCGTTACGCGCTCATCGGCATCAATCCAAAATACCCAATCAGATTTAACGTAGCTTTGTGCTAGTTGGCGTTGTTTACCAAAACCTACCCAGTCTGCATTAACATAAAAACGTGCGTTAGCTGCTAAAGCTATTTCTTGGGTGTTGTCGGTACTGCCTGAATCAAGCATAACAATTTCATCAGCCCAATCAAGGGTCGCTAAACAAGCGGCGAGATTAGCGGCTTCATTTTTTACAATTAACACAGCCGCTAGTGTAGGGCGTGTGCTCATGGAGAATCCTATCGAATAATAAACTTTAGGCACAAAATTTCCGATATTCTAACAGTTTTAAAATGAGATAAACATGGTAGACTCTGCCATTAGTTTTATTTGTTTATATGATTAGAATCTGTCTAGGTACTTTTGTAATGTATAATATGAAATATTTGTGGTTTGAAAAAGGTGCTTTTGCTAACAAGAAAGCACGTACTTTCTTGTTAGAAGACTTTGATCCTAACATGGTTAAAAAAATTGCGGTAATTAGGCATGCGGCTTTAGGTGACCAAGTTATTACTAGGCCTTTTTTGGTCGCCGTTCGTGAGTTTTTTCCTAATGCACACATTACTTTATGTGCGGTTTCTAATTATCAATATGCTATGCCTAGTGATTTAGTTGATAGCGTACATATAATGCACGGCTCAGACAGACGAAAAGAAACAACTTTAGTTAAGAAAGTAAAGAACATTAAAGAATTACCAGACCAAGACATTGTGTTTGATTTAGCAGGAACGAACCGCTCTTATTGGATGGTGTTTTTTTCTAAGGCGAAGCTAAAAATAGGTTTTCCTTACCGCAGTTTTTTACGCAATGCTTTAAGTCGTTTGCTGTATGACATCACAGTGCCTAGGTCTGATTTTGTAGCTGAAGTTAATAACATGTTACATATGTTAAATGTCTTTGGTTATAAGTCAAGTTACCCACTAGATTTTTCTTATCCTAATAATAAAAATAATAAAAATAAAGAGAAACCTTTTATTATTTATTTTAATGGTGCTTCACAAGAATCAAAGATGTTTCCTATTGAAAGTCAAAAAGAACTATTAGAAAAAGTAATTAAAGATTTTCCAGATTATCAGCATGTTTTTTTAGAAGGCTTAAGTGAGAAAGAAAAAGGAACTTTACTTAATGATTTAAAAATTAATGCTAATTTCAAGATTCAATCTTCTATAGAGCTAGACAGGCTCACTCAACTATTGTCTGAAGCAACTCTGGT
This sequence comes from uncultured Marinospirillum sp., assembly GCA_947624795.1. Classification (GTDB taxonomy): domain Bacteria; phylum Pseudomonadota; class Gammaproteobacteria; order Pseudomonadales; family Halomonadaceae; genus Marinospirillum. Next base: position 2,538 of record CANQLY010000181.1, read on the forward strand.
GGTTTGTACCGATACTGGAATAAGAAACTTAGCAATAGCCACTCATACGCCAACGGTGGGTATATTTTATTCTACGGTTCCCTTTCGCTATACACCTCAGTATGAATACCATTGTATAGTAATGAATGCTGATGCTAGATTACCAACAGCTGATGAGGTATTAGTTGGCATGAAAGTAGCTTTAAAAAATATTTAATAGGTTAAGTATAAAATGGTTTTTAGTGTTGTAATCGATGGGGTTAGAAATCAATTTTTTCCATTTTTTAAAAAAGAAAGTATTAAAAATATAGCTGATTTCTCATCTTATAGTGAGCATACTGGCGGTACGGCTGAAATTTACCTTTCTAAAGATAAATATTATCTTTTAAAATTGATGCGTTGTAAACATAAACTAAAAGATGGTTTTTTTATTTGGTTCTATAAGGTTTTTTTAAAGAAAGTTACAGTGATTAAACTTGATGCATTTAGAGAAGCTAGAGGCTATAAAATAGCCAATAAAGCCAATATAAAAACTCCTATACTTTATTCTTGGGGAGTTCCTTCTTCTTTTTTTAATGATTTTGTTTCCTATTTTTTAATTGAGTATAAATCAGGATCAAAACCTGGTTTGTTATATTTTAAATCTTTAAGTTTTGATGGTAAAAAAGTTTTTTTAAGTAACCTAGCTGGCCAGTTAGCACGGCTTTCTAGGTTAGGTTTTTCTCATCGTGACTTGCATTTAGATAATTTGTTAATTGAAAAAAATGGTAATATTTTATGGATTGATAATCATTTTAAAAGGTTACCTTTATTTAAAAATAGAAGAATAAAGCAGCTTGATTATTCAATAAGGCATATTTTATATCTTGTAGAAAACTTAGATGCTAAAATTGATTTTGATAAGTACCGTAATGATTTGCTTGCTTTTTTAGATTCTCCAGATAAATTTGATCTACCTGAAATAATAAAT
>CANQLY010000182.1 GCA_947624795.1 uncultured Marinospirillum sp.
AACTTACATTCTCTAAGAAACCCGACTCCTTTTCTAGTTAGTCAGATTTTATCTACACCCTTAAATGCGAAGAGCCATTAATCTTATTTGCTTAATCAGCTTAGAGCACCCCAACCAAAAGTGTAAGCTTTATAACCGGTGCAAAGGTGGGTTCAAATTGTTCAACTTCAATTATAGGTTAATTGCACATGCTGTCTTTATTATGGAAAACGCTACTCGACCTTAAACACCCTGCTATTTTGTGGCGGCTGTTTTTGCCTTTTTTAATTTCTATGGCCTTAGTGTCTTTAATGGGCTATAGCTTTTTAGCGTTATTTTTAACGGGCGATTGGATAACTCAAAACGCTTATGTTGTCGAGTTTAATGAAACAGCAACGCAGGCTGAACAGTGGGTTTCTGGCATTCCTTTGGTGGGCGGTTTGTTGGTTTGGGCTGTTACGCTCATGTTTACTTTAATGGTGGGCGTGGTTGGTCTTTTGCTAGGCAGTTATCTGGTTTTGCTGTTAGCAATGATGATTACTGCCTTTATGACCGATAGCCTGATTAAAGCCATAAGGGATATTCATTACCCAGCTATTGATTACCAAGGCCACGGTAATTTTTTTGGTTTATTAATAAAAATGCTGGGTTATGGTGCTCTGTTGCTTTTGCTACTGCTTTTAGGGCTTCCGTTATTATTTATTCCTTTGGTGAATATTGTCTGGCTGTGGTTCTTGGGCTTTTTGTTTTTCCGCTATGCGCTGGTGTTAGATGTGGGGCAGGTTATTTTAAGTGAACCAGAATTTCAGCGGGTGCGTTCTATTTGGCTAACCACGCCGACTTTAGGCTTAATGCTGTTATATTCTGCTACTATTTTGCCTTTGGTTAATTTTTTTATACCCATAATTGGAGTGATTTTTTTAGCCCACTGGATGCTGAGTAATAAAGTAAGGGAAATAAATTAATTCATTTAAAGGAGCAGAAACAATGCAACTGCCTAAAGAAGTTGTTAAAGCCGTCGCAGAAGCGAAGCATTTGGTTGTTTTTACTGGTGCTGGGGTATCGGCTGAAAGTGGTATGCCAACCTTTAGGGATGCTTTAACTGGTTTGTGGTCGAACTTTGACCCAATGCGTTTAGCAACCCCTGAAGCATTTTTGCATGATCCGCCCTTGGTTTGGGGTTGGTACGAGTGGCGGCGGCAGTTATTATTAGCAATAGAGCCTAACCCTGCCCATTTGGCGATTGCCCAACTGGCTAAAAAAGTACCTAAGCGATTGATGTTGAAGGAAGTAAGGAATTTAGCCTAGTGGGTAAAGCAGGAAGCTTGCTGCCCCAACTGCTTAAACAGGTTGAGGCTTGGCAAGCTTCTTAGTATTTTTGGCTAGAAATAACTAAACCACCCGCATACCTGGCTGTGCGCCTTCGTGCGGTTCTAGGATATAAATCTCACTGCCATCGCCAGCGGCTAATACCATGCCTTCCGACAAACCAAACTTCATTTGGCGGGGGGCAAGGTTTGCCACCATCACGGTTAGCTTGCCTTCTAGTTCTTCTGGCTTATAAGCACTTTTAATACCAGAGAAAACTGTGCGGGTTTCGCCGCCTAAATCTAGGGTGAGTTTTAGCAGCTTATTCGCCTTAGGAACGGCTTCACACTTAATGATTTTGGTAATGCGTAAATCAACCTTCATAAAATCATCAAAGTTAATTTCAGCTGCAATGGGTTCTTTTTGTAGTGGGCCATCTTCCTGAGCGGCTTCTTCAGTACCCGCCTGTAAAGCCAGTTCTTTGGCCACATCGTCACTACTGGCGGCTAACAAGGCTTCGATTTGTTTATCGTCAACCCGCTGCATCATAGGCTTAAAAGTTTCTATGGCATGGTCTTCTAGTGGCTGAATGCGGCTTTGCCAATCCATGCTGTCGATTTTCAAAAAGTCAGCGGTGGTTTTAGACATGGCAGGCAACACTGGCGTTAAATAAACCATCAGCACACGGAAAAGGTTAATACCGGTAGAACAAATGCCTTGCACTTGGGCAGCTTGGCCTTCTTGTTTGGCAACCACCCAAGGCGCTTGGTCGTTAATCCAAGTATTGGCTTCATCGGCCAGTTCCATAATTTGACGCATAGCACGGCCAAATTCACGGCGTTCGTAATCGGCGGCAATGCTTTCACCGGCATCCACAAAACGCTGGTAAAGTGCTGGCTCGCTCATTTTGCTTAATACACCGCCGCCTTTTTTAACAAAACCAGCACAGCGGCTAGCAATGTTGACTAGTTTGCCGACTAAATCAGAGTTCACACGGAAAACAAAGTCTTCAAAGTTAAGGTCTAAGTCATCAACACGGCTGGTGAGTTTGGCAGCAAAATAGTAGCGCAGGTGCTCAGGGTTTAAGTGGTCTAAATAGGTGCGGGCTTTAATAAAAGTGCCGCGTGATTTAGACATTTTAGCGCCATTGACCGTTACAAAGCCGTGGCAGTAAACGCTGTTGGGCGTGCGGAAATTAGCGCCTTGCAACATGGCAGGCCAAAATAAGGCGTGGAAATAAACAATGTCTTTACCAATAAAGTGATAAACCTCAGCAGTTGAATCTAGCTTCCAGTAGTCATCAAAGTTTAAGTCATCACGCTGGTCACACAGGTTTTTAAAACTCGCTAAATAACCGATCGGGGCATCTAGCCAAACGTAGAAGTATTTACCCGGCGCATCAGGAATTTCAAAACCAAAATAGGGCGCATCACGGGAAATATCCCATTCTTGCAAATCAATGCTGAACCATTCTTTTAGCTTGTTGGCGACTTCATCTTGCAGGCGGCCATCTTGCGTCCATTCGGCTAAAAACTGCTGGAAATCGGGTAGTTTAAAGAAGTAGTGTTCAGAGGTTTTTAAAACTGGCGTTGCACCTGAAATGGCAGAACGTGGGTTAATCAATTCCGTGGGCGAATAGGTGGCCGAGCACTTTTCACAGTTGTCGCCGTATTGGTCATCTGCTTTGCATTCTGGGCAGGTACCTTTAATAAAACGGTCGGCTAGAAAAATGCCTTTTTCTGGGTCGAACATCTGCTCTATGTCACGCCTTGCAATGTGCCCAGCATCACGTAAACGGGTATAGATTAGCTCTGAAAAATAGTGATTTTCTTCTGAGTGGGTGGAATGGTAGTTATCAAAATGAATGTGGAAGTTTTTAAAATCTTCGTGGTGTTCAATTCTCACCCGATCAATCAGTTCTTCGGGTGTAATGCCTTCTTGTTCAGCGCGTAGCATAATGGCGGTACCGTGTGCATCATCGGCACAAACAAAGGTACACAGGTTGCCACGGCTGTTTTGAAAGCGTGACCAGATATCGGTTTGAATGTATTCCAGCAGGTGACCAAGGTGAATAGGGCCGTTGGCATAGGGTAAAGCGCTGGTAACCAGTATTTTGCGTTGGGTGGGCTGTTGTTGGGGCATGAGTGTCCTGAATTCTTGATAAGAATAAATGAGGTGTAAAAATAATGG
>CANQLY010000183.1 GCA_947624795.1 uncultured Marinospirillum sp.
GTGGTGGGGCTAGATGGTACCGGCGATAATGCACCTTTTACTAACCAAACCTTTGCCAACATGATGAACCAGTTTGGTATTACGTTACCGCCTGGCATTAACCCAAAATCTAAAAACGTGGCGGCGGTAACGGTTAGCGCTGAATTACCACCCTTTGCCAAGCCTGGCCAAAGTGTTGATATCACGGTTTCTTCTATAGGTAATGCTGAAAGCTTGCGTGGCGGCACTTTATTAATGACGCCCCTGCGAGGTGCTGATAGCAATGTGTATGCCGTAGCACAAGGCAGCTTAGTAGTGGGTGGTTTTGGTGCTGGTGGTGCCGATGGTTCCAGAATAACGGTTAACGTGCCCAGCGTCGGGCGTATTCCTAACGGCGCCATGGTTGAGCGTGAAGTGGCAAACTTTTTTGGTGACAGTGATTCTTTGACGTTTAATTTGCATTACCCAGATTTCACGACTGCACGTCGCATTGAAGAAACCATTAATGGCTTGATGGGCCCAAACGTTGCCCACGCACTTGATCCTGTTTCAGTTAGGGTGCGTGCACCCCGTGATACAAGTCAGCGGGTATCTTTTTTGTCTGTACTAGAAAACTTAGAAGTAACCACTGCCGATGCCGCTGCTAAAGTGATTATTAACTCACGCACGGGCACCATCGTTATTGGTCAAAACGTGCGTGTTTCACCTGCTGCAGTCACTCATGGCAGCTTAACAGTCACCATTACCGAAGCACCTGAAGTGGTGCAACCCAATGCGTTTGGCGAGGGTGAAACAGCAGAACAGCAAAACACGCAAGTGAACATTCAGCAAGATAATAACCCCATGTTTAAGTTTGATGCAGGCGTTACGCTTGATGAAATTGTGCGTGCTGTTAACCAAGTGGGCGCAGCCCCGGGCGATTTAATGGCAATTTTAGAAGCCTTAAAACAAGCCGGTGCTTTAAATGCCCAGCTTATTGTTATTTAAGGATAAAAAATGATTGGTGATAAGCCGACAGCAGGCGCTGGTAATTATTCTAAAGCTCAAAATGCCTACCATGATTTTCAAGGTTTGCGTGAGTTAAAAAAAGGTGCGGTTGAAGACGACCCAGAAGCGCTTAAAGAAGTTGCGCGTCAGTTTGAAGCTTTGTTCATTCAAATGATTTTAAAAAGTGCCCGTGAAGCCGATGAGCTGATTGGAGGCGAGGAAACCCTTTTAAAATCAAAAGAAATGTCGTTTTTTCAAGGCATGCTGGATGAGCAGTTTTCAGTTGCCATGAGCCAATCAAACAGTGGTAAGGGCTTAGGTTTGGCTGATGTGTTGGTTAACCAGCTAAGTAAAGCACCCAAAGAACCAGCGGCAGAAGTGTCTGATGGTATGCGCCGTGATGCACAGCTATTAACCGAAGACGTTAGGCAGCAATTATCTAGCCGCCGTTTACGTTTTTCACAAGCGCCCCTTGCAGCCGCTGCCAACAGCCCAACCCAGCAACAAGATCGCCAAGCCACAGCAGAAGCCGTTAAAGCGGCACAGCGCCCACCCATGACCGCAGCTAGTAACGTGGCAGGCCGTCAGCCGCTAGAAATTGCAGGCTTGCCAGTGAGTAAAGATAAGCGTGCTTATTTTGCTTCACCTGAAGAATTTGTGCGGCACATTTACCCCTTAGCAGAAAAAGCGGCGGCACGCTTAGGCATAGATCCTAAAGTGATGGTTGCCCAAACCGCACTAGAAACCGGTTGGGGTAAGTTTATGATTCCACGAGAAGATGGCTCAAGCAGCTTTAATCTATTTAATATTAAAGCAGATAAACAATGGCAAGGTGATTCGGCAGAGGTGCAAACGCTAGAGTTTCGTAATGGTCAGCCCCAGCAAGAACGTTGGCCGTTTAGAGCCTATGAATCACTAGAGCAGTCGATGGACGATTACATTAGCTTTTTAAGCAGTAATCCCCGTTACCAACAAGCCTTAGAAAAAGTGGCTGACCCCCAAGCCTTTACACAGGGTTTGCAGCAGGCAGGTTATGCGACTGATCCACGTTATGCACGTAAAGTCATGAATATTATGGACGGTGGCACGCTAAATCAGGCACTTGAAAGCCTTGCGAAACCTGTCGATCAATAAATTTGTAAAAAATAAGAGCACAATGGAAGGGTAAGATTATGTCAGATTTGCTTAGTATAGGTTTGTCAGGTTTACGTACTAGCCGTAATAATATTACTGTTACTGGACACAATATCAGCAACATTGATACGCCCGGCTTTTCACGCCAGCGTGCAGTCCAAGTAACCAACTCTGCCATGAGTACCGGTGCGGGTTATATGGGTTCAGGTGGGCGCACTCAAACAATAGAGCGCATTGTTGACCAATACACCATTAACCAAGTGCGTGTAGACACTAGCAGCTTAAAAGATAATCAGGCTTATTTACGCAATGCCGGCGAGTTAGATAACCTTTTATCAAATGAAAATTCGGCATTAGGTACTGCCATGAATGGTTTTTTTGAAGGGATGCAATCAGCCGCTAACGACCCCCTTTCAAAACCTGCCCGTCAGCTAGTGTTTAGCCAAGTAGACAGCGTTAGTCAGCGCTTTAAAACAGCCCATGCCCGTTTAGCAGATCAGGGTATAAACTTAAATACACAAGTAAGAACCTATACTTCAAAAATTAATGAAATAAGTATGGGTGTGGGTCAGCTTAATAAGCAAGTTGCTATGTATGCTGGCAAAAATAGCCAGCCACCCAATGATTTACTCGATAAGCGTGACGAGCTGTTACGCCAGCTAAGTGAAATTGTTGATGTGCAAGTGCAAGTACAAGATGGCATGAGTGTGAATGTTTCTATTGGTAATGGCGTTCCGCTGGTATTTGGCGAAAGTGTTAATCGGCTTGAAGTAACGGCAGGCAGCAATGATAAAGGCCGCAGTGACGTGTTTATGATGGATAAACATGGCGGCGAAATGAAAGTGACCAATGAAATGACCGGCGGTGAAATGGGCGGCATTATACGTTACCGTTCAGATACCCTAGACCCTGCTTTGAATGAAATGGGGCGCATTGCCATTATTTTTGCAGGCGAGGCTAACAACCAACACCATGCCGGTACTGACCTTGATGGCAATCAAGGGGGCGACATTTTTAGAGATATTAATACTAAAGAGTTCCAGTTAGATAGAATTCCAGGGATTGAACGCACGGCACCTGCCGGTGTTTGGCTTGACCCAGAAGGGTTGAATAAATTGCCAACCAATGAGTTTTTGCTTACCGAGCAGGATGGAAACTTGGTATTAAAGGATTCGGTAACAGGGCTTAATATGCTGCCTCAGGATTCGTACCCAGACATGGGCGAATTAAATAAAGCTTTACAAGAAGCCTATGGATTTAGACTAACTAATGGTAATGATCCTGATGGTGATACACCCCCTGCTGATCTTAATAGAGATAATCTAGGCG
>CANQLY010000184.1 GCA_947624795.1 uncultured Marinospirillum sp.
GCGCATAGGCAAGCCATAAAGGTTGGCGTGTAAAACTACCAATAAGGGGTAAAAATGCCTGCACACACGCCATAGCCAAAGCTAAAATCAGTGCAAATTGGCCGAACTCTGGCAAAAAAAGAACTTCCATCAAAAACATCCTGATTAGTTAACGAGCCGTGTTACTTGTTTGAACTAGTGCGTATAAAAGGGGCAGCTGCGGGCATTTCACCTGCCAGCTTAAGCGCTTCAGCCACTTCGGGCGGCATGTAGTTTTCATCGTGGCGTGCTAAAACTTGGCTAGCCACCAATTCACCTTCAGAATTTAAACGACCCACAGCCACCACACCCTGACCTTCACGAAATAAGTCAGGCAAGATTTTTTCGTAATTAATCCATATTTCTTGGTTGTAGTCAGTCACGGCAAAACGCACTTTCATACTTTGCGTGTCTCGCTCAACACTGCCCTCAACTACCATACCACCGGCACGAATCTCAGCACCTTCTGGCGCCTCACCAGCCACTATCTGAGTAGGTGCATAAAAGAGGTTAATGTTTGAACTGAGCGCATAGAGTGTTAAGCCTATAGCCAAAGACAAACCACCCACCATTAAACCAATGAGCATCAGTTTTTGTTTACGTTTAGGGTTCATGCTTTATTACCTCTAGACTCGATAAAGTTATTCTGCGTTAGCCGCTTCACGTGCAAATTGGCGGCGAAGCTGTTTGCGGGTACGCTTTAAATTTAGCCAAGGCAATAAAATGCTCGCCGCCATTAATGCCAAAGTTAGGGCATAAGAGCTCCAAACATAAAGCCCGTGCCCGCCCATATTGATAAAGTCTGACAAGCTATCAAAATACATAGTTCATTTATCCTTCAATAATTCACGTACCCAGCCCGATTTTGCTTCACGGCGCAGCACTTCGGCTCTGGCACGCAACAACACTGACCAGCCCAATAAAGCATAAAAACCCAACACCATAAACAACAGTGGCAGGTACATAGACGCTGGCATGGCAGGCTTTTCGGTTAATTTAATACTGGCAGGCTGGTGCAGGGTATACCACCAATCCACCGAGTATTTGATGATCGGAATATTAATCACCCCCACAATGGCCAATAAAGCACAGGCTTTAGCAGCCACTTCTTGTGGGCTAAGTGCTTCACGCAGGGCAATTACACCTAAATAAAGAAAAAACAGAATCAGCATGGAGGTTAAACGGGCATCCCACATCCACCAAGTTCCCCACGTAGGCATACCCCAAATCGCACCCGTCACTAAGGAAATAAAGGTCATGGCAGCACCCACGGGCGCTAAGGCTTGGGCGACCACATCGGCCATTTTAATTTTCCAAACCAGCATCACCACACCGGCGGCCGCCATCATCATATAAACCGATTGAGCTAAAAAAGCCGCAGGCACATGAATGTACATAATGCGAAAGCTATTGCCTTGCTGATAATCCATCGGCGCATAGGCCAAGCCCATCACCAAACCAGTGGTTAACAGCACAAGGCTAGCAGCCACAAACCAAGGCAGCCATTTACCAGTAATTTGATAAAACCACTTGGGTGATCCGAGACGATGATAAAGTGTTTTTAGCCAGTTCCACACGTTCCATTACCTGCCTTGTAAAAGTTATTCGCCAGAAACAGCAATTCGTAAGGCTGCTGCAATAGCCCAAGGTGAAAGCACCAAGGCAACCAAAGCTAAAGCACCCAATAAAGCCAAATGCGCCAGCGCAGTGTGACCACCAATCGCCGCCTGCATAGCGCCCGTACCAAAAATAAGCACCGGCATATAAAAAGGCAGCACTAATAAAGTCATTAACACGCCCGACTTACCCAGCCCAGTGGTTAGGGCTGCGCCAATTGCACCCACCAAACTCAACGTTAAACTACCTAGTAACAAAGAGAGCATTAGCACCCCCTGCGCCTGAAAAGGCAGGTAAAGCATCACGCCCAACAATGGAGCCAGCAACACCAGCGGCACACAGCTTAATAGCCAATGCACCAAAACTTTAGCCAAACTTAGCGGCGCAGCAGGATAGCCACAGACCAGCAGTTGCTCAAGCGATCCGTCTTGCAAGTCAGGGCGAAACAAAGCATCCAGCGACATTAATACTGCCAACAAGGCAGCCACCCAAAGCACTCCTGGGGCCACTGGCGCAAGAATTTCTGCCGTAGGCGAAACACCCAAAGGAAAAAGCACCACCACCAAAGCAAAGAACACCAAGGGGTTAATTAAATCGCCTTTGCGCCTAACCTGTAATTGCCACTCACGCCGACAAGCCGCTATAAAGACCGCCATTAAACTGGGTGAGTTCACTTTTTTAGGCGTTAAGCGACAAAAAGCCGCAGCATTAGTTTTCTTTACTAAGTTCATAACAAGTCGCCTAAAGACAGCTTTTTTAAGCCTGGTAATTCTTCTAAGGCATGGTGACTGGTAAGAATAACCGCACCACCGGCTTGGCTGTGGGCAATTAACAACTGCTCAACCGCCGCCACCGCCGCTTTATCTAAGGCGGTAAAAGGCTCATCAAGTAACCAAACAGGCCGCTGGGTAAAGGTTAAACGCGCCAAAGCCACACGGCGTTTTTGTCCGGCAGACAACTGGTGGCAAGGGTGGTCTTCATAACCTGCCAAACCCACCTGCCTAAGTGCCTGCTCTAATAAAGCTTCATCATCAATGCCTTCTAAGGCTGCAAACCAATACAAGTTCTCTAAAGGTGTCAGTTCAGCTTTAATGCCTGCAAGGTGGCCAATAAACAGCATGGACTGGTAAAACGCTTCGCGGCAAACAGCAATCGGCTGGCCTTGCCAAACCAATTCACCTTCACTAAAGGGCAGCAAACCTGCTAAGAGTCGCATTAAACTGGTTTTACCTGCACCATTAGGCCCTTCTAGCTGCAATAGTTCACCGGCATGCAAATCAAAATTTAAGCCGCTAAAAAGCAAGCGCTCGTCTCGTACACAAGCAAGCTTACGTGCTGAAAGTAAAGCTGGGACACTTTTGGCCGATGTTTTAATCAAAGCAAGAGAACCTTACAAAAATGCGGTATAAATAGGCTGCACACTTTACTATGATCCCGCTTAAACCGCTACCCAGCCCTAGTCTGCCAAGACAGCTTCAGGAGATAAATAATGCAGGGTCTACCTCAAATGCCTTCAGCTATTAATGATAGCAGTCGGCTTGCTATAACCAATAGCGCCACGTTTATTGCAAGCAGTGAAGGCCGTCCGGTGCTGCCTGCAGGCCAAGCGGCTAGCGCACAAGTGCTTGCCAGTGAACCCTTACCCCAAGGCCAAGGCCACCGTGCACAAGTGCAACTGGCTAATGGTGAAAAGGCGAATTTAATCACCGAACGGGGATTACCTGAAGGCCAGCAACTGCAACAAAACAAGGCGAGCTAGAAGTACGCCC
>CANQLY010000185.1 GCA_947624795.1 uncultured Marinospirillum sp.
GCTGTGGCTGCAAAATCTCCCCTAAAGTACTTGATACCATTCTGGCTGCTGCTGGCAGCCAGTTACCCGACTCAAGGCTTTGGGTGGGTAATAACTCAAGAGACGATGCGGCAGTTTTGATACAGCTCAAGTAGGTGACAAGCTTTACCTAACCAAACCCCTAGGCATTGGCCTGTTAACCACCGCAGAGAAGCAAAATAAGCTAAAGCCTGAAGATAAGGGCGTTGCTTGTGAATTAATGTGCACCCTAAATAAAATAGGTGCCGACTTTGCTGGCATTGCAGGTGTACATGCCATGACCGATGTCACCGGCTTTGGTTTGCTTGGTCACCTAGTCGAAATGGCCGATGGCAGCAATTTAACCGCTATGCTTAATTATTCTGCCATCCCCCATTTAGACTCCACCGATTATTACCTAGCCCAAGGCTGCATTCCCGGTGGCACCGAGCGCAACTTTGATAGCTATGGTCACCGCATAGCGCCTTTGGCAGCCCAGCAAAAGCAGCTGTTGTGTGATCCTCAAACCAGTGGTGGCCTTCTTGTCGCTGTAGCGCCAGCCGCGGAGCAAGCATTTTTAAGCGTGGCTGCCAGCCAAGGTTTAAATTTACAGCCCATTGGCCAGTTTAATTCAGCCCGTGAGTTTGCAGTCGAGGTGCTCAGTGCTTGAGCAAACCCATGACTATAAAAGCATCTTTCTAAATAATGCCCCCTTACTAGATACCCGAGCGCCCATCGAGTTTATCCAAGGCAGCTTTCCAACCGCTAGCAACCTGCCTTTAATGAACGATGAAGAACGAGCAGCTGTTGGCACCTGCTACAAAAACAAAGGACAAGAAGCCGCTGTTAAACTAGGGCATCAACTGGTTAGCGGTGAAATTAAACAAGCACGTTTAGACGCTTGGCTTGCCTATGTAAAAGCTAATCCTGAAGGCTATTTGTTTTGCTTTCGTGGCGGCATGCGTTCGCAGCTAGTGCAAGCATGGCTGCATGAAGCCGGTGTTGATTACCCACGCATTCAAGGTGGCTACAAGGCACTGCGCCAGTTTTTACTGCAAACTATTGAGCAAACTTTGGCGAGTCATTCAATTTTAATTCTGGGCGGCATGACTGGCTGTGGTAAAACTGAAATTTTGCACCAGCTCAGTAATAGCATTGATTTAGAAGGCCACGCTTACCATCGAGGCTCTAGTTTTGGTCGCCACGCTAACCCACAACCTAGCCAAATTAACTTTGAAAATAACCTAAGTATAGATTTGCTTAAAAAAAGCCAGCTTGGTAAAAAGCAACTTGTTTTAGAAGACGAAGGGCACATTATTGGCCGTTGTGCTTTGCCTGTTAACCTTATGAAAACCATGAAAGCTTCAAAAATAGTTTGGCTAGAAGCCCCTTTGGAAGAACGTATTGAACGGGTGCTAAAAGACTATGTCATTGATTTACAGCAAGAGTTTATTCTTGTTGAAGGTGAAGAAAAAGGCCAAGAAGCGTTTGCTGAACACCTGCTTTCTAGCCTAGACCGCATAACCAAGCGCCTAGGTATGGAGCGCTACCAACAACTTTATAACCTAATGCAAGCAGCGCTTAGCCAAATAGATTTCAACACAAGCCTTAGCATTCATCGTGAATGGATAAGTCAGCTACTAGAAAGTTATTATGACCCGATGTATCGCTACCAGCGTGAGAAAAAATCAGGCCAAATTATTTTTGAAGGCACAGCCAAAGCAGTGACTGAGTTTTTAAGTTCAAACTAACACCAAAACCAATAGCACAAACACCAATAGCACAAATACCAATAGCACGAGAACAAAAAAGCCCTGCAATGCAGGGCTTTTTTTCAGTTTATAAAAAATTAAACTGATTTTTGTAAGTCATTAAAGCTAGTGTCATTCCCACCAACAGCACCTTCAGCACTGGCTTGCACTGCCTCGCTTGTTGCAAGTGTTTCACGCTCAATAGCGTCCTGCTCACTGACTTCACTGCTGCTAATAGTCGGCGTTTGGCGTGCACCTGCTGCAATTTCTATCGCTGGGCGAATAATGCTACCGGCAGGGCGGTTAGCCTCATACAGCGGAACCTGTTCCGTGGTTTCGCCTAAGCGAGTAATGATACCGGCTGGCTGGCTGGCAACCGCAGTTCTGGCAGCATCAGCAGCTTCAACACCACTACTTGCCATAGGGTTACTAGAAGCTTGTTCAGCAACTACTTTAGAGTTTGCTTCACGCTGACCTTGTACACTACGCACATCCTGACGTGTTGCTGCTGCCGCTACATTGTTAATGTTAGATTCAATCATAATTGCACCTCAGCTGTTTTAACCTAGCACCTAGATTAAACAATCGGCACCAAGAGCGCAAACATTAGCAACTTATACAAAAAAACCCATTACAGCGATTAAACTGCAACAGGTTTTTATTAGCAATACCAACTTAAAATGAACCTAGTGGTCAGCCATTGGGCCTTCATGTGCATGACCATGTTCAAGCTCTTCTTCACGGGCATCACGCACCGATTCAATGCTACCTTTAAAATTAAGCTCTTCACCTGCTAGTGGGTGATTAGCATCAATTGTCACGCTGGCATCGTCTACCTTAACAACGGTAACAATCATCGCGCCACCTGGGCCTTCTGTTTGAAACTGCATGCCCGCTTCAATAGCATCTACGCCCTGAAAAGCTTCACGTGGCACTTGTTGCTTTAAGCTTTCATCACGCTCACCATAACCATCAACAGGGTTAACAGTCACATCAAAAGCATCGCCAACGTTAAAACCTTCTAGCTGTGTTTCAAGCCCTGTAATAATGTTGCTATAGCCATGCAGGTAAAAAAGTGGCTCACCACCTTGAGAAGAATCAAGCACCTTCCCCTCGGTGTTAGTTAAAGTGTAATGAATGGATACGACCTTATCGGCTGCAACTTGCATAGGTAAACCTTAGAGTTAATGAATGAGCTTAGTATTTTAGCCATCTTTACCCTGAGTATACAAACCTAGAAGCAATTTTCTTCTTGATAGGGTTTTAATAGCTTTCGATGCTGTTTAGACTAGTTAACTATTATTACCCTTTTTAGGTGCTTAAGTGTGTTAAAAATTTACGGACAAAAACGCTATGGCTGGCTCATTTTTCTTTACTTTGCTTTGCAACTGTTAGGTTGCAGCTCAAACCCTGCACAAGAACCACATCAGCCTGCCATAACACCCAAGACTTCTTACACCCCTAAAAAACTAGGTGCTTTTTATTACCCTTCAGGCAAAGAAACCTTTGCTCAAATAGCAGCTAAGCACCAAGTCAGCACAGGTGCTTTAATGCGTTTTAACCCACGCAGCCAGCAAATAAGACCCCCTTCAAATCACAGGCTTCGTATTCCAAAGCACAATCAGGATGTGCCAGAACAAGGCCCTTATTATTACT
>CANQLY010000186.1 GCA_947624795.1 uncultured Marinospirillum sp.
AGAAAAAACGCTAGAAATCGCCCAGCGTCATTATGGCGACCATAAGATGATGGATAAAGTCGCCGAAGACATTACTAGCGAAACTTTAATTAAGATTCCTGAAGACCCAACCGAACGCACCGATGCGGACAAGTTGTTTTTAGAACTGCTTAAAGAAGTAGTAGAAGACAGCAAAGCGCTTTACTAAAAGCCACCGTTAGTTAAAAACCCAGAATGCATTAAGCGGCTTCATGCCTTATGAAGCCGCTTTTTTATTAGATTTTTATTAAAACAGTTAACGCTAGCTAGGGTTCAGTGGTGGCAGCGTTTTAATTTCAGGTTGGTTTTTTAGCAACCCAACACCCACTGCAAGCACCATCAATGTACCACCAACAATAAGCAACCAGCCAAGCCAGCCCTCCAATAAAGGTAAAGCCTTGTGAGCGCCTAACTGTTTATTAGTAACCTCTGCCCCTTCAACGGCTAACCCTGTTTCAATTACCGCCACTGCCTTAACTTCTTGACTTGACTGGGCTTGCTGATTCACTGATTCACCCACCGGAATCACTTCAAGCTGACCTAGTTTTACTTGGCTTTGCCTTGCTTGGTGCGTGCGTGCATCCCACCAGTGCAGAGTTAAATCAGGCAGCTTTAAATCGCCTAGCTGATTAGGGTAAAGCACTAGCCGCTGCTTTAAACTGCCCACTAATAAACCATCAACCAACCTATCACTTAGCTCTTCTGTTAAAGGCTCAATTCGCCAATTTTTAGACGTTAAGCCTCTGAATTGGGGCAAATTTCTTGCCTGCTGCCCCACGACATCAAGGTGAATGCTTAACTCTAAGGCTTCATCTTGTTTTAATTGTTTAGGGCGAGGTAAAAAAGCCGCTTCCAAATTCACACCCAAAGCCGGCAACCAAGGCAGTTCTTTAGGCCAACTGTCTGGAATGGGGCGCACATTAATGTTTAATGCAGGGGTTGCTGCCTCATAAAGCTTGCCACCGGCTTGCCCAGCTAAGGTTAAACGGCTAGAAAAATAGCGGGGCAAAATGCGTGCTTCTAGTGTGTGCAGCTGAATAAGTTCTTGCCAACGGGCCTCTTGCCAGCTAACGCCTCGCTGGTTAAACCCCTGTTCACGGCCATCACCTAACTGCCGACCCGTTGCCCCTTCAATTTCTAATGGGCTAAGCCTTGGCTCTAAAGGAAAGCCTTGGTAACGAATTAATAATTCATACACCAAAGTTTGCCCAAGGTAAGCCTCTGTAAAATCAACGCTTTGCTGCATTGTTAAGGGTTGGTTTAAACGCTGAGCTTGAATGGCTGTTTTTTTTCTAACCGCTTCTATCAGCAGCTGTAAAGGTTGTGAGGAGCGGGCATTAATTTGTAAAGGTTCTAAATCAAGGCGACGACTAATGCTGTCAGGCTGTAAGTGTTGCAACACTAAAAACCAACGGTGAGTAAAACGATCACGACCCTTTGCTTCTAGCTGATAAATTTGATCAAGGCGTTTAAAGTGCGTTTGCCAGCTAGCAGGTAACACCAAGGCAGGCTGCTGAGCTTGGCTGCTTATGGTTTCAACCAAAATTTCTAACTGCCCACCTGCGGCCAATTTAGGCTGGCTTGGGGTTAACAAAACAGCCTGAGCGGGGCTTGCCAATAACAGCAGCAAGAGCAATAAAAAACAGCCGTTTAGAAACTTTAAGTTGCTTATTTTAAAAAAAACTGTCATGGCTGATTTTCCCTTAACTCACGTTTAAAACGGTGTTTTAATAAACGCCAAGGGTCTTCTTGTAGCTGGTGTAATTGCTTTTCTTGCCTAGGGTCTAGGCGTGTGCAATCGGTACAAGCAGAGGTTTCTTCAGGCTGCCAATCGGCTTCTTTAGGCAGGTTATCCACGCTTGATTGCTCATTAGCCGCTGCTTCGTTGGGTAGGTTGCTAGCGTTTTCTAGGGCGCTTTGGCTGGCACTGCACAAGCCAAGCAACACTTTTTGAGTGGGTATCGGTTTTTCTGCTAGCTGAATTTCAGCCAGTTCACGGTTAATGCATAATTCAAACCATTCGGCTTGTAAGGCTTTAGCTTGGTTAAAGCTTTCTAAAGCACGCTGTGGCTGCTGAGCCAATAACCAAGCCGTGCCCGTATTAAACAACCTAGCGGCCTGTTCTGGTGCAGTGGCTAAAGGGTTCTCTAAAAGATTATCTGCATGCCACTTAGCAAAGAGTTCTGCCGCCTTAGTAAAATTTCCTAATAAAAACTCAGCGTGGGCTTTTAAATCGGCTCGCTTAGCCAGCCGCTGAGCTTTTTCACCCTCGCCTTGTAAAATGGCTTGCCAAGCTTGGTAGTCTGCATTTTGCCAACTAGCCGCCTCTAAGGGTTGTGAGCCAATTAAACCTAGCAGCAGCGCCAGCAACAAAAAATGTGCCCTAAATGGGCGCTTTTTAAAAGGCAGTTTAAACCTAGGTTGTTCAAAATACTGCCATAACAACAGCGTTAATGCTGCCAATAAAGGCCAGTGACTCAGCTCTTGAAAAAAATGCAGCGCCTGCTTATTTTTTTCAGCTTGGGTTGTTGCAGGGCGATTCAACACCTCTAAATAGCCAGCTAGCTGATTGGGGTGCAGCAAAACCACCCCCTGCTTGGCAAAAGCCGCTTGTTGTTTTTCTATGGCGGCGGTGCTTACTTCTAACCCCACAAGGTAAAGCTTGGCTTTAGGGGGTTTAAGTTGCAGTAATTGCGTTAACTCAACGGCATTGGGCAGTTGGTCAGTAAGCCATAACCAATCTAAGCGCCCTGAATTTTTACTGACTGCAAGCGCCCCAAGCCCTGCGGCCAAACGAAAAGCTGCTTCAGGCCGATGCCCAGCCAAAGGCATAATGGAGGGGTGCGTTAGGCTAAACAACTGCCTTAAAGTGGCAGCATCTTCTGTCATGGGGCTAACAAGGTGGGCGCTGCCAGCATAATAAACCAAGGCCGTCTTACCCTGTTGACGGCTATTTAATAACGGAATCAGTGCCCGCTGACTAGCTTCTAACTGGCGTTGAGGGGCAGTATTACCACGCACAACCGGTGCAAGGTAGTGAATAATCACCAGTTCTTGCTGTTCGTTTGGCAACTGATCTACTTTTAAAGCATAGCCAACACCTGCCAAAGTCAGGGTAAATAATGCCGTTAATAATAAAAACACCCAATGGCCTTGAACCAGTGGCACCTTGGCTTTTGCTGCCTCACCTGCACCGCCTTGGGTTAATAAACGTTCGGCTAATTCAGGTGGTAAAAAACTTGCCCAACTGTTTGCATTGCTAGGGCGCAACACTTCTTTTAGCACCCAATAAA
>CANQLY010000187.1 GCA_947624795.1 uncultured Marinospirillum sp.
TTTGCTTTAGGGCAGCTGGTGGGCGGGCCTTTGTCTGACCGTTATGGTCGGCGCATTACTATTTTTATTGGCTTAGCCCTTTACCTTGTGGGTGGCTTGCTTTCTGCTGTTAGCAGTTCAATTGAGCTGTTATTGATAGCACGCCTAGTGCAAGCCTTTGGTGGCGGCATGGGTGTGGTGAATACCATGGCGGTGGTGCGTGACCTTTATAGTGGTCGAGAAGCGGCGGCGGCTTTGTCACGTGTGGTCATGATTATGATGGCGGCACCTTTAATAGCACCTTTTTTAGGCAGTGCCTTGTTATTAATCAGTGGCTGGCGCAGTATTTTTGTGGGTTTAAGTGTTTATGCTGCTTTATTACTCGCAGTGCTGGTGTGGAAGTTACCAGAAACACGGCGCATTTCAACTCAGCCAAACCAAAGCCCTTGGCAGCGTTATTTAGAAGTATTAAAGCATCGCCCTGTGCTGGGCTTTTTAGCGGCAACGGCTTTTAGTCAAGCCAGCATGTTTGCTTTTATTACCGGCTCTTCTTTGCTGTATATGGAATATTATGGGGTGAGTGCCCAAGTGTTTCCCTTTGTTTTTGGGGCAAATATTTTGGTGCTTATCTTATGTAATCGTTTAAATGTGTATTTATTACGCCATGCTAGCCCTTTACGCATTTTGGGTTTAGGGCAGCTAATTCAGCTGGTATTGGGTAGTACGTTGCTACTTGTTTTTCTTATTCAGCCGCCACCGTTATGGGCAACGGTTGGGTTAATTATGCTGTTTATTGGAATGCAGGGGCTGATTATGTCGAATGGTATGGCCAGTGCTGCAGAATATTTTCCACACAGTGCAGCAACGGCTAGTGCGGTAATGAACGCTAGCGGCTTTGTAATGGGAGCTTTGGCAGGTGGTGCAGTGGGTATTTTAGGGGATGGCTCGCCACTGCCCTTATTAGGGGTAATGGCAGCCAGCCCTGTTTTAGGCATTGCTTTAAGGCGCTTACTTCACCAAGGTTTAGACTTGGCTGAAACAAGCAAGTAGCAAGTTAGTGGGTTGTCCACTCTTCTGTTTTTGCGGCTGTGCCAGGCAAAGGTTTGTTCTTTTGTTCTGGTGTGGTCGCTATCAAGTAAAACCCTCTTTGGCGTTCCATTAAACTTTCATAAAACTTTAAGAATGCTTGTTGGCTTAAAGGTTCAAGCGTGGCAGCGAGTTGTTCGCGGTGGGCAAAGTTTTGGCGCTGACTGCCCACTTCTCGCCATAGGCGCTCTGCTCTTTCACCTAAGCGTCGATCTTCTTGCAGTAGGTTATTTATTAGGCTGCGTTTATTCTGTTCAAAATCTGCACTGCTGAGTTGTTCCAAGCGTTGTTTATCGGCAAGCAAAAATTGTTCAATGGCTGCAGCTAAGTAATCGGGTTGATGGTTAGGCGCTTGCACATAATAAAAAATGCCGGGCTGTTGCAAGAGCGGTAACGCATTGCTGAACACGGCATAGCCAAGTTGTTGCTGGGTTCTTAGGTCGTGGAAAAAAGCCGCTGATTGTAACTGAGCAAGCAGGCGTAGGTTAGCTTCTTCTATTAGGCTGGTGTCTTTGCCTTGCACATAAAAAAGCAGTGCTTGGTCGTTGTGGTCTAGGTGCAGCTGTTTGTACCACTGGCCTACTGGAATTTGTTTGGTGTGCAGTAAATCAACCTCAGCCGCCGTTAATTTAGGGTTCAGTTGTTGCTTAACCTGCCTAGCCAAAGCCAGTGTTTCATCGGCACTGCTATTACCCCAAGCCATAATTTGCACATAAAGCTGTTGGGTAAAGTTGCTGATAAAGTGGCTTAACTCTGCTGTTGTTAGCTTATCAAGTGTTGCTAATTGCTCTTCTACGCTCCAGCTACTAGGTGCTACTGCATCTTTATAAAGCTGGTGAATAAGTTGCTGTACTAAACGATCTTTCTGTTGGTTTTGTAAGTTTTGTTTTAGGCGCTGTTGCAGGCGAGCAAACTGTTGTTCGTCTACTTGAGCGGCTTGCAGTTCTTGCAGCATCTGTTCAACCAAGCGAGGTTGTTCTGAATTAAAACCACCTAAAGCCAGCGTTATACCCCTTGGGTGAGGGTAGACGTTATAACTTAAACCGGCTAAATAGGCGGGGTAGGCCGAGGTGTTCAGTTGATCATTCAGCCAGCTAGCCGTTAAACGGGCTAAAAGGCGCTGATCTAAATTGTTAGCAACTTGTGGGTTTTGTAGGCTAATAAAAAGTTGTGCACGCGGCACTTCAAAGCTGGTGTCTAACCCTTGCCAAACTTCCATACCCTGTTCTTTTATTAAAGCTTGCGGCTGTTCAACTGATTGGCCTTCTTTTAATGCAAGGTTAGTGGGTAGGTAATTGTTCGCCTTGGGCAGTTGGGTGCTGGCTGTTAGTTGCACAGTGTTTAGATCAAGCTTTAACTTGGTTAGGCTGAACTTTGCTGGTAACCATTGCCCCGTTTGATTCGCTTTAACTTCTGGGCTGGTGCGAACTACTAACAATCTTTCTGGGGTGAGTTGATTTAGTAAGCTGTGAATGAGTTCTGGATTAAATTCATCAAAGGCATAAGGCGCTCTAAGCACATCTTGCACTGGGTAGGTGGCAAGGTTCATGGCTAGATGAGTGACTAGACTGCCGGCTTTGCTAGTTTCAATAAAGCGAAAAGCATTCGCTGCTAGTTGGGCATCTTCTTGGTAGCGCCAAGCATCTACGCCTTGTTGTTTAATTAATGCGAGGTGATTAAACACTAAGGCTAGAATTTTATCTCTGTGTGCATCGCCTGCTGGTGTTAATTCTATAGCAATAGAAAACAAGGCTTCACTGCCGGTGTTCATTTGTGTGCCAGCCGACAAGCTGGTTGCCCAGTTGTGTTCTTTTAATACGGCCAGCAAACTGCCTTCACCTTCGTGCCCTATTAAACCACCTAGGTAGCGGTCGGCTTTTTTGCGGTAGTTGGCGGTTTGGTCAGTGATAGGAAATAAAAGTTGTAATTGGCGTTGCTGGCGCAGGGGCAAATAGTCAACCTGTGCTGGTAGTTGATCTGCTTTAAAAAGTGTCGGCCAAACAGGGTCGCTAACGGCTTCGTTTTTATTGATTTCTGAAAAGTGGGCTTCAACCATTGTTTTTAGTTGCTGTGTCGATTCTTTACCTAGCACCACAAGGGTCATGCGGTCGGTAGTGTAATAAGTATTATAAAAATCGAGCAAGGCTTGGCGTAGTGTGGGGTTGCTTATGTCTAAGGATTCTTTATTGCCTGCGCTAAAACGTGACGCTGGGTGGTCGGGGTTAAAAGCTT
>CANQLY010000188.1 GCA_947624795.1 uncultured Marinospirillum sp.
ACCAAAGTTTTTAAGAAGGAAGTAGAAAACCCAGCTTCAACACACTAGTGTTGCACTCAGAGTTAGCAACCAAGCTTTAAGAACAGGTGTAGCTGTTGGATCACTTAGTTTAGTCAATAAAAGCTGTGAAGAGTTTAGTATTTACAGTGGCGTTCCAGCAGTAAAAATAAAAAACAGAAGTAGAGAATTACTTAAATTAGAAAAACATTTTTTTGTGAGTGATTCTTAGTGAAAAAAAAGTGTAACGGCAATTAAAATAGACGGCTGTTGCACTAGTAAGTTGAATATAGAACCGATAATAATAGCGACAAACACCCCACAGGAACCTTTTCATGCAACATGATGCGTTAGCTCCCCATTTCGCCAGCCAATTCCAATGCACTAAAAGCGCCTGCCCTGAAAGCTGTTGCGGCAACCTTAATGTTTTTTTAGATCAAGATACTCTCGATTTATATTCCACCCACCCCGCCCTAATTCCCTTAGTGCAAGCGCACTTAATTAACGAAGAAAACGATACTGGCTCTACTGGTAAAGTGCTGTTAAATAAAGACCCAGAAACTGGCACCTGCCCCCTATTAGATACCGACAGCCTGTGCATTATGCGCCGTGACTTTGGTGAAGACACCCTGCCACAAATTTGTATTAGCTACCCTAGGCAAACCAACTGGCTAGGCGATGATTTACTGGTAACGCTCAGCGATTCTTGTCCAGAAGTGGCACGTTTATTAATAGAAAGCCCCAATGCAATGGATTTAGATTTCAAGCCGTTTAACTTGCCAGACACTATGGAAATAGCCGCCAAGTCTACCGACTCAATCGACCCTAACCGTTACCACTATTTGCAAAGCATTTTAACCCTGTTGCGCCATAAAGAAATTCCACTAGAATTACGTTTATTTATTATTAGCCTTTATTCTGAACGTGCCGACAACATTATTAATAACCCAACAGACGACCCTGACGCACTACCCAAGCTAACTGACTTGTTTTTTAACCTAGTTAACCAAGGTTATTTTGAAGAGCAGGCTAAAAACCTTCAAAACCCTGATAAGCACAGCCTAGGTTTAGTCTTGTTAAATGAATTAAGAACAGAAGGGGTTAAGGGCAGTTTGCGTGAAGACGTTAGAAACTTGCTTTTAACCTTTGAGCTTGGCGAAACAGGCACATTTGATGAAGTGCATTTAGCACGCTTAAACCAAGCCGACCGCCGTTATTTGCAGCCGCTGATTAGCGAACACCCTGAAGCCCTAGAAAACATTTTAGCCAACTGGCTATTAACCGACCTTTTCCCACTTAGGGAAGTTAGCCTAAACCAAGGCTGGTTAAGGTTAATGTTGCGTTATTTGCTATTAAAAACGCTAGTCAGTGGCACAGGTTTACACCAAGGCAAGCTAGCTAAAGAAGACCTAACCCGCATCACCTACCGCTTTGCTCGCAGTGTTAGCTTGTCTACCACTTTGCAAGATTTAGAAGCCCTATTACAAGCCCGTGGCCTGAACACTATTGCCACTTTCACCCATGCGCTTAACCTTTAATTACTGTAAATAACCATGCAAATTACTGAACAAAGAATAGCAGAACTGCTGGCAAGCAAAGCCTTCACCACGCTAGTCGAAGAAGCAGAATTAAGCACCACCAACCACCCCCGCTGGGGGTTAGGTTGGAAAGCATTAGGCCTTGCTTTACATAAAAAAATGGCTAAAGAAGATGCCTTAAAAGCCTTACGCCGTGCATCAATGCTGCTACCAAATGATGCCAAAGTGTATAAAACGTTAGGCAAGCTTGCCCAATCAGAAAATAACACCAAGCAAGCCGAAGCCTATTTTCAGCACGTTATAAAACTTAACCCAACCGATGCAGCCACTTTTAATGTTTTGGGTTTAATGCAGTATGAAAATGAAGCCTTTGATGCAGCAATTCACTATTTTGAACAGGCAGTGGCGGCTAATCCCAGCTGTTTTACTAGCCACATTCACTTAGCTAAAGCTTATAAAGAAAACGATCAGCCTAAAAAATTTCGGGTCAATTTATTAAAAGCAAATAAAATAGCCCCCTCCACAGAAGATGAATGGGTTGAACTAGTCACCCTTTGGGTCGATTCTGAATTTATTAAAGAAGGGGAATTATTATTAAATGACTTTATTAAAAAGTTTCCAAATAATAACTACATACCTTACTTAAAAGGCATTGCATTGGCTCGTTTTGGGCATTATGCCAAGGCTTTAGAGTTTTTTAAAGAAGCAGATAAACTTTTGCCTAACAATGAAAAAAACATTATTCGGCTAGCTGTTTTAACCAAAGAAGACGACTTAGATCAGGGTTTAACTATTTTAGAAAAAGCCTTAGAACACAACCCTGATAACCCTGAGTTTCTTTACTGGATAAGTAAATTTTTGTTTGATGCTGAACGTTTTGAAGAAGCCCGTGATTACATTATAAGGCTAATTCAGGTAAGGTATGATGCCAAAACTTACAGCTTAGTGGGTGACTATTACTATGGTATGTTTGATTTTAGTGAAGCCATTGATGCCTTTGAAAAATCATTAGCACTAAAAGAAGAACCCTGCAGTTTTACTTACAAGTATGCCAATGCCTTGGTAAAATCCAGCAAAAATATTAAAGCCATTAAAATAATTGAAGAGGCATTAATAAAAGAAAAAGCTAACAAAAAATCCAGCAAAAAAAGTAGCAATAAAGCATTAGAAAATGCTTTAAATTCTTTATTATCCGTTGCTTTATATAATATAGGTAAAGTTGGAAAAGCCATTCAAATTTGCAACAAATTAACAAAAGTAAAACCTTATAATACCAAGGCATTTAGTAATTATTTGTTTTACTTAACGCATTCAGATAAATACACTTTAGAAGCGTTGTTTGCTGAACACTTGCGTTTTTCTAAATGCTTTGAAGATCCCATAAAAATCATTGCTCCTTACACCAATAACAATGACCCTGATCGAAAACTAAAAATAGGGTTTGTTTCAGGCGATATGTATAACCATGCGGTGGCCTACTTTGCTATTCCTATTTTTAAATCGTTAGATAAAAATCAATTTGAAGTGAGTGTTTTTTATAACGATAAACGTAACGACACTTCGACCCAAGCGCTAAAAGCATTGGTCGATCATTGGTTTGAAATAGCTGATTTAAATGATATTGAATTAGTGGATTTAATTAGAGAAGAATCCATCGATATCCTTATTGATTTATCAGGCCACACTGCCAATAACAGACTACCTGCCTTTGCTTACAAGCCCGCCCCTATTCAAATAACCTGCATAGGTTACCC
>CANQLY010000189.1 GCA_947624795.1 uncultured Marinospirillum sp.
CATTAGCAACATAACCTGCCAAGCCAGTGGCTTTTTCAGTAGCGCACGGGCATAACCGCTGGCGGTTTGGTGTTCAGAATTAGGCGCAGGCTGCGGCATTATCCACCACCAAGCTGCCAAAGCGGTGAGTGCCAAACTTGCCCAAGCCATTAAGCTTAACGACCAGCTGCTTAATAATTCGGCCAAAGGAATGCTTAACCCAGCGCCCAAAGCACCGCCTAAGCACAGCGCCATTGTATAAACGCCGGTCATTAAATCGGCGCTATCGGCCAGTTCGCGCTTAACCAATGCGGGCAGCAAAGTGCCCAACACGCCAATGGCAGCACCCACTAATAAAGTGCCAAAAAAAAGCAGCCCAGCCAAGTGAAAACCACGCAAGGCCAGCCCTGCGCTTAATACTATAAGTGCTAACGCAAGGCTGCGTTCAATGCCTAGCCGCCTTGCAAACCAAGGTGCAAAGGGTGCAAATAACCCAAGGCAAAGCACGGGCAGGGTTGTTAACAATGAAAGGCTAAGCATTGAAAGCTCGCCCTCGCCTTCAATGCGTGGCAATAAAGGCGCTAACGATGAAAGCGCTGGGCGCAAATTTAACCCCACCAACACCATTAACAGAATGAATTTTAAACGGCTGGGGTTTTTACGCAGGCGTGTGGTGGGCAGAATATAAATTGGCTTGCTCCTTACAAAGGGCTAAAACAAAGCTGAAAAAAACTAAAGGAGTTAGGGTAACAGTTAATGCATTCTTTTTTTTAAAAATGAAAAAACTAAATTTATTGTATAAACTCCTTTGCTATAAAAACTAACGTTAGTTAACTCGCCCACTTTAAATAAGGATGTTTCTTAGATGAAAAAGAAGCAAAAAACTAAACAACGCAAACAGCAAACAGCAAACAGCAAACAGCAAACAGCGTAAGCCGCGCCTACTTTGGGCCAACCCTTTTTGTATGCTTGATACGTCCAGTGGCGCTTCTATGGCCATTCGAGAAATGCTTATCCAGCTAGTTCACCAAGGCTATGAAGTGATGATTGTGGGCGCAACCATCTTTGATGCAGAAAATGGCACCTATAAACTCAAAGAACACTGGCAAATCATTCAAGAAAAGCACAATGAAGTCATTAAAGTAAATGACGGCGTATTAACTCACCACCTAGTTGCCACTAAAAGCATTGTTCGCAACCAAATGACCACCCAAGAAGAAGGCACTTGGTACGGCCTCTACACCAAAGCCCTAAACGAATTTAAGCCAGACCTAGTGTATTTTTACGGCGGGCAAACGCTGGATATGTTAATCCCCGATGAAGCCCGTGCCAGAGGCATTCCTAATGCCGCTTACCTTTGCAACGGTAACTACAAAGGTACCCGCTGGTGCCGTGATGTGGATGTGGTGATTACCGACAGCCAAGCCACTGCTGATTTTTATAAAGCCCAAGATGGCTATACGCCCATTCCAGTGGGTGCTTTTATTGACCCTAGCCTAGTCATTGCACAAGAACACCAACGTAAAAATATTCTCTTTGTTAACCCTTCCCTACAAAAAGGTGCTGGGGTCGTGGTGCAGCTAGCCATGCTGTTAGAAAAGCAACGCCCAGACATACCCTTTGAAGTGATTGAATCGCGTGGTAACTGGCATAACGTTGTTAAAAGCGTGACCGCTGCTTTTGGTGAAGCCCGTGAATCGTTAAGCAACGTCACAGTTACGCCCAACACCGACGATATGCGCCCCATTTATGGCCGTGCCCGTGTACTGCTTGCACCTAGTCTTGGTTGGGAAAGTGCTGGGCGAGTCATAGTCGAAGCCATGCTAAATGGTATTCCAGCAGTTGTAACAGATATTGGTGGCTGCCCAGAAATGATGCAAAACGGCGGTTTAAAAATAGAATTTCCTGAAAACTGCCATGAAAAGCCTTTTACCAACCTTCCATTACTTGAAATATTACAACCCCTAGTAGATCGCCTAATCCAATTTTACGATGATGAAGCCCTCTACCAAGCCTACGTTGCACGCGCCTACCATGTTGGGCAAACACACCACGCACTAGCCACCAGCACAAACCGCTTAATGGAAGCCTTTGCACCGCTGATAAAGAAAAAAGCAGGGGATGGGGTGGAAGCAATTGAATCATTTAAACAGCACAAACACGGTGTTTAAGCGAAATTATGCATAAAATATTAGTCAGCAGGGGTTGTTTTTATCCAGAAAACCATGTACCCCCCCCATTTTCTTTTGAGCCACCCGTCAGGCTATACAATGGTTTAAGCGGTTCTTGTCGTATGGGTGCTTTTAGCTACAGTGTTGGGCGCATTGCTAACATAGAAATGGGACGCTATTGCTCAGTAGCCCACGGTGTAGAGGTTTTAGCCGATCACCCAACCGGTTATTTAACCAGCTCACCGGTTGCCTATGAAACCATGTTTCCACAACCTTGGGCAGAGCCGGTTAAGAACCCCAACTCTTTTGAGTCAAACAAACCTATTCAATTAGGTCACGATGTTTGGGTGGGTGCAGGTGTAAAGTTTAGAGGCGGTATAACAGTGGGTACTGGCGCAATCGTTGCAGCCGGTGCGGTTGTCACTAAAAACGTAGAACCTTATGCCATTGTAGGTGGTGTGCCAGCTAAACGGATACGTTGGCGCTTTAAAAAAGTTTTACGTGAACAATTATTAGCATCTGAATGGTGGCGTTATAACCTGTCTGGTCTTGATTTGGATTTCACTAATCCTGAAAAAGCTTTAAGCCAACTACAAAAAATGATTGACGAAGGCTTGCAACCTTACAAACCACAATGGGTAGAAGTAAAAAATTAATTAAGGCATGGGCGGCTTGGTTGCTGCCCGTTATTTTTTTGGCTTTCTGTCTGCTCTTGTGTAATAGCATTAAAAGTAAGCTCTTAGTTTAAGATTCAACCTATATAATTCAATTGCTTATAAATTATATAGGTTGGGTAGTGTGCTAGCTTTTAGTGTAATAGTAGGCATGCTTGATTTGCTACCTAAGTATGCTTTAGTTTTCTTTGGAAACCTTAAAGGACATCCACTCAAAATTTAGGTTAGTTGAATTATTAAAGAGTGGCTGTCCCTTAAACCTAGTACAAGCAACACCTTAAGCTAAAACTCTGCGTCTTTCTGGCTAGTAGAATCTATGTAGCTATAGGCTAGAATTACCCCTTATCAGTGAGGAGTAGGCATGAGCCAGCCAGAAGACAATACGCCCCTAAAACCTAATCGTTCTGATTATGATGGTGCTTGGAAAGCAGCTTTAGAAAAGTATTTTAACGAATTTCTTGC
>CANQLY010000190.1 GCA_947624795.1 uncultured Marinospirillum sp.
CACATCTGATAGCCGTGCCCCTAGAGTGACCAGTGTGATGGATGAATACAACCAGCTGCTTATGCGTATGCAAGAGCGTGATACCAGTAACCCTAGGTATGCTATTGTTGGAAATGTGAATCCGCAGACCTTGCCTCGGCTTAATCCAACACTCTTGTGGGGCATTAAATTAAAAAGAGTGACTTAAAAAAGGTAGGTTATCAATGCTATCAAACGTATACCGTTTAGCTGTTTGTTTCTTAATTGCTGGTTTTTTAAGTCCTACTTTTGCAGATACGCCTGTTAAAAACTTGGGTTTAACAACCCATATAACTGCCGACGACGTTAAGTTACGCATTGATACTTTTGATGAAATTGACCGAGTGTTTAAAGCGCTGCGGTTTAAAGTTGTGAATCAGCGCAGCACAAACCGTGAAGGTTCTTTAGAATATTCTAGCCAACTAGTGGAACTTTCTTACCGTTTACCTGACTTATTTGACACCCTTTCTTCACAAGAAAGCTTTCCAATGAGCCGTTCTCGCCCTGAAATTTGGTCACAAAAAGCTAGGTTTGATCTTTTAATGGATAAATTTGTTGATAATTTAGAGCAAATTGATGACCAAATAAAATCAGGTGAGTTGGTTAAAGCAGGGCGATTAATTGACGAAACTGCTAAAGGTTGTCGTCGTTGCCACAATGCATACCGTTACAAATAGGAATTTTTAAATGACTAGCTATGATTTTGATTTATTAGTAATTGGCGCAGGTTCAGGTGGTGTACGTGCAGCACGCACAGCCGCCACACAAGGCATTAAAGTAGGCATTATTGAAGACCGTTATTGGGGTGGTACCTGCGTTAACGTGGGTTGTGTGCCTAAAAAGCTTTATTCTTATGCCGCCCATTTTGCAGAAGATTTTGCAGATGCAGCTGGTTATGGCTGGACAGTTGCTAAACCAGAATTTCATTGGCCAACATTACGTGATAACCGTGCCGCTGAAATTTTACGCTTAAATGGCATTTACAACCGCCTGTTAGAAGGCAGTGGTGTGCAGCGCATTGAAGGGCGTGGCAAAATTATTACGGCTAACAGTGTGCAAGTGAGCGATAAAACTTACACAGCAGAACGCTTACTGATTGCCACAGGTTCTTGGCCTTTTGTTCCTGAATTTCCGGGTTCTGAGCATTGCTTAACATCCAATGAAATTTTTGATTTACCTGAGTTCCCTAAACGTTTCTTGGTTTATGGCGGCGGTTATATTGCGGTTGAATTTGCCTCTATTTTTAACGGCTTAGGCGCTGAAACACATTTGGTTTACCGTGGCGACAAACCCTTGCGTGGCTTTGATGAAGAAGTGCGCGAGTTTGTGCAAAATGAAATTGCTTCCAGCGGTGTGCAGTTACAGTTGGGTTGTGAAATTACTGCCATTGAAAAGCAGGCGACTGGTTTATTAGTCAAACTAAGCGATGGCCGTACGCTTGAAGTGGATGCCGTATTAAGCGCCACAGGTCGCCGTGGTAATGTTGAAAACCTAGGCTTAGAAAACGTTGGCTTAGACGTTAACAAGAATGGCGAATTAAGCGTAGATAGCAACTTTTGTACCCAAGTTCCTAGTGTTTATGCACTAGGTGACATTATTGGCGGGCCACAATTAACGCCAGTAGCTTTGGCTGAAGCGATGGTGTTAGTACACAACCTGTATAGCGGTAAAGAAGCCCGCACGATGGATTATAAAAATATTCCTACGGCTGTTTTCTGTCACCCAAATATTGGTACGGTAGGTTTAGGCGAAGAAGAAGCTCGCAAGGTTTATCCAGCGATTCGCGTTTATTCGACCAGCTTTAAGCCGATGCGTAATACTTTGTCAGGCAACACAGGCCGCACTTTAATGAAGCTGATTGTTGAAGATGCTACCGATAAAGTGGTGGGTTGCCATGTGGTGGGTGCCGATGCCGGTGAGCTAGTGCAGGGTATAGGCATTGCGGTAAAAGCAGGTTTAACCAAAGCAGACTTTGATGCCACCATTGGTATTCATCCAACCTCTGCAGAAGAGCTAGTGACTATGCGTACCTTAACGCGCAACTAGTTAGCTTGCTGTTAGAGTTATTTTTGAATAAAAAACGCCTGTTATCTTGTGAATAACAGGCGTTTTAGAAGGTTTGTAATAATCGCTTTTTGAGCTTTTTTTAAAGTGCTTAGCGGTAGGTTGGAATCTGCTGAATGCCTTGGAATACTTCACGTTCTTCGGTTATATCACGTTCCATTAGCAAAATGTCGACCCTACGGTTGCTTGCACGCCCTTCAGGGGTTGCGTTAGAAGTTAAAGGCCTAGCATCACCATTACCAACAACGTAAAGGTACTCTTCGTTCAAGTCACTCATCCAAGTTAACTCGTGCGCCACCGAAGTGGCACGGGCAGAAGACAGTTCCCAGTTCGAGCGATACCTTTCAGAGTTAATGGGAATGTTGTCAGTATGGCCACCCACAATAACGTACATTTCAAAGTCTGAAATTAAATCACCTACACGTTGAATGATAGGCACCATTTGTGGCTCTAACCAATCACTACCTGAGCCAAAAGCTGCATCATCAGGAAAGCGAATGATAATGTGGTCTTCATCTTGTTCAATGATAATAAGGCCACGCTCAATTTCATCAATGAAGTTGGTTTGTAAGCGGTTACCCAACGAATCTAACTGGTTTTCCATACCGGTATTTTCAGTGGTTGGTGGCTCAGGTTTAATGGGTGCAATAATATTTTCAGTACGCGGTGGGTTATCCACTGGAATTAAATTCAGTGGGTTTTTCATCTGAAAACCAAAAGAGTTTTGTAATGCCATTGAAACGGCACGAAAACGCTCAACCTCCATGGTAGAAAAAGATAAAATAAGTACAAAGAAGACTAGAAGCAACGTCATCATGTCGGCAAAAGTTACCATCCAAGGTGCGATGGGTGTTCCTTTAACCTCTTTTTTCTTCTTTTCTGGTATTGTACTCATAGATATTTACTCTACCTCTTCATTCATGTCCATGGCACCACGCTGATACTCAGGCAAATAGGTTTCTAGCAATTCATCCAACACTTGTGGGTTCATGCCGTTGTAAATACCCATAACCGAGTCAACAATTAAAGCCATGTTATTTCTTAGCAGGTCACTTTTCATTTCAAGCTTATCGGCTATAGGAATAAAAATAAGCTGTGCCATTACCGAACCATAAAGAGTCGTAACCAGTGCAAGTGCCATACCTGGGCCTAGTGCGCTGGGGTCATCTAGGTTACTTAGCATAGCAATC
>CANQLY010000191.1 GCA_947624795.1 uncultured Marinospirillum sp.
CCGTGTAAAAAGCTGGTATCTAGGGCTTTAGTAATAATCTCATTGCCATCGATCAGCAAAAAGTTAGCAGCACCGGTTTCTTGCACATCACCATTAGGGCAAAAAAGCACTTGGTCGGCTTTGACTTCTTGTTTGGCTTTTAAAATGGGTTGCAAAGCACTGGCATAGTTACCACCACTTTTAATCATACCCATGTGAGGGGCGCAGCGCATGCCGTTTTCTTCTAGCAATAAGCGCAGGGCTTGGTCACCACCGGCAAAATAATCACCCACTGGGCTAACTAAAACATAAAAGCACGAACTGGTGGAAGGTGCGGCGGCTTTACCCACTGCGGCTTCAGTGCCTATATGGGTAGGACGAATGTACAAAGAACCCGGAGGCGCAGGTACTTCATCGGCAAAGCGCGCAACGGTTTGCTTTATCATGGCTTTTGCCATGCCTAAATCAAGTTCTGGCAGTGCTAATAGGCGGCTGCTTTGTGCCATGCGCGCTAAGTTTTTATCCATGCGGAAAATATTGATTGAGCCATCTTGGTGGCGAAATGCTTTTAAGCCTTCAAAACAGGTGCTTGAATAGTGCAGTACGTGCGCGCCTGGGTGAAGCGTTAGGCTATCGCTAGGCACTATTTCTACTGGGCTCCAGCTTTTACCATCGAACCGAGTGATTGCCATTTCTGGCATAAAAACGGTACCAAATGCAGTTGCCATGCTAAATTTTCCTTAAAAATTAAGTGGGGTGGTTTTATTACTACCTAGGTCTTAACTACTTTACTCTTTGGTTTTTTATTTCTAAATGCCTAAATCACTCATTAAGTCATCGTGTTGATTACTTGAGGTTTGTTCATTGTCCCTGTTGGTGTCTTCTTGGCGGTAGTTTTCTGCCAAAATATCGTCTGGGTTTTCAATTAATTCATCTTCATCAAAATCATGCAGCTTAATGAACTCAGTTTTATCCATTGAAAGCTCTAGGTAAAAAATATTATTTTGGGCGGTATTAAAGGTAACACGACGCGACTGGGGTTGGTCTAGTGTGGTGTTAACTGAAATTTGTACCTGTTTATTAATCGCCATCATTTTTGGTTGGCTTTGCGTAATCGAAGTTTTTAATTGTTGACGAATTTTGTTAGTAAAGTCGCCAACTATCTGGTTCATTATTTCACCCATCACATTACCCACTTCATCAGCGGTATGAAATTGAGCTAACTCATTTTCAGGCATGCCCATGCTAAGCAAGTAGCTGCGGTAAATCTCCATTGCTGATTCAGCCGTGAAGTTAATAATGACCAGACCTGAAAAACCACCATCAAAAAGTACAAAACAACCAATGTCGGGGCGTAGGCAGGTTTTGTTGATTTTTTGCACCATGGGTGAATAATCAACACCAGCGTTGCCTGCATTGCTGAGTACTTCGTTAACGGAATGGCAAAGAATAATTAATACTTCTTCGGTGGTGATGGTGCGAGAGCGTCTGGAAACAGCAAGTTTAGTCACAGTAAACCTCGAATGATTAGATGAGTATTGGCGGTATCTTACTCAGTTTTCAGTTTGAATTCACATAGATCTTCAATTATACAACTAAGGCAGCGTGGCTTACGTGCAACACAGGTGTAACGGCCATGCAGAATAAGCCAGTGGTGAATGTCTTTTTTAAATTCAGTGGGCACGTGGCGTAAAAGTTTTTGTTCAACTTCGTCAACATTTTTGCCCGTGGCAATGCCTGTGCGGTTACTGACCCGAAAAATATGCGTATCTACCGCTATGGTGGGCTGACCAAAAGCGGTGTTTAACACCACGTTGGCGGTTTTACGACCCACCCCGGGCAGGGCTTCTAGTGCTTTACGGGTTTGGGGAACTTCACCGCCGTGCTTGTCTACTAAAAGGTGGCAGGTTTTCATTAGGTTGGCGGCTTTAGTGTTAAACAGCCCAATGGTTTTTATGTAACTTTTTAGCCCTTCTAGCCCAAGGTCAATAATGGCTTGGGGCGTATTGGCAATCGGGAAAAGCTTAGTGGTGGCTTTATTAACACCCACATCGGTGGCTTGTGCTGAAAGCAATACTGCAGCGAGCAGTTCAAAGTTAGTGCTCCAGTTTAGCTCGGTGGTGGGGTGGGGGTTAGCTTCCCTTAGGCGGCTAAAAATTTGGTAACGCTTTTCTTTGTTCATAATTTAGTAAGCCATCACTTAATTAGTAATACGCACCCTGCGGCTGGTTTTATCGTTAGTTTGGTCGCTAGCAATTATTTTGGGCTGTTGGCGTGCTTTTAGGTGGCTGTCGATTAAATTCTTACCGGCAATAATAACCCCCATCCCAAAAAAAGCACCCGGCGGTAGCATTAAAATTAATACTTGAAAATCGGTGAAAAAAGTAATTTTCCAGTTGGTTGCTACCGGACCAAATAATAAATCCATACCACTAAAGAGGGTTCCCTGACCAAAGAGTTCACGTAAAGCACCCAGCAGAACTAATACTAATGTAAAGCCTAACCCCATCATAAACGCATCAATAAGCGCAGGCAGTGGCGAATGTTTGGAAGCAAAGGCATCGGCACGGCCTAAAATAGCGCAGTTAGTTACAATTAACGGAATAAAAATGCCTAGAATTTGATACAGCTCGTAGGTGAAAGCTTGCATTAGTAGTTCAGCACAGGTCACAAACGAGGCAATAATCATTACAAACGCTGGCAGGCGCACGCTGGCTGGCACATGGTTACGAATAAGCGAAACCGAAAAGCTAGAACCCAGTAATACTAACAAAGTAGCCAGCCCCAAGCCCAAGGCATTAGTGACCGTACCTGTAACGGCTAACAAAGGGCAAAGCCCTAAGAGTTGCACTAGTGCTGGGTTGTTGTGCCATAAACCATCTAGGGTGATTTTGCGATAATCAAGGCTGGCTGCTGAGTTACTCATTTGTCTACTCCATTTCCTACACCTAGCGGATTTTCTTGCTGCCAAGCTTGATTCTGTTGCCAAAGCAGGCTGCGCTTAATGACGTTAACCACCGCTCTGGGGGTAATGGTTGCGCCAGTGAACTGATCAAATTCGCCACCGTCTTTTTTAACCGCCCAACCACTAATCGTGGGGTTGGTTAAGCTTTTGCCAGCAAACTGTTTTACCCAGTTAGATTTACGTTCTTCTATGCGGTCGCCTAATCCTGGCGTTTCACGGTGGCTAACGATGCTAACCCCTTTTATTTCACCTTGCAGGCTCAGTGCTACTAATAGGTTGATA
>CANQLY010000192.1 GCA_947624795.1 uncultured Marinospirillum sp.
ACAAAATATAAATAACAGAAAACGAGCTGTTGGTGGGAAAAGCTGGCTGAAAACAGGTTTTTCTACAGCCTCGTTACATGTCTAAAAGGTTGTTGCATGGGTACCGTTAATTCGTTATGTTTAGTGTATGATTAAAACATTTGGTGACCGAGCTACTTCTGACTTATTTCATGGTGTATCTAGTCGATATGCTAGAAAACTTCCAGTGCAAATACATGAGCTTGCGTTATATAAACTCGATATTTTGAATACTGCACAAGTTCTTGATGATCTTCGTTCCCCACTCGGCAATAGGCTTGAGCTACTTCAAGGTGGGCTAAAAGGGTTTTATAGTATTCGTATTAACTCCCAGTGGCGCATAATTTTTCGCTGGACTGAGGGTAGCGTAACCGATGTTAAAATAGTGGATTATCATTAACCTTTTGGAGGTATCACATGATTCCTAGTAATAGAATTGCAACTCACCCAGGGGTTATTTTACTTAAAGAATTTCTTGAGCCGCTGGGGCTAACACAAAAAGCACTTGCCACGCATGTTGGTATTCCTGTGCAGCGTATTAATGAAGTTGTTCGAGGTAAACGTGGAGTTACTCCAGAAACAGCTTGGCTTCTTGCTGCTGCACTACGTACAACACCTGAGTTTTGGATTAATCTTCAATCGGTCTATGAGTTGTCGTCAAGTCGTCCTAGTTACCATGTTGAACCTTTAGTTGCGGCGAGCATGTAACAAAGCGCTGCTGTTAGACAAGTTTTCCGCTGCGCTCCAAACTTGCCACAGAGCGCGGCGTTATGCACTATAAGGAGGC
The DNA here is from genome assembly GCA_947624795.1 of uncultured Marinospirillum sp. Classification (GTDB taxonomy): domain Bacteria; phylum Pseudomonadota; class Gammaproteobacteria; order Pseudomonadales; family Halomonadaceae; genus Marinospirillum. The sequence goes on from CANQLY010000192.1 coordinate 806, forward strand.
CTCGTGCCAATAGGGAAATCCATTCGAATATATTTGGCTGATGCAACAGTTACGGGCATTAGGTATGCCGAGCTTGTTAATTGGACTGGTCACGCTATAGCTTGTCCTAGAAATAGATTAAATGAACTTAAGAACTGGCCAGAATCTTCCAAGCCTGGTATTTACTTTTTGTTTGAAGGTCGTTTTGGAAGCTCCAAGCCTACAGCTTACATTGGTGAGTCCGAGAATGTGGCACAGCGACTTACTAACCATGACAGGAAGAAAGACTTTTGGAGTGAGGTTGTCATCTTTACTAGTAAGGATGAAAATCTTACAAAGGCTCATATAAAATATTTAGAGTCTGCTTTAGTTTACCTGTCTAAAAACGCTGATAGGTATGAGTTAGAAAATGGTAATACTCCTTCTGAGTCTAGCCTGCCAAGAGCTGACCGTGATGCCATGAAAGAGTTTATAGAAAACGTAAGAATGGTATTGGGTACACTTGGTTACTCGATACTTGAACCAATTCTAAAGTCAAAGAATTCGAGCGAAACTATTGTTGAATCATGTGACTTGAACGAGAGTGAGAATGTACTCAGGAATTTATTTTTCACAGTAAATAATCTTTCTGCTCAAGGTGCTGTTACTGACGAAGGTTTTGTTCTTAAAAAAGGTTCACAGCTTTCCAAAAGTAACTCAGAGAGTATGCCGGGTAAGCTTTTAACAACTAAAGAAAAGTTATTGGTTGATGGTGTTTTGAAAGACGAAGGAGCATATCTTGTTGCATCAGAAGATATTCTTTTTAATTCTTCTAGTTACGCAGCAGCAATAGTTGCAGGGACATCCCGGAGTGGGCCTCAAAGTTGGAAAACGACAACTGGCAAAACGATAAAAAAAGTTGAGGATGAGGAACTAGGCAATGCATAACAAGCGCATGTTGTTGGACTAATTTTCCGCTGCACTACAAACCCCGCAAATGCGGGCGTTAAATTTTATTCTTCTGGTATGGCATAGCTTGGAAGGTAAACGATCCATAAGTATAAACTGGCATGATTTGAAAAATGCCAGTAACTGGATTCATGGTTGGAAGTAGCTAAACTAACCTTCTAGCTGAACCTGATAAGACTCACCTTCAATTTCAATAATGTCCCCAGCAACAATTTTTTTACGCTTTTGCGTTTCAAGTTCGCCATTCAGTTTTACACAACCATCGGCCACTGCTTTTTTGGCTTCGGCACCACTGGAACGTATCCCTTCAAATTTTAAAATCTTATACAATTCAACGGGTTCTTTATTGATGAGTACTTGGTTCATAGTGGCCTACTGACTAGAGAGAAAATAACAATACGCTAAAGTAACACGAATAGCTGAAAATACCATTAACTTGTCAGGCAATCTTTTTTTTAACCTAAGGCACTAGCGTTAATTTGCTTTGGGTATTTTGCTCAACATCTTTTTCTACCAAGTGTTGTGGGTAGTAGCGCCCTTCACTATAAGCTTTGGCTTGGTCTGAATAGTGTTTATCAAACTTTACGCCGCTTTGCCCTACTGGGTTAATACCTAAGGCTTGTTCGGGCGCAGCAAAATCAATTAACCGGCGGGTTGATGGGCCGTATTCCACTGCCCAAGGTGCGCTGCTGTAACCACTTGATAAATTATTAGGTAGTTCATGGCCACCTGGCACTGCAAACTTGCCTACATCAAATAGCTTATCTAAAGGTTTTTGTGCGCCTAACGGGTGATTGTGCGTAAGCGTATGCGCTTTACCCCACTGCCAATCGTCTAGCTTAGGGCCTAATGTTTTATTTAAGTGCATTAACGTTGCCTGCCAAGCTTGGCCGACTACCACTTGGCGGGTTTGGATGGTGCTGCTTTGATAATTATTCCACCAAGGCGAAGCAGGGTCGGCAGCTAGTAAGGGTAGGGCGCTGTCAATAATCCGTGTGCTAAGCAGGTTATTAAAGGTTGCTTCGCCTAATTCATCTAAAAAAGTGGCTATTAATAGCTGGTAGGTAAATTCCGTAAATACTGTCGGTAAATAGCTGTTAGTTGGGAAGTTGCCTGGCCATTTTGCTAACTGGTTAATCAGTAGGGTTTCTTCTTTACTGCTGGCGCTGGCGTATAAATCGCCTAATAAGGGTTTTAGCAAGCGTGGTGCATAGCCGCTTTGCTCACCTAGCTGTACGGCTTGGCTATTTTGGGTGTTCCATTTTATGTTGGGCTGACTAAGTTCTTTGATTAGCTGTTCACCACGATCGGCTAGGTTGTAATAGCCAGGCAGTGGTACTTGATTAGGTGAAGCCGGCAGGTAGTTAGCAGAAACGATATAACCTCGCTCGGGGTTTTCTTCTTGCGGATTATCGCTAAAAGGGTAGAAGCCGTATTTTTTAGCTTGGGCAGTTTGGCTGTCGAGTATAAAAGCAGGCTGAGTGCTGGCATC
>CANQLY010000193.1 GCA_947624795.1 uncultured Marinospirillum sp.
CCAAAGAGTCGATTGTTAATGGCTGGATGCATACCGGCGATTTGGCGCAAATGGATGATGAAGGCTACGTTGCTATTACTGGTCGTATTAAAGACTTAATTATTCGTGGCGGTGAAAACATCTACCCACGTGAATTAGAAGAATTCTTCTATACTCATCCAGCCATTTCTGATGTTCAGGTAATCGGTATTCCAGACCAAAAGTACGGTGAAGAAGTGATGGCTTGGATTAAAGTGCACGAAGGCAAAACACTGGATGAAGAAGAACTAAAAGCTTTTTGTAAAGGCAAGATTGCACATTATAAAGTGCCACGTTATTTTAAATTTACCCACGACTTTCCTATGACGGTTACGGGTAAAATTCAGAAGTTTAAAATGCGTGATCTAAGTATGGAAGAGCTAGGTATTCGATAGTTTTTTTAAAATAAAACAAAAAAATAACGGGGCATTAAGCTCCGTTTTTTATTATTGCTATCGGGATTTATTGCAAACAACAGGTGCTCATCCCTGAGCTTTGAACTGACTAAAAATTAACCACCGCGATAAACTTTAAATTCACGGCGTAGATCATTAAGTAATTGCGTGGTGCTTTGAATAGCTTCACAAGCTGCCAAAGATTGCGATGCTTGTGCTGAGTTAGAATCGGCTAAATGAGCAATACCTTCGATAGTTTCTGCCACTTCCCTTGCTGCTAGTGCTTGTTCTTGTAAAATTGCCTGAATGTCTTGGGTTGCAAGTACCACCTGCTGGGTTTCACTTTCAATTTCAGCCACTGAATGCCCTGCTCGCTCTGCTTTACTTACCCCTTCAGCCACTTGCTTAACACTGGATTGCATTTCTGCAACGGCTTCTTCGGTTTGCTTTTGAATTTGCTCAACCATGTCTGATATTTCAACGGTCGATTGCGCCGTTCGTTCAGCAAGGTTACGCACTTCATCAGCAACCACTGCAAAACCTCGACCATGCTCACCGGCACGCGCCGCTTCTATGGCAGCATTTAATGCCAACAAGTTAGTTTGGTCAGCAATTTCACGAATCGTAGACACAATTTGCCCAATGGTGTTAGACAAAGCTTCTAGTTTATGTAGTTTCTCAGCCGAATTTTTAACCGTATCAGCCATGGTTGCAATTTCACGGGTACTAGCATAAACCGCCTCAGCACCATAACGTGATACTTCACCGGCCTTAGTCGATGCGCTATGTGCAGCAGTAGCACTTTCACCTATCTGGCTTACCGAGGCACTTAATTCCTCTAATGCCGCTGCCATACTGCTAGAGGCGCTTGATTGTTCAACTGCTCCACGGGCAGTTTCTTTACTACCCGCTAACATGTCTTCAGCAGCTGAGGTTAAAGATTTAGTGGATTGATTCATTTGAAAGACTATTTCAAACAAGCGGTTACGCATAATTTGTACCGCATTAAACACATCACCTATTTCATCGTCTTTACCCATAGGTGCATCACCCACTAGGTTGCCTGAACCTATTTCTAAGGTGACTCTTCTTAGGTTATTAAGGCGCCTAGTTTGCTTACGCATAATTAAAAATAGCCAAACAATGGCAAAAAAACCACCCAACCCCAAGGTTAATAATAAAGAGATAAGTACTTGCTCAATAGCTTTGTCTGTCACAGTAATAAGTTGCCAACCAGTACCTATCGACATAGCTGATATCAAAAACAACATGGGCAACATGGCTTTGGGTAAGAGCTTAATTTCCTGATACCAATGACTGATACGGGCAAACAAACCACTTAAATGGTGGCCACCACGCAGCCTGTCACGACTGCCTTCACGCATGCGTTTATAAAGTGCTTCAGCATCTGCTACTTCTTGGTTAGTTGCTTTTAAGCGTACACTCATATAACCACCGTTAGCTAACGGAGTAGCAGTTGCTTTAACCCAATAATGATCACCATTTTTGCGACGATTTTTTACCATACCCTGCCAAGCACGTCCTTTTTTAAGGGTTGCCCACATATCACGAAAGGCTTCACTTGGCATGTCAGGATGACGAATAATGTTGTGTGGTTTACCTATTAATTCTTCACGTGTGAATCCAGCATACTCAATAAACTCAGCATTCACATAGGTAATCTGACCCTTCGCATCCGTGTGAGAAATAATGGCACAGTCATGACGCACCTCATATTCTCTTTGCGTTACGGGTTGATTATTACGCATTATTTAATGCTCCAAATATTATACAAAAGCTATACGGAACCACTTGGCATTCTAACCTACTGAATGCTGTGTGCAAGTTGATGTAGGTTATAAAATAATAAAAACAGTGATTTTAGAGAGCTTCTTGTTACTTATAGCCACTTCTTTACAAAAAACTCAAACTAAGTAAAATAAAATTACTTAGACTTCCCCTTCTATTAAGTCATCAATAAAGTTAATTAAGTTATTAACGAGTTTGTACAAGTTTTTTTGCCATGCTTCATCTGCATCTATTTTTTTATTTTTATCTAGCACACTCCATAAATGATTTTCTAGCTGCTTAGAAACGTAAGCTAAATCGGCCAGCTGATAACACCCTGCTGTGCCAGCTAAATTATGCGCTTCCGTGTGCAGGCCAATTAGGGCATTCTTATCGACTACTTTTACTGTGTTTTTTGCAGCATTGGTACTTAAAGAAAATAAACCAGCATAAAAACCAGTTAAACGCTGCTTTCGATTGCTAAGGTTAGCAATAAATTGTTGCTGTAAAATTAAAAACTGCTGATCTAAATCATTCATTACCTAAAACTCACTTTTTTTAAAGCACTAAAAATCTAACCGCTTTATCTAAAATAACTGGCACAGAATACCCCTATTACCCTATGCCTAACAATTGATGCTTGTCAGCTACATTGCATCAGTTAAGGGTTTTTAGTAAAATTGTTATTTTTAAAATGACAAAAAATGGATAATAATCATGTCGCAACGCGTTGCTATTATAGAAGACGACACAGACTTGGCGCGCCTGATCGCTAGCTGGCTTACTAGTTATGACTATGAATCGACACTGTTCATTTCAGCTGAATTATTTCTGGAATCACTCAATAAAAACCACTTTGACCTTTTACTGGTTGATTGGTCATTACCTGGCATGAGTGGATTGCAATTGGTGCAATTTTTATCTGAAAAAAAGCTAACAATACGGCTCTTCGCATTTAAGGGTGTAGATAAAATCTGACTAACTAGAAAAGGAGTCGGGTTTCTTAGAGAATGTAAGTTC
>CANQLY010000194.1 GCA_947624795.1 uncultured Marinospirillum sp.
TAAACGCTGATTAGGCACACTGCGCGGCATTTCGGTTTCAAACTCGGCCACCACCTTAAACAATTCCATAAATTCAGGGTCTTGGTCTTGCAGCGCATTTAAAATATCGTAATCGCCCAACAAAGCCACAGTGCAGCTTAAAGGAATGGGTTCAGGTTCTAAAGAAACACTACCCGACACAGACAACTGGCGTTCTAAAGTATCAATTCGCAAGCTGCCCGTACGCAGCGCCAGCTTTAAACCATCCCAAGCATAAGGTTGGCTTAAAATGCGTTCAGCGTTTAACAGTAAAAAACCACCATTGGCACGGTGCAAAGCGCCGGGGCGAATCAGCGAAAAGTCCGTTGCTACTGTGCCTTGATAGGTAACATTTTCAATGTGCCCAACAATATTATTGTGGGTCGGTAAAGCTTCTTCTATTACCGGCGCAGAGTCGCTAGGTGCATGACTAATCACCAAATTCACTTGGTAACGGGTTGGAATGCGTTTATCCGGCGAAACACTTGAAATGGCATCTTCTTCGTCTTCTTCCATGTCTAGGAAGATAGCCAAGTTATCTAGCAAATCTTTATGCATTGCCTGTAAATAAGCTTCAAGGCGTGGAAATTCGGCGTATTTAGTCAGCAGTTCTTGTAAGCCATCGCCTAAAGCATCGTTGGTCACTTCCTCGTTTAGCGCTTGTTGTTCTAAACGGCTTTGTTTTTCTAGCTGAGACAGTTGCCGTAAAACCACCCGCAGCTTCTTTTCCATGGCCTCAATGGCTTCACGAAAAACTTTGCGCTGCTCGTCTTCCAAAGCAGAAAAAGCATCGGCTTCCATTGGCATGCCTTCATCATCAGCCGGTACAAACATATAGCCACCGGGCGATTGCAGAATTAATTTTAGCTGCAAAGGTTCAGCTTCTAGGGCAAGGGCTTTTAAAGCTTTGGTTTGCTGTTCGGCAGAAGCATCTTTAATTTTTTCAGCACGCTCATAAAAACCTTCGTTATCAAAAGCGGCAGGAATGGCTTGTTTTAAATCTAAAATAAACGCCTGTAAATCGGCTTTAAAAACCTGCCCTAAGCCACAAGGCAAGCGCACTGCCCAAGGTTTGCGAGGGTTAACAAAATCATGCAGGTACATCCAATCGGAAGGGGCGTCCATTTTGGCTGCCCGCTGCTCTAAAAAGCGCCGCACCATGGTGCGTTTACCTAACCCATCGTGCCCTACCGCAAAAATACTGTAACCTTTACGGTTAATCGCCGTACCAAAGCGCAGGGCCTCTTCAGCACGGGCTTGGCCTATAAAAGTGTCAAGGGGCGGAATCACCTGCGTATTTTCAAAACTAAAATCGCCAACACGGCAAGCTTTATATAATTTACTGAGCGGCAGGGGCTTAGGAGTTCTCATCGGCTGTCTTTGCAATCCATTTTACATTTGTGTATTAAAAGGCAAGCAGATTAACAGCCAAGCAACAAAAGAGCGATAGGCAAAGCGCATTTCAGGCGGTAAGATTACTAGCATTCTTTTACTAAATACCCACAACAGACCTTAGAATAAAATAATGATTAATGGATTTATCAACCAGCAAAAACACCACCTCACCTTTTTTAGCAAACTGCTAACTCAGCCATTGCTTGCACGCTTAGCCTTGTTGTTATTTGCGCTAACGCAACTGGTATTTATGCAGCCTGCTTGGGCTAATTCATCCAATGAATCCAGCCTACCCATGAGCCAATTTAACTTCCAAGGCTATGTGCCCGACAGCAAGCAAAGCCGCAAAAAAGACGAAGACCCTAATTTAATAAGAATTCACGTCGACCCACAGCTTTATTGGGTGCTTAACCAAGTAATTGACAGCTACCAAACCCAGCATCAAAGCCCATTTCGCATTCACCAAGGCCAAGATGAAGACCATGCAAACCTGCTCGATGACGGCTATGTGTTTGACTTAATTATTAGCGCAGAAATGCCCTACCTAGAAAGTTTACACCGTAAAAGAGTAACTTCTGAAATACAGGTTTTAGCCTTAGGCCGCTTAGGTTTGTGGGCGCCCAAAGAAACCGTGCGCAGCACCAGCGTAGTGACACTGCAAACCGGCACCGTCGGGTTAATGCCAGAAAATAGCGTTTATTACCGTGCAGCAATGGAAGTATTAGAACGCCATGAACTGAACATTAAAGTCAAAAAACGCCTAAAACCCGTCACGGTATTTCAAGACCTTTATACACTCATTGAGCAAAAAGAAATTCCACTGGGTTTCTTACCTTGGAACCGCCTAGTGCAAGCCGGTATTGAACAACGCCGTGAAGTGTTAAAACTTAACAACGATCACCACGGCGCCATTGTTCACGGCATTGCCATGACCAAGCAAGGCAGCAGCAGAAACGATGTTAAAGAATTTTGGCGCTACCTTCACGGCCCTAAAGGTAAAGCAATCTTTAAGGCCGCAGGGTTTGATTAAATAGCTTGATTAAGCAGCTTGATTAAACAGCTTGATTAAACAGCTAGCTTTTCATAACTTGCATCTAAGCTTTCTGCTGTTTTGGCGTTAGTAACCACAGCCACGCTGGCTAGTTCTGGTTTTAGGTATTTAGCGGCAACTCGCAATAAGTCTTCGCCCGTTACTGCCAAAATACTGGCTCGGAAGGCTTTACGGCTTTCGGGTGTGCGGCCAAACAAGCTAGAGAAGAAGGTAGACCTTGCATCGCCTGCTGGTGAGCCGGGTTTATCTATTGAAGACACCACGCCTAAAATGGCTTCTTCTAGCTTTTGTTGGTCTAACGGCTGTTCCTGCAACCAAGTTAAAGAAGCATAAAAATCTGCAAGCGTGCCTTCTACTCTAGGGTCACGGTAAGAGAAGAAACGGAATACTGCATCGCCGTTATCCTGCCCAGCACCAGCGCCATAAGCACCGCCCTGTTCACGAATCGCACGGTGTAAAAAACCATTACGCAAATAATCACCCAACACAGTTAAAGCCGCTGCATCGGCATGACCACCGGGAACGGTTGGGAAAGCCAAAGCACAGAAATTAACCTGCGTACTGGTTAGCCATAACTGCTTTACTGGCTCACGGGTTTTAGGCAAGTGCAAAGCTTGCCAAGTCGTTGCCACAGGCAAACTTGCCCAGTGGGTTTGTAAAGCATCTAACATAGCTTGCTGATGGTCAGCTTCTGCGACTAGCAAAAACTGCCTAGGCGCTTGTTTAATTTTGTTA
>CANQLY010000195.1 GCA_947624795.1 uncultured Marinospirillum sp.
CAAAAAAGGTGTCCTGTCGCGGGAACAGTATCTTGCGGAAATGTGCAGCCGGTAATAAAGCCAGAAGCTTCATCAGCTAAAAACACAACAATGCGCGCAATGTCTTCTGGTTCACCAAAACGGCCTACCGGAATTTGTGCACGGATACTTTCACGAATTTTTTCTTCAATTTTCATGATCATATCTGTCGCAACGTAACCGGGTGAAATGGTATTCACGGTTACGCCTTTACGTGCGCCTTCTTGCGCCACTGCTTTAGTGAAGCCGTGCATACCTGCTTTAGCAGCAGAATAGTTAGCCTGACCAAATTGACCTTTTTCAGCATTAATAGAAGAGATATTAATAATGCGGCCATATTCTTGCGTTAACATGGCATCAAAACACGCTTTAGACGTGTTAAACACACTGTTTAGGTTAGTGTTAATCACATCAGTCCACTGACCAGCATCCATACGCTTCATGGTTGCATCACGGGTAATGCCCGCATTGTTAACAAGAACAGACACTGCACCAAACTTTTCTGTAATGTCAGCATAGCTTTTTTGTACTGAATCAAAATCAGCAACGTCAGCGTGACTGATAGCAATATCAAAACCTGCTGCCTTTTGCTCTTCTTGCCAAGCTTTTGCTTTTTCTTCGTTAGAATAGCCAGCAACTACTTGATAACCCGCTGTAGCGAGTGAACGACAAATCTCTGCACCAATGCCACCCGTTCCGCCGGTGACCCAAGCTACACGTTTTTGCATAGTAAACCCCCTCTGTTAAACACTCAGCTTGGCACTATTTGTTAATGCCAATGCCTGTGTCCTGATTAAAATAAACAAAATAGGCTAGTTTTTATTTGGCCTATTCATTACACATTAGATCACATTTTGTTTTTATTATTTCTAACCTTTCTCAGTCATAAGTTACACTGTTATTGCCTTAAAGCCAATAATCTTTAGTATTAGGTTGACAGGATCTGAAAACACGCTATACTGTGCAAACTTTGATGCGGGGTGGAGCAGTCTGGTAGCTCGTCGGGCTCATAACCCGAAGGTCGTTGGTTCAAATCCAGCCCCCGCTACCAAAATTACAAAAGGCAGAACATTCATTGTTCTGCCTTTTTTTATGCCTAATTAAAAGCAGCCTACACCACACACACTATAAGAACACCAAACCTCACCCACCTTGGGCAAGGCTTTGGATCACGTCATTAAGCTTTAAAGCGATTCACTAGCTCAAGTAATTCTTCAGACACTTCTTGTGATTTTTTAAGGCTGAGCGCGCTTTCTTCTGTGCGTTGTAAGCTATTATTCGACAAGGCTGAAATCTCTGTAATTTGTCGGTTTACATCCTCTGACACCATAGCCTGCTCTTCCACCGCAGTTGCCATTTGCAAAGCCATTGATGAAATCTTGGTCACCGCTTCAACAATGCCCGTTAACATCGTTTCAGCATCTAAAACTTGCTGCAAACCCAGCTCTGAATCTAAAGCGCCTTCTTCAGTGCATTGCACCGAAGCCACGGCTTGGGATCGTAAATTAGCAACAATTTGACTAATATTTTTTGCTGAATCACGGGTATTTGAAGCCAACAAGCGCACCTCATCGGCCACCACAGCAAACCCTCGCCCATGCTCACCTGCTCTTGCTGCTTCAATAGCTGCATTTAATGCCAACAGGTTAGTTTGCTCAGAAATGGCTTCAATTGAACTTGCCGCACTTGAAATCGCATCGGTTTGTTCAGCCAATGATTGCACCGATTGACCTATACCTAATACCGTATCACGCAGCTTTGCTATGGATGTGCGCGTAATGCTTGCAACCTGCACACCCTGATGCGCTAATTCGGTAGAATGATCGGCCTGGCTTGCCGTGCTTTGTACATTTGTAGAAATTTTATGAATGGCCAGCGACATTTCATGCATTGCCAAGGCCACCAGTTCTGTTTGTTGATTCTGGTTAAGCATTTCTGTACGCACCATTTCTGTTAGCTCTAAACCCAGTTTAGATTGCTTAGCCACCCTGCCAGAAGCATCTTCAATACGAATCAACACTGCATCTAAATGGGCGCGTAAACTCATCACCCCCACCATGATATTGCCTGTCATGCCCTGCTGATTGGTATAAGTGCTTGCCGCCAAGGAGTGCATGAATGCCCCTTTTAACTCTTGGCTAATTAACTGCAAATCATGCTTGTATTGTAAATATTGAATACCACCAAACACTAAAATTGCTGCCATTAGCCACAAGGTGCTCAATAATAACGATTCGCTGTAACCTAAAAGCAAAGCAGGCAAAATAAAACTAATAGCAATCATGAGCTGCTTTAAATAACGGGGTAACGCTAACTGGCGTCTTTTATTATTAATTCGTTTATATAACTTTTCAGCACGTGCAACATCGGCTCGAGACGGGCAAGAGCGCACCGATTCATAACCTACGACCTTACCATGTTCCGTTAACGGGGTAACATAAGCGCTGACCCAGTAATAATCACCATTTTTACAGCGGTTTTTAACCAGCCCCATCCAAGGAAAACCAGCACTCAAATTTTGCCACATTATTTCAAAGGTTTCTTTTGGCATATCAGGGTGCCGCACTAAATTATGATTAGCGCCTATTAGCTCGCTATAGGTATAACCACTAATTTTTTCAAAAGCATCATTGCAGTGCTGAATAACCCCTTCAAGATTGGTTGATGAAATCAACTTTTCTTCAACATCAAAATATTGTTCTTGTCCAATCAGTGAGTTCTTAGGCATCATCAAAATATCCATTTATATGTAAATACTTGTGCACCCGTTACACCATGAACGCACAACCCTAGCCAGCTGGCTTTATAGCATTTTATCTTACAACCAAAAAGGTATATTTAAATTACTTTTAATAGGCTAATCAGTCAACCAATTGATTATTAAGGTGTTTAATTCAATAACAATCACTTATATAGAAATTAAAAATCAATAACTACCAATTAAAAAACTAATTTACTGCTAAACTGAATAACCAGCGACTAATCAAACCTAAAAGGTGAGCAAGGTGACAAAAGAATTCGGCACAAAAGAATCGACGAATAAACCATTCGTAAAAGGGGCTTTAGCTTTAGGTGCATTCATTGCACTTGGCTTAGGTGTTATGGGTTACCAACTTGGCAATGCCGCCATTCAAGTCAAGCAAT
>CANQLY010000196.1 GCA_947624795.1 uncultured Marinospirillum sp.
AAGGCCAAGAAAACTTTGTTGGTTCGCTATGGATTCCTAGCCTACAACGCTTTTTAATTGCTGAAGTGCCTATGACCGAAATTCAAGGCCAAATACGTCATAACCAGTGGGTGGCTTTAGGTTTGGGTGGCTTGCTTCTGCTCGTTGGGCTTGCCATTCTTTACCCTATGACACGTATAATGATTGCGCCCCTAGCAGATTTGCGTCGCCAAATTCGCAGCACCACTAGTACACTAGACTTAACCACCCGGTTTAAAACCAATGACCAAGCAGAAATTGGCGACCTAGCAGCCCAGCTTAATCAGTTTATAGAGCGCATTAGCAATACCTTAAGTGAAATTATGCAAGCAACTGAACAAACTGATCAGCTAGCAGAGCAACTTGAAGGCGGTGCTAAACTTGCCACCGATTCTTTTCACCAGCAGCAACATTCAGTAGAAGACATAGAGCAAGTGATGCACAGCATTACGCAAAGTGTTTCAGAAATATCAGACAAAGCAATGGAAGCTGGGCAACATTCTGACCAAGGACGCACCATTTTAGTTGAAGCCGAAAGCCGCCTAGAAACCAGTTACCAAACCATAGCCAAACTAGAAGAACAAATGACCACCGCCCGTTCAAAAATGGATGGCCTGCTAAAACACAGTGACGATATTTTGCATGTACTAGACGTTATTCGTGGCATCTCAGAACAAACTAACCTGCTAGCACTGAACGCCGCCATAGAAGCAGCGCGTGCAGGCGAGCATGGCCGAGGTTTTGCTGTAGTGGCCGATGAAGTGCGCCAGCTAGCCCAGCGCACCCAAAGCTCTACGGCTGAAATTCAAAGCATGATTGACAATCTGCGCTCAGCCAGCAATCAGGTAGCCGAACAAATGGCAATCAGCTCTAAAAGTAGCCAAGCTGGGCTTAGCAACCTACAAGAAACACGCCAAGAATTAGCCGTTATGGCCGAACGCTTAACGCTAGTCTTTGATATGAACTCAAACATTGCCCACAGTACTCAAGCGCAATTAACCGCCGTTGAAGCAGTGCATTACAAGCTGCAAGAGCTGTCGCAACAAGGCCTGAAGGTGAATACCATGGTAGACCAAACCACCGCGGCTACGAATGCGTTAGGCCAACAAGTTGACAGAATGCGCCAGCAAGTCAGTGCGTTTAAATGCTAGGCAAATCCATTAAATAAGAACCTATTGAATAAGAACCTTGGTGCCAACGGCAACTAAATCAAACACAGCCAGCATTGCCGCTGGCTGTAAGTTGATGCAGCCAGCAGAAGCAGGCACACCCATCGGTTTAGTATCAGGCACAGCATGCAAATAAATAAAACGCCGCTGGGTATCCACCTTTCCACCCCGATTAAACCCTGTTTCTTCACCGCACAGCCAGAGAATTCGGCCTAGAATCCAATCCCGTTCAGGAAACTGAGCACTGAGTTCAGGCGACCAAATTTCACCCGTAGGACGGCGGCCACGAAACACCGCCCGCGCATCTTCCCCTTGGCCTATTTTGGCTCTTATTCTATGCCAACCCCTAGGCGTACAGCCGCTGCCTTCTTGTTCACCCACCCCTGCCAAACCCGTTGCAACAGGCCAAGACTGTAAAACCTCATGGCTAGGCGACATCCAAAACAACTGCTGTTTAACAAGCTTAACCAACAGCCAGTTAGCGTTAAGGCAAAGGTCAGTGTTTGAACTAACAGAACTAACAGAACTAACAGAACTAACAGAATTAAACATAACTAGTGATTTACTTTTTCAGGCTGCATCGGCACAGGGGCTTGCATGGCCGCCGTAACCACAGGCAATAAACGTGTGACCAAATCAGTAATGCGTGTTTTTTCATCGTAATCATTCAGTGCAATAGCGCGCAGCGCATCCAACGAAGACAGCGTAAAAACCACAGAACCTAACATAAAATGAATCCGCCAAAAACGTTCAGCATCGGGCAAATCTGCCGAACTTAGCTTTAATAAGTGAGTGAAACGTACAAAAGTTTGCCCATAGTTTTCTTGCAAATAACGCCGCAAGTGCCCCTGCGCTTGGGTATAAGCTAAGCCTAATAAACGCATAAACACCGACAAACTGCCCTTAGTAGCAGGCAAGCTAATGGCAGTACGGGCTAATACTTCTAACAAAGCTTCTAAAGGAACTGCTGGCTGTTTTTCAAGCTCTGCTAATTCTTTATTAAACGCTTCACAAAAAGGATCTAAATAACGGGCAAACACCGCCTGAATTAATGCTTTTTTAGAGCCAAAATGGTAATTTACTGCGGCTAAATTCACCTTTGCACGACTAGTAATGGTACGCAATGAAGTTTCAGCAAACCCTTTTTCGGCAAAAAGTGCCTCAGCGGTATCAAGAATACGAACAACGGTATCGGATTGTGCCATGCCTGCTTCCTATGCAAAAATAATATGCCAAAATAAAGACCAAAATAAAAAACCAAACAATTGTTTCAAACATTATCAATTGCAAGCGAAGCAAGAGCAAGCCTAAACAATTTGCTTTTTAGGTTTAGTTAAGTGGCTAGTGTATAATGCGGTGCTAATTCTAAAGGATTTTAATGCAATGCAAATGAAAAACTCTTTGCTTATTTGGCTAGAAGCCAGCCGACCCAAAACCCTCCCCCTTGCACTCGTTTCTATTTTAACCGGTAGCGCCCTAGCTTTTGCAAGCGGTCAGTTTTCTTGGTCGGTGGCTTTTTTATCTTTAATAACAGCCACTTTTTTACAAATTCTTTCTAACCTAGCCAATGATTATGGCGATGCCGTTAAAGGCACTGACAACGACCAGCGCCTAGGGCCTATTCGTGCACTGCAATCAGGCGCAGTTAACCTTGCAGCCATGCGTAATGCCATTATTATCAATATTATTCTTACCCTGCTAGCCGGCCTTGCGCTTATTTTTTATGCCCTAGATTCACTTGAAAGTATTCTGGCCTTTATGCTGTTAGGTGTTTTAGCCATTACCGCTGCCATTGCCTATACCGTGGGCAACCGTCCTTACGGCTACGTTGGCTTAGGCGATTTATCCGTGTTTATATTTTTTGGGTTACTGGGCGTACTGGGCAGCTGTTTTTTACAAACTGGCAGCCTAGATTTTAGCCTAATTCTACCTAGCATTGGCTGTGGGTTAATGGCCGTT
>CANQLY010000197.1 GCA_947624795.1 uncultured Marinospirillum sp.
GCTGTTCGTTACTCGCTATCTTCTATATAATCAATGGTTCAATTTTCAACAAGCCAACCACTAACTAGAAACTTACCAGAGCCTAAATGGAACTGATTCGCGGTATTCATAATCTACGCAAAGAACACCTAGGCTGCGTGGCAACCATCGGTAATTTTGATGGTGTGCATCGGGGTCACCAACGCATTCTTCAGCAGGTAAGAGAGATAGCCGCCCGTTTACGCAAACCAACCACGGTGATGGTGTTTGAACCCCAGCCACGTGAATTTTTTGCTGGAGAACAAGCCCCGCCCCGCATTAATAGCTTTCGTGAAAAGGTCGAGCGCTTAACGGAATACGGCGCTGAACGCATTGTTTGTTTGCAATTTAATAGCCGTTTACGCCAACTAACCGCCGAAGAATTTGTACAACAAATTTTGGTGGATGGCTTAGGTTTAGCGCACCTAGTGGTAGGCGATGACTTCCGTTTTGGCTGTGACAGGTCTGGCGACTTTCACCTGTTACAAAAGCTAGGGCCAGAAAAAGGCTTCAGTGTTGAGCACACCCACACCTATTTAGTTGACGATGAACGGGTTTCTAGCACTCGCGTTCGCCAGCAGTTAATGCAAGGCAATTTAAGCGAAGCTGCAAGGCTATTAGGCCGCCCCCACAAGTTTTCTGGGCGTGTAGTGCATGGCCGTAAGCTAGGCCGCACGCTAGGCGTACCCACAGCAAACCTCTTGCTAGGTGATCGTAAACCGGCATTGAATGGCGTGTTTAGTGTGCTAGTTACCCTGCCCAATGGGTTGCCCCACCCAGGCATTGCCAATATAGGGCTGCGTCCCACGGTAGATGGCCTAGTTCCAGCACTTGAGGTGCATTTATTAGGTTTTGATGGCAACCTTTATGGCAAACGCCTTGAAGTTTTTGCCCTTGCCAAGCTTCGGGATGAACAAAAATTTGCTGGGCTAGATGCGCTAAAATCCCAAATTAATAAAGACATCGACCAGTGCCAGCAATTTTTTAAGCGGCATAATCCGCAGTGGCAATCTGGCGAATACTGGCTAACAAGTGCTGCAGCACCTCTGCTAGCAAAAGCACCGCTACAAGTAAATACACCCTTTTAATTTCCAGTTAACCGCAACCTTGATGACACAATAACCATGACCGATAAGAATACCGACCAATACAAAGCAACCTTAAACCTTCCTGAAACGGCCTTCCCTATGCGTGGCAACTTGCCAACGCGTGAGCCAGAGCGTTTAAAACAATGGCAGGACATGGACATTTACGCCCGCATGCGTGAACAGGCTAAAGGGCGTCCTACGTTTATTCTTCACGATGGCCCTCCCTATGCCAACGGCGATATTCACATTGGTCATGCGGTTAACAAAATCATTAAAGACTTCATTGTTAAAGCCCGCACCCTAGACGGTTACGATGCGCCCTACGTGCCCGGCTGGGATTGCCACGGCTTGCCGATTGAACACAAGGTTGAAGTGACCCACGGTAAAAACTTGCCTGCCGATAAAGCCCGTGAACTGTGCCGTGATTATGCAGGCGAACAGATTCAAGGCCAGATGCAAGATTTTATTCGTTTAGGCGTGATAGGTGACTGGAAAAAACCTTACCGCACGATGGATTTTGAAAACGAAGCCGGTGAAATTCGTGCGCTAGCAGAAATGGTTAAAGGCGGTTATGTATTTAAAGGCTTAAAGCCGGTGAACTGGTGTTTTGATTGCCGTTCCGCTTTGGCCGAAGCCGAAGTGGAATACGCCGATAAAAAATCCGACGCTATCGACGTTGCCTTTACCTGTAACGACACCGCCGAACTAGCAGCGGCTTTTGGTTTGGCTGAATTAAGTAAACCTGCGGCAGTGGTTATTTGGACAACGACCCCTTGGACTATTCCAGCTAACCAAGCACTTAACGTTCACCCAGAGTTTGTTTATGCCCTAGTGGATACTGGCGAGCGTTTATTATTGCTGGCCGAAACCTTGGTTGAATCGAGCCTTGAGCGCTTCAAGCTAGAGGGTGAAGTCATTGCCACAACTACGGGCGATAAACTTGAACACATCCGCTTTAAGCACCCTTTTTATGAGCGTTTATCGCCGGTTTATTTAGCCGATTACGTTGAAGCCGAAATTGGTAGCACGGGCATTGTTCACTCAGCGCCTGCTTATGGTTTAGATGACTTTATTTCTTGCCGTTCGCATGGCATGGAATTTGACGACATTATCAGCCCAGTACAAAGCAACGGTGTTTATTCTGATGATTTAGGCTTTTTTGGCGGCCAGATGATTTGGAAAGCTAACCCACACATTGTGGCCAAGCTTGCCGAAGTGGGCGCACTCATGAACCACCAAGAAATTACCCACAGCTACATGCACTGCTGGCGACACAAAAGCCCGGTTATTTACCGTGCCACTGCTCAGTGGTTTGTGGGCATGGATATTCCTAGCAAAACCGATGGTAAAACCCTTAGAGAAAAAGCCCTAGCCGGTATTGAACAAACCCAATTTGTACCGGCTTGGGGACAAGCCCGCCTGCATTCGATGATAGCTAACCGCCCAGACTGGTGTATTTCCCGTCAGCGCAGTTGGGGTGTGCCCATTCCTTTCTTTTTACACAAGGCAACCGGCGAACTTCACCCACGCACCACCGAATTAATGGAAGCCGTGGCAGTTAAAGTGGCAGAAAAAGGTATTAATGCTTGGTTCCAAATGGAAGCCAGCGAACTGCTGGGCGAAGAAGCCGCAGACTATGAAAAAGTTACCGATACTTTAGATGTGTGGTTTGATTCAGGCACCACCCATTGGCACGTTTTGCGTGGTTCCCACCCACTAGGTCACCAAGAAGGCCCCCGTGCGGATCTTTACCTAGAAGGCTCTGACCAACACCGTGGCTGGTTCCATTCTTCGCTATTAACTGGCTGCGCTATCGACGGTCATCCGCCTTACCGCCAACTTTTAACCCACGGTTTTACTGTGGATGCCAAAGGCCACAAGATGTCTAAATCGATGGGCAACGTAGTCGCGCCCCAGTCGGTTATGGATAAAATGGGTGCGGATATTCTGCGCCTTTGGGTGGCTTCAACCGATTATTCGGGCGAAATGGCTGTGTCAGATGAAATTCTAAAG
>CANQLY010000198.1 GCA_947624795.1 uncultured Marinospirillum sp.
TATACTACGGTATTCTCGTGCCGCTCGGCATGTTGCGCTTCATCTTGGTGCATTTGGCGCAAAATAGCCCGTGAACGCTCATCTTGGGCAGGCAAAGATTCAAAGTGCTCTTCTAGGTGGCTACACACTTGTTCTTCAGTAGCCGCCACAAAGCCTAGGCTGTATTTGTCGCCTGCTAAACCCGCTACTGCGCCTACCCCAAAAGACAGGCCATAAAATAGCGGATTCAACAGACTAGTGCGACTGTCTAGCTCTTGCAAGCGCTGGTCGCACCAAGCGAGGTGGTCTATCTCTTCCTGCGCTGCTAAGCTCATTTGCTGGCGCACTTCTGCAAGCTTAGCCGTTGTGGCTTGGCCTTGGTAAAGTGCCTGAGCACAAACTTCACCGGTGTGATTAATGCGCATTAAACCTGCCGCATGGCGACGCTCTGCTTCATCCATATCGGCTTGTTCGTGTACAAAAGCCGGGCTAGGCCGCTGTGCTTGTGCCGCTTTAGGCACTAAAGTACGCAGCAGCACATCAAACTGGTTAATCACTTGATCAACCTTTGTTTTTTGTCTGGGAAGAGACATACCATCCTCCTAATTTTAAGCTACACCTAACTGCTTTAAAGTGTGACGAGCAATCATTTTTTCTTCATTGGTTGGAATAGCAAACACCTTTACACGGCTATCATCGGTTGAAATCAGGTATTCATTGGCTTGGTTGCGTGCAGGGTCAAGCTTCATGCCTAGCCAAGCATTTTCTTTAACCACGGCTGCACGTAAATCGGCATCATTTTCACCCACACCGCCGGTGAAAACAAACACATCTAAACCGCCTAAAGCCGCTGCCAAAGAACCCGTTTCACGGGCAATGCGATAAACCAACATATCAATGGCTTTTTTAGCCAGTGGGTCATCTGATTTTTTCAAAGTAAGCATGTCGGATGAAATGCCGCCTGAAACACCAAACCAACCGCATTCTTTGTAAAGGAAGCTTTCTAATTGCTTAGCATCCCAGCCTTTTTCTTGCATAAGGTACAGCATAACGCCTGGGTCTAGCTGGCCTGAGCGTGTGCCCATAGGTAAGCCTTCAACCGCAGTAAATCCCATGGTGGAAGCTAAACTTTCACCTTTAGAAATGGCACACATTGAACTGCCTGCACCCAAATGGGCAACGAGTAGTTTTTGTTTGGCAAGGTCGGCATCTAAGCGCTCAAGCTTATCAAAAATGTACTCATAAGAGAGGCCATGAAAACCGTAGCGACGTATGCCTTCTTCGGTCAGCTTTTGTGGAATAGCAAATTCACGTGCCACAACCGGTGTTGTGCTGTGGAAAGACGTATCAAAACACGCAACCTGTGGGCTATCGGGTAAAAATTCACGGCACAGGTGAATCAGCTTTAAGTTAAAAGGCTGATGCAAAGGCGCAAGGGGAATGAGTGTTTCTAAAAAATCCAATACTTCAGCATCAACAACAACAGGCTGAGCATAACGGTCGCCACCATGAACCACACGGTGCCCTACCCAAGCCACTTTAAAGTGGGGGGTGTTTTTTTCGATCCACTGCAACACTACTTTAAGTGCGCTGGCGTGGGCTTGCTTATCAGCCACACCTAGCTGTTCTGCGGTAAGTATTTCTTTATCAACCAAAATACCGTCAGGATTAACGCTATGATCGTAAATTTCAAGGCGTGCAGGGCCTGATAAATTGGCAATTTTAACACGAAAATGCTGGGTTAGTTCACTGCCTTGTACATCAAATAAAGAGCACTTTAAGCTTGAAGAACCGGCATTAATAATAAGTACCATGTTCGTCTTAGTGGATACTGTAGTTTTTAAAGGCATAATTTACTCCAAACGGCCTAGTTTACGTGCAACCATCACTGCAACTGCACAAGATGATAGGCGCTCTAATGACTTGGCAGCACGGCTAGTTAAAATAACAGGCACCCGTGCACCCATAACAATACCGGCAGCTTTGGCGCTGGCTAGGTATTGCAACTGCTTAGCAAACATATTGCCTGATTCTAAATCGGGCGCCATTAGAATATCGACATCCCCAGGTACAGATGACTTAATGCCTTTATCAAGTGCAGCTTCTAAAGAAATGGCATTATCAAATGCTAAAGGGCCATCAACAATGGCACCGGTAATTTGGCCACGGTCAAGCATTTTACAAAGGGCTGCTGCATCAAGCGTTGATTGAATATTAGGCTGAATTTTTTCAACGGCTGAAAGAATGGCCGCCTTAGGTAGATCAATGCCTAGGGCATGCGCGCAATCAATCGCATTTTGTAAAATATCGCGCTTATCCATAAGGTTTGGCGAAATATTAATGGCTGCATCGGTAATTAATAACGTTTTATGGTAGCTAGGCACGTCCATAACAAAAACATGCGATAAGCGGCGTTCGGTACGCAAACCGTTTTCTCTTGCAACCACGGCACCTAGTAATTCAGAGGTGCCTAAAGAGCCTTTCATTAGCGCGTGAACTTCACCGCACTGCGCCATTTTAGCGGCAACATTGGCTGATTCATGGCTGTGTTCTGTGTCAACAATGCGGTAATCTTTTAAATCCAGTCCTGCTGCTGCTGCTGTGGCACGAATTTTTTTCTCAGGACCCACTAAAATTGGAATAATAATAGTCGCTTCTGCTGCTTCTATGGCTCCTTGCAAACTATTTACATCGGTCGGGTGTACCACAGCGGTTGGAACCGGCGGCGCATCCTTGGCTTGTTGCAAAATAGATTCCAAACGAAAGTGTTTTACATCCTTATCTTTCGGTGCGTGAGGTGCTAACACCTTCTTGATTGCATCATTCATGTTTCTAGTATTCCTCGAAGTATTAAAAAACTATCAATGGCTTAGGGCTTTTTTTATCAGCCTGGGGGCCAGGTCAAACTGCGGCCAGCCAGCACGTGCATATGAATATGCCACACTGTTTGACCACCATCTTCATTGCAGTTCATCACAACACGGTAACCCGCTTCAGCAAAACCTAGCTCTTTAGCTAACTTTGCTGCGGTTACCTGCAAGCGACCCACCAAAGCCTCATCACCTTCTTCTAAATCGTTCAAGGTGGTTATGTGGCGCTTGGGAATCACTAGCAGATGGGTTGGTGCTTTTG
>CANQLY010000199.1 GCA_947624795.1 uncultured Marinospirillum sp.
TAATATGGGCATAGGTCATGTGCGCTACCCAACAGCAGGTTCTACAACTGAAGCAGAATCCCAGCCTTTTTATGTTAACTCACCCTATGGCATTGCTTTGGCACATAACGGTAATTTAACCAATGCAGAAGCCTTAAGTGAAGAAGTGTTTAGGGCAGATTTGCGTCATATCAATACCAATTCAGATTCTGAAGTTTTGTTAAACGTTTTTGCGCATGAGCTAAGCAAGCAAGGCATGAGTTTAACGCCTGATGATATTTTCTCTGCTATTGGTCGAGTATATGAGCGTTGTGAAGGGGGTTATGCCGCTGTTGCCATGATTAGTGGCTATGGTTTAGTGGGTTTTCGTGACCCTAACGCCATTCGCCCCATTGTGATAGGCAAGCGTGAAGGCCTTCAAGGCATTGAATACATGATTGCCTCGGAAAGCGTTGCATTAGATGTGGTGGGTTTTGAGTTGATTCGTGATGTGCAGCCAGGTGAGGCTGTTTATTTAGACACCAAAGGCCAGTTACATACCCGTGTTTGTACAACTAAAACCCAATTATCGCCCTGTATTTTTGAACACGTTTATTTAGCTCGCCCCGATTCCATTATGGATGGTATTAATATTTACCACGCCCGTATGCAGATGGGTGAAAAGCTTGCTGAAAAAATTAAGCGAGTGATGCCTGACCACGACATAGATGTGGTTATCCCGATTCCCGATACCAGCCGCACTTCGGCTTTAGAATTAGCCCAGCACCTAGGCGTTACTTACCGTGAAGGCTTTATTAAGAACCGCTACATTGGCCGCACGTTTATTATGCCCGGGCAAACCTTGCGTAAAAAATCGGTACGCCAAAAGTTAAACGCTATTGGAATGGAATTTAAAGGTAAGAATGTTTTACTCGTGGATGATTCGATTGTGCGTGGTACCACCTGCAATGAAATTATTATGATGGCACGGGATGCTGGCGCAAATAAGGTTTACTTTGCCTCTGCAGCGCCACCGGTTCGCTACCCCAACGTGTACGGCATTGATATGCCAGCGGCTAAAGAATTAATTGCACATGGCCGCAGTGAAGAAGAAATTTGTAAACTTATTGGTGCCGATTGGCTTGTTTATCAAGATTTAAATGACTTGATTGATGCTTGTAAAGAGCTTAATCCAGCGGTTGAACAGTTTGATTGCTCAGTATTTGATGGCAATTACATCACGGGTGGGATTGATCAAGCCTACCTTAATAACTTAGAAAAGCAGCGCAGTGACGTTAATAACAACGCCAGTGATTCTGCTGACTGTGCCATTGATCTACACAATGACAGCTCAGCAGATACAGAGGATTAAGGCATGACAGATAAAGCAAAATGGGGTTTAAGTACACTTGCATTGCGTACCGGCCAGCAGCGCACTGCTGAACGTGAACACGCTGAACCCATTTTTACGACCTCCAGTTACATTTTTGAATCGGCTGCCCATGCAGCTGAATGCTTTGCCAACGAAACCGGCGAACACAATATTTATTCACGCTTTACCAACCCTACAGTGCGTTGCTTTGAAGACCGTTTAGCTGCTTTAGAAGGCGGTGAGCGGGCGATAGCAACCAGTTCAGGTATGGCAGCAATTTTGTCAGTTTGCATGGCATTTTTGCAGCAGGGCGATGAAATCGTTTGTTCACGCAGCGTGTTTGGTTCCACCATCGGTTTGTTTAGCCGCATGATGAACCGTTTTGGTATTAAAACGCACTTTGTTGAGCTGCAAAATTTAGCAGCTTGGGAAACGGCTTGTAACGACAAAACGCGTCTGCTTTTTGTTGAAACGCCTTCTAACCCTTTAAGCGAAATTGCTGACTTAGGCGCTTTGTCTGCTTTGGCAAAAAGCAAAGGCCTGCGTCTAGTGGTCGATAACTGCTTCTGTACGCCTGCACTACAACTGCCTTTGCAATTAGGTGCCGATATTGTTGTGCATTCAGCAACCAAATACCTAGATGGCCAAGGCCGCATGATAGGCGGTGCGGTGGTGGGCAGTGACAAAGACATGGCTGAAGTTTTTGGTGTGGTAAGAACTGCTGGCCCTTGCATGAGTCCTTTTAATGCTTGGGTATTCTTGAAAGGCTTAGAAACCCTGCGCTTAAGAATGGATGCCCACTCAGCCAGTGCTTTAGAGCTAGCTACTTGGCTAGAGCAGCAACCCAGCGTTGCCAAGGTGCATTATGCTGGCTTGCCTAGCCACCCGCAGCATGAATTAGCTAAAAAGCAGATGCGTGGTTTTGGTGGGGTATTATCCTTTGAAATGGCTGGCGGTAAAGAAGCTGCTTGGAAGGTTATTGATAAAACGCAGATGCTTTCTATTACCGGTAACTTAGGCGATGCTAAATCGACCATTACCCATCCTACAACCACAACGCATGCAAGGTTAACACCTGAAGCACGTGCAGAGGTTGGTATTGCAGATGGCCTTCTTAGGGTATCTGTAGGTTTAGAAGACATTGAAGACATTAAGGCAGACCTTGCCCGTGGCATGGCTTAATTGGTGTTGGCTTTAATTTAAGTTTCTTCTGCTGAATCGCTGCGTTCAAAGGTATAGCCCTGACCGTAGCGATTAATTAGTTGCCCCGGAATTGGGGATAGGCTATTGATCTTTTTACGTAGGCGACTAATTAATAAATCTAAGGCTCGGCCTTCACTGGCTTTTGTTTCATCTTTCCACAAACTGTCAGCCAAATCTTTGCGGCTAATAATTTCTTTACCTAACTGAATGAAAATTTGCAGTAATTGGAACTCTAAAGGCGTTAAACGCAACCTTTGGTTAGAATAGATAAGCTCATGGTTGTGGTTATCAAGCTCTAAGGGTTCACTTGATATTAAGTTGTCCTTTAGTAATCCTCTGCCTCGCATAACGGCATGAATGCGTGCAATCAAGATGGTGCGGCTGATGGGTTTAGAAATAAAGTCGTCGGCACCGCTGTGTAATGCCGTTGCTATGTCGTTGTCTTTATCTTTACCAGTAATAAAAATAATAGGTATTGTTGGCTCTTCGCATTTAAGGGTGTAGCTGCTTTTTAAATCCACCTGATTCTAACAAGCACCTTGCTATGTAGTTGGTT
>CANQLY010000200.1 GCA_947624795.1 uncultured Marinospirillum sp.
GTGAAAAGGTGCGGTAAGAGCGCACCGCACGGGTGGTAACACGCCGTGGCTAGGTAAACCCCACTTGGAGCAAGACCAAATAGGAATCCATTAGGCGTTGCCCGCGCTGGATTCGGGTAGGTTGCTTGAGCCTTGGAGCGATCCACGGCCTAGAGGAATGACTGTCCACGACAGAACCCGGCTTACAGGCCGGCTTTCGCCCTTATTTTTTGCTTATCTTTGAGTTCATTATGCCCACAAACACGCCAACGGCTGCACCCAATGTACATTTAACTGTACTTTTAGAAGAAGCCGTTGCTGCTTTAGTGACTCGCCCAGAAGGCCGTTATGTGGATGGTACTTTTGGTCGTGGCGGCCATAGTCGTCATTTATTAGAACAATTAACGCCAGAAGGCCGTTTATTGGGCATTGATAAAGACCCACGCGCCTTAGAAACTGCAGCCCAACTTGCAGAAGACGATGCGCGTTTTGCGGTGTGTCATGGCTCTTTTATTCAACTAGCCGAGTTTATGCAACAACAAGGCTGGGCTGGTGTTGATGGAATTTTGCTAGATTTAGGCGTTTCTTCGCCACAAATTGACGATGCTAGCCGTGGCTTTAGTTTTATGAACGATGGCCCACTCGATATGCGTATGGACATTAGCCGTGGCCAAAGCGCCGCCGAGTGGCTTGCCAAAGCGCCTGAAGTTGAAATTAGTGATGTATTATTTCACTTAGGTGAAGAGCGCCATTCACGCCGCATGGCACGCGCCCTAGTTAAAGCCCGTCAAGAAGAACCCATTACTCGCACTAGCCAGTTAGCTGAAATTGTTAAAGTGGCTAACCCTAGCTGGGAAAAACACAAACACCCTGCCACCCGTGCTTTTCAAGCCATACGCATTCACATTAACCGTGAACTAGACGATTTAAAAGATTTGCTAGACCAAGCGATGGATTTATTATTACCCGGTGGCCGCTTAGTGGTTATCAGCTTTCATTCTTTAGAAGACCGTATAGTAAAACGCTTTATGCGGGATGCGGCGCGTGGTGATGCACATTTGCCGCACGATATGCCTTTTCGTCAAGATGAACTTAATCAAACTTTGAAGCGGGTCGGCAAGGCCATTAAGCCTTCAGCTGCAGAAATTGAACGCAACCCCCGATCACGAAGTGCTGTTATGCGGGTAGCGGAAAAGCTTAACAAGGTTGACTAAGTGAGGCGCTATGCTTTTTACAGCACTCAATAAATACTACCAATTTTTAAAACTTGTGGTGCCTCTATTGAGGCATTATTGGTTATTAATCTTGGTAGTTTTTTGCTTATTAGTAACCGCTCACTGGCTTATTCAAGTCACCCATCAGTCCAGAAGCCAACACGTTCGCCTACAAACCTTGGAAGGTGAAAGGGATGCCTTGCAAGTGGAATGGGGGCGTTTGTTGTTAGAAGAAAGTGCCTTGGTTTCCTCTGCTCGCTTAGAACACTTAGCACGTCAAGAGTTAGGTCTGCGCCTGCCAGAAGGCAATAATCTGCAAATTAAACGGGTTATTCAGCCATGAATAACGGGGTGGTTTCACCTTGGCGTTTACGTTTGGTGGCCGGTGTTTTAATTCCTTTACTATTACTGCTAGTGGGGCGCTTGGTGCAGTTGCACCTAGTTGATCGTGAGTTTTTAAAACACCAAGGTGATGTGCGTACTTTGCGTGTTGAATCCATTCCTGCTCACCGTGGCATGATTACTGACCGTCACGGCGAGCCGCTGGCCATCAGTTCGCCGGTAGCCACTTTGTGGGCGAACCCTTCTTTGATGCCGCAAGATGGCTTGCTTTTAAGTGCGCTGGCGGGGGCATTGGGTGAGTCGCCTAGTGATTTTTTTGCCCGCTTGAACCGCTATGCTGACCGTGAGTTTATGTATTTAAAGCGGCAAGTAACGCCCGATGTTGCTGAAGCAGTCATGGCATTAAAAGTGGCAGGGGTTTATACCCAAGATGAATACAAGCGTTATTACCCAGCCGGTGAAGTGGCTGCACACCTTGTTGGTTTTACTAATGTTGATGAGCAGGGGCAAGAAGGGTTAGAGCTTTCTTGGGAGCATTGGTTACAAGCCACGCCGGGTCGCAAAAGGGTTTTAAAAGATTTAAAAGGCCGAGTCGTGCGTAACCTTGCGGTGTTGCAGCCGCCTAATGCGGGTAAAACTTTAACACTAAGTTTAGATATGCGTTTGCAATATTTGGCTTACCGTGAATTAAAAGCCGTTGTTGACCAGCACCAAGCCGTATCGGGCAGCATTATTTTATTGGATGCGCGTACCGGTGAGGTGTTGGCGATGGTGAATCAGCCTGCTTTTAACCCTAATAATCGTAGCTATTTAGACCCTTCACGCTTGCGTAATCGGGCTTTGGTGGATGTGTTTGAACCCGGTTCAGTCATTAAGCCGTTGAGTGTTGCGGTGGCCTTACAATCGGGCCTTTTTAAAGCCGATCAGTTGATTAACACTGCGCCTGGTAGAATGAACTTGGCAGGGCAAAACATTCGTGATGCCCGTAATTATGGCGAAATAACCCCTGAAGGCATTATCGTTCATTCCAGTAATGTGGGCGTTTCGCGGATGATTTTAGAGCTGCCTGAAACGATGCTGGTTGATTATTATGGCGAACTGGGTTTTGGGCGCTCTACCGGCACGGGTTTTCCTGGTGAAGCTTCGGGCGTGTTACCCGGTGGTTTTGGTATTAGTAAAATTAAACGCGCTACCTTGTCTTACGGCTATGGTTTATCGACAACCCTAGGCCAGTTGGCGCAGGCTTATATGGTGTTGGCAGACCAAGGGCGTTTACACCCCTTGTCTTTGTTAAAAGTTGATTTGCCGGTGACGCAGCAGGTGTTTGACCCAGCCGTTGTTGCTGATGTATTAAAAATGATGGAAAAAGTAGTGCAGCCCGGTGGCACAGGCACACGCGCCGCCATTAAAGGGTATCGGGTGGCAGGCAAGACGGGCACGGTGCATAAGCTAGGGCGAGATGAAGAAGGGTATGATTCGGGTGAATACTTGGCCACCTTTGCTGGCATAGCACCGGCAAGTAACCCACGTTTAGTGGCG
>CANQLY010000201.1 GCA_947624795.1 uncultured Marinospirillum sp.
GGTGTGCGCCAAATTACCACAAGCTTGCCCAAGCAAAAGGTTAGTGTGGCCTAAAAACTTCGCCACAAAAGCAGTGGCTGGGTTTTGGTAAACCTCTTGCGGCGTATCTAGCTGAATAAGCTTGCCCTGCTGCATTACGCCGACTTTATCAGCAAAAGTCATGGCTTCTGCTTGGTCGTGGGTTACTAAAATAACGGAAGTGCCGGCCTTTTTGAATAACTCACGCATTTCTTTACGGGTGGTTTCACGCAAAGCAGCATCTAGGTTAGAAAAAGGCTCATCTAACAGCACTAGTTGCGGTTCAGCCGCCAAGGTTCTGGCTAGTGCCACTCGCTGCTGTTGCCCGCCTGAAAGTTCGTGCGGATAACGCTTGGCATAATCAGTTAACCCCACCAAAGCCAGCCATTGCATTGCCTTGGCCGTTTGTTCGGCTTTGGGTACGTGCAGCATGGCAAAAGTGACATTACGCAGCAAAGTCATGTGCGGAAACAGGGCATAGTCCTGAAATACGATGCCCACATTGCGTTTTTGTGGCGGCAGTTCTGTCACGTCTTTATCGTGTAAATAAATACGCCCAGCGGTGGGGTGTTCAAAACCGGCCAGCATTCTTAACGTAGTGGTTTTACCGCAGCCGCTTGGGCCAAGCAGGGCAATAATTTCACCGGGCTGTAATTCAAAACTTACCTGATTAACAGCCAGTTCATCGGCTTGGTTGTAGCGTTTGCTTAAACCTTCCACCCGCATTAAGGGTTGAGTTATCAGGGTATTAGTTTTAGTTGTTACATTATTTGTATTCATTTTTTGCTCTCACGATTGAGAATCATGCCTACCGATAGGCTGGAAAAAATAACAATGGCGGCTGCAAAAGGCGCAGCTTCAGCCATAAGCCCTTCTGAAGTGCGGCTAAATACCGTAACGGCAAGGGTAGTATAGCCAGTGGGCGCTAATAAAAAGGTAATGGGTAACTCTTTCATACAAAAAAGAAAGACCAGCGCAATGGCGGCTAAAATGCCCCGATTCAAACGTGGGAAAACAACCCGCCAGAAGGTGCTAAGGGCGCTATGCCCTAAAGAAAACGAGGCTTCTTCTAGGTTGGCACGGGTTTGTAATAAGGCGCTGCGTATTGGCCCCATGGCTAAAGCAAGGCTGGCTAAAGCCCAAGTAACTATTAATAAACCCAGCGTTTGGTAAAGGAAAAAGGCAGTGTTTAAAGAAAAGAACACCATCGCCAAAGCCAAGGTTAAGGGCGGCAGTGCATAGCCTATGTAGGTTGAGCGTTCAATGGCGGTAGAAATGCGTGAAGGGTAACGCACTAATAAGTAGGCAACGGGTAACGCAAAGCCTGCGGCAATAATAGCAGCAGGAAAGGCAGCCATCGCCGAACGTAAAAAAGTCGCTGGAACCGCCAAGAAAAAGCTGAGATCGGGCGGCGCTAAAATAAGCCAATAGGCCAGAATCATAATGGGCAGGCCAGAAGAACAAAGGAACACCAACCCTAAATATGACCAAGCAGGAATGGCTTTCCAACCTAATTTAGCCGGTGCTTTGGGGCGAACGATGCCACTACCCACGCTGGCTAAACGCTTACGCTTTAGTACAAAGGTTTCCATAATGACAAAACTGCCTGCCAAAGCCAGCAGCATTAGCGACAACCAAGCGGCATAAACCCTGTCAAACGCCCCTGAATATTGGGTAAAAATGGCGTAACTAAAGGCATCGTAGCGCATTAATGCCACCGCCCCAAAGTCACCCATTACGTATAAGCCTATCACTAACCAACCGGCCATTAGGGCAGGCGCCAGGTGGGGTAAAAGCACTTTAAAAAAGATTTGTCTTGGCGTATAGCCTAAGGCTTGGGCGCTTTCTTCTAGGCTACGGTCTAAGCCTAACAAGGCAGAACGCAGGTTCAAAAACAAATAAGAGAAGGTATAAAAAGACAAGGCCAGCACCGCACCGCTATAGCCATTAATGCGCGGCAACTGCCAATCAAACAGCTGGGCAAAAATACCGTAACGGCCACCCAAACCTAGCAAGGCATAGGCCATAACGTAACCAGGTACAGCTAGGGGAATAACGGCTAACAGGGTAATGGCTTTTTTAAAACGAATATCAGTACGGGTGACTAGCCAAGCGGTGGGCAGCGCCATAATGGTGCTAACAAATAACACACCAAAGGTGAGCTTAAGCGTGTTGCTTAATAACTCTAAATTGCGTGGCCGAAAGACTAGCTCTTTCAACATCGCAGGGTCTGCTTGAAAGGCTCTTAACCCTAAATAAAATAAGGGCACCAGCATGGCCAAAGCAATGGCCACAGAAGGGATTAGAATATAAAAAGGTGGCCTTCTTGCCCAAGCTCGATAAATAGTAGTAGCAATAGGTGCAGGCATAAGGTGTCAGCCAGTCCGAAGTGAGTCTGAGGTTAAATTATTCGCCCAAAAATAGCATGTTTGGCTAG
Organism: uncultured Marinospirillum sp.; assembly: GCA_947624795.1. GTDB lineage: Bacteria > Pseudomonadota > Gammaproteobacteria > Pseudomonadales > Halomonadaceae > Marinospirillum. The sequence continues at coordinate 2,456 of CANQLY010000201.1, forward strand.
TTTCGTAAATGATAATTATACTCAGCAACAACTGAACTCTTTGATTTTCATCAAAGAGTTCAAGCCTTTCAGCTTACTATTGGTCTAGTTTTTTACGCAATAAAACAGCCACTTCAACGGCCCATTCTTCTAACCAAGCTTGGCTGGCTTGTAACATGCCGGCAGCGGTTAGTTCCGTCACGGCAGGCTTAGCTATCCACTGGTGCTGTAATAGGCTGCGACCTGCGGTATCAATTAAGTTGATTTGCACAGCAATGTCTAGCTGTTGAGTCGCAGTATTTAAATACCATTCTTGTAAAGTAATCCGCAGCCGGTAAGCCGAACGGTAGCCGGGCTGATCTGGCAGGCTGGTAGCTAACCACGGTTGCTGACCTAGAAAATCACTGATTCGCTGTTGAATTTGCTGGTCTAAGCTTTCTGCCCAAACTTGTTCGCCAAAAGGTGAAAGCTGGTGTTCATTGCTGCGATACCAAATCTCTCTGCCCCGTAAAGGTGTAGGAGCCGTGGGGCGCTCTACTGCTAGAAAAGCGCCTTTGTTTGCTGGGCTTGGCTTAAATTGGCTCGCTGCAAGTTTGGGTGCTGTTTCTGTGGGGCTGGGCAGG
>CANQLY010000202.1 GCA_947624795.1 uncultured Marinospirillum sp.
CAGTGGCGACGTTAGCGCACAACATGCACTCTTCAATAATTTTGTGGGCATCGTTACGCACCACTGGCACAATTTTTTCTATTTTTTTGTCATCGCCAAACACAATGCGCGTTTCACGGGTTTCAAAATCAATCGCACCCCGTGCTTCACGGGCTTGGCGTAAGGCTTTATAAGCACCGTGCAAATGCTGTAAAGGCTTAATTAGCTGGGGGTAGTCTTCACGCATCGCTTGAGCAGCATCGCTTTCTGGCTCATCAAGCAAGGCACCCACTTGGGTGTAAGTTAAGCGTGCCTTAGAGTTCATCACCCCTTCATAAAACTTATAGCGGCTTAGCTCACCGGCCTTGCTGACGTTCATTTCACACACCATGCACAAGCGGTCAACGCCTGGGTTTAGTGAACACAGGCCATTAGACAAAGCTTCAGGCAACATGGGCACGGTGCGCCCAGGAAAATACACCGACGTCGCCCGTACCCTGGCTTCTTTGTCTAGGGGTGAATTAACCCTAACGTAATGCGACACATCGGCAATAACCACCCATAACTTCCAGCTGCCTGAAGGGGTTTTTTCACAATACACAGCATCATCAAAGTCTTTAGCGTCTTCACCATCAATGGTGACCAAGGGTAAATCACGCAAATCAACACGCAATGCCTTGTCGTCTTCACTGACTTGGCTGCTGAATTGGTTTGCCTGCGCCATAACCGCAGCCGACCATTCAAAAGGCAGATTATAGCTACGCAGCGCCACTTCAATTTCCATACCAGCGGCCATAAAATCACCCAAAACTTCAGTAATTTTACCCACGACCATACGGCGGTGCCCGGGGTGTTCGGTAATTTCAACCTGAACAATTTCACCTTCAGTGGCACCGTTTAATTCGTGTGGTGGAATCAGCACTTCATGGTGCAAGGAAGTGTTTTCAGGCACCACCACAGCAAAGCCGCCCGAGCGAAACTTTAAGTGCCCAATTAAATGCGTCACGCCCCTTTCCAGCACTTCAACAACGGCACCTTCACGGCGGCCCCGTTGGTCAATGCCCATTTCACGCACTAAAATAATGTCGCCATCCCAAACTTTAGACAGCTGGCGGTTATGCAAATAAAGGTCTTCACCGCCCTTTTCAGGAATTAAAAAACCATAGCCATCACGGTGGGCTTGCACTCGGCCTTTAATTAAATCTAATTTATCAATTAATACATAAGCACGGCGGCGGTTAATCAGTAACTGCCCCGCTCGCTCCATTGCGATTAATCTGCGCCTTAGCGCTTCAATCGAATTTTCATCTGTCATGCCATAAGCTTTACATAGCTGCTCATGGCTCATGGGGCGGCCGGCATCTTTTAGGCAATCTAAAATGTATTCACGGCTAGGCACAGGGTGCTCATAAGTGCTGGCTTCACGGTCTGCATAGGGATCTTTATCTAGCGGCCAAGTGGCTTTCATCAGAGGTAATCCTTCTCTTTAAGTCGTTGTAATAACGCGTATTCAGTGAGTTTAACACGTTGACCAGCGGCTGCTTGCCTAGCCTTAAAAATAGCAATCAAGTTGGCTCTCGCCCTTCGCCTTTTTCTTCGTGGGTTACGCCGTCCCTTATGTGGTAAATCCGCTTAAAGGTAGGAATAATTTTCTCATCGTGAGTCACCACTATAACGGCGGTATTAAAGCGTTGCGCCATGGTATTTAAAATACGAATTACCGCCATAGCTCGCACAGAATCTAGCGGTGCGGTGGGTTCATCGGCCAAAATAACCGGCGGCTGATTAACCAAGCCACGGGCAATGGCAATGCGCTGCTGTTCACCGCCCGATAACTGGGACGGCATGGCTTTAGCTCGGTGCTGCACATCTAAGGCGGTCAATAGTTCTAAAGCACGGCGGCGGGCTTCTTCATTTGGCACACCGGCCAACATGGGCAATAAAGCCACGTTATCGGTGGCATCTAAAAAAGGAATTAAATAAGGCGACTGGAATACAAAACCTATTTTGTCACGGCGCAGCGCACTTAAATCACGCACCTGCCAGCCATTGTCATAAATCACTTGGTCATCTAACAACATGCGCCCAGCGGTTGGATCAACCACCGCACCCAAGCATTTTAATAGCGTGCTTTTGCCTGAACCCGAAGGGCCAATTAAGCCCACCACTTCACCCGGCGACACCTGCATAGTAACGTCTTTTAAAGCAAAAACAGCCGCATCGCCTTTACCAAAACACTTGCTTAAATTTTCTATACGTATGCCTTTATTGCTCATTTTTTAACCTATAACTTCAGCAGGATCAACCTTTAGTGCCATGCGAATGGCAACAATGCTGGCCAATACACAAATGGCTTGCACGGCAAAAAACCCCAGCAATGAATCGGTTGGCAATAACAGCACATGCTTAGGGAAGATGGGCGCTGCAAAGGTGGCCGCAATTTTACCCACCACAAACCCGATTATTCCCAGCACTATCGCCTGCTGCAAAATCATCCACACAATGGCAGAACTGCGGGCGCCAATCAGCTTTAATACCGCAATTTCACGAATTTTATCCATCGTTAGGGTGTAAATAATAAACGCCACTATGGCCGCACAAACCACCGCCAAAATCACTAAAAACAAGCTAATTTGCTTAGCCGAAGTGGCAATCAGCTTATCAACTAAAATGTTTTCCATTTGCTTGCGGTCATACACGGTAAAACGCTGCCAGCGGCGAATGGGTTCAGCCACGTCTTGGGGCAAAAATTCTGGCTTAATTCGCACCAAAACAGCATTCACTGAAGTGGAGCTAAGGGAAGAACTCAGGTTAGCTTCAGCACGGCGACGCTGCATTAAAATGGCGGCATTGTCTTTTAAAAACTGCGCTTCTTGGGCATCTTTAAGGGGAATAAAAATCATCGGGTCGCCACTAGCTGACACCATGCGGCGAGTTAAGCCCACTACCTGATACGCATTGCGGCGAATTTTTAAGGTATCGCCCAGTTTAAAACCACTGGCAATGTCGGCCACGGCTTCGTAATGCCCACGGGTAATCTGGCGGCCTGCCACCAAATAAGGCGGCCAACC
>CANQLY010000203.1 GCA_947624795.1 uncultured Marinospirillum sp.
TGGCATGGCAGCGGCGTTGTTTGGCTTTAGGTGTACAGCTTGAATTATTAAACCCACCCTTGCAGTTGCAAAAAGTGGCTGAACTAAGCCATTTACAAAACCTCTTACCACTGGTGCTTAATACTAAACAACTTGGCTAAGCTGCCCAAGCGGTGCCTTTTCAGTTATTATGCTTGCTGTTATTGAATCACTACTACTATTTAAGCAACTGCTGTTTTTTAATGAGGAGTCATCATGCAAGCTCAGACCTTGAAGGAACTGTTAGAAAGCCGCATTCCTGCGTGTGAATTTATTGTTAAGGGCGATGATGGACGACATTTTGAAGTCATTGCCATAGGTGAAGTGTTTGCAACCTTGCCTAGTCCTGTTAAAAAGCAGCAGTTAGTTTTTTCCGCACTCAGTGAAGAGTTTGCCACAGACAAGCTTCATGCCATGGCATTAAAAACCTACACCCCGGAACAATGGGCAAAAGTTAAAGATTTACAGGTTCTCTAAGGCCCTATATTAAGTATGGATAAACTACTGATTACTGGGGGGCATCCCCTTGATGGTGAAGTATGGATTTCAGGTGCTAAGAATTCCGCTTTACCTATTTTAGCGGCTAGTTTGCTAGTGAATGGGCCTGTTTCTATTGGCAATTTACCGCACTTGCACGACATTACTACCATGATAGAGCTGTTAGGTGGCATGGGTGTACAGGCGGTTGTCGATGAAAAGATGTCATTAGAATTAGATGCAAGTTACGTTAATAATTGCATTGCGCCTTATGATCTTGTTAAAACGATGCGTGCTTCTATTCTAGTGCTAGGCCCGTTAATGACACGCTTTGGTGAAGCTGAAGTGTCGCTTCCCGGCGGTTGTGCTATTGGTAGTCGCCCTGTGAATTTGCACCTGAATGGCTTAAAGCAGATGGGTGCAGAAATTCGTGTGGAAGAGGGCTACATTCGTGGCAAGGTGAATGGCCGTTTGCAGGGTGCACACATTATTTTTGATACTGTGACTGTGACCGGTACTGAAAACCTAATGATGGCGGCGGTGTTGGCTGAAGGCCGTACTATTTTAGAAAATGCGGCACGTGAGCCTGAAGTGGTTGATTTGGCTGACTTTTTAAATGCAATGGGTGCTAAAATAACCGGTGAAGGCACTGATACCATTATTATTGATGGCGTGACTGAGCTAAGCGGTTGCCATTTTAATGTGGTGGCTGATCGCATTGAAACCGGTACTTTTTTAGTGGCTGCTGCGGCAACCCGTGGCCGAGTTAGGGTGAAGCACACCCGTGTTGATATTTTAGATGCGGTGCTTGCCAAGTTAAGGGAAGCCGGTGCCACAATAACGCTAGGCGATGATTGGATAGAATTAGACATGCGTGGTAAGCGCCCTAAAGCGGTCAGCATTAGAACAGCGCCCTACCCAGCCTTTCCTACCGACATGCAAGCCCAATTTATGGCATTAAATGCCATTGCTGAAGGCACCGGTACGGTCATTGAAACCATTTTTGAAAACCGTTTTATGCACGTCCAAGAAATTTCACGCATGGGCGCTGATATTCAAGTTGAAGGCAATACGGCAATTATTCGAGGCGTTGAAAAGCTAACGGGCGCACCGGTTATGGCAACGGATTTGCGTGCATCGGCAAGCTTAGTCATTGCGGCTTTAGTGGCTGAGGGTGATACTTTGGTTGATCGTATTTATCACATTGACCGTGGTTATGAATGCATTGAAGAAAAGCTTATGTTGCTGGGTGCAAAGATAAAACGCATCGCTGCTTAATAAAAACTGCCGCCTGATAAACAGGATGAGAGATATAAATGTCACAAAGTCTAACGCTAGCCCTGTCTAAAGGGCGAATTCTAGATGATACCCTGCCACTTTTAGCCGCAGCTGGCATTCTACCTGCTGAAGATATTAGCAAAAGCCGTAAGCTGATATTTGATACTAATTTGCCGGGGGTTCGTTTATTAGTGATACGTGCCACCGATGTGCCTACTTATGTGGAACTCGGTGCTGCTGATTTAGGCGTGTCGGGTAAAGACGTCTTGATGGAGCATGGCGGCAGCGGCATGTATGAGCCGTTAGATTTAAAAATAGCGGTGTGTAAATTAATGACGGCTTCACTTAAAGGTTCAGTGCAGCCTGAAGGCCGCCGCCGTGTAGCAACCAAATTTATTAAAACGGCCAAGCGCTGGTATGCTGAACAGGGCATACAAGTTGATTTAATTAAGCTGTATGGCGGTATGGAGCTTGCCCCCATTATGGGCTTGGCTGATGAAATTGTAGACATTGTTGATACGGGTAAAACGCTAGTGGCCAACGGTTTAGAAGCCCGTGAATTTATTGCCGATATTTCATCTCGTTTGGTGGTGAACCGCGCTTCCATGAAAATGAAGTATCAGCAGATTCAGCCTTTGCTTGACCGTTTACGCTTGGCAGTTGAGCAACGCTCGGCTGCTTCTGCTTAATTTTTTTGACCGGCAGCTGGGAATTAAACATGAGTACATTAAACATGGATACACTAAACATGGGTACAAAGCTTAATTTAAGAAAACTAAATGCAACGAGTGCAGATTTTACTACCACCTTAGATCAGCTGCTGGCTTGGGAAGGCGTTTCAAGCCCTAAAATACAGCAGTTGGTTGATGAAATTATTGCTGCGGTTCGTCAAAAAGGCGACGCTGCTGTTTTGGCTTATACGCAACAGTTTGACCAGCATCCTGCCACCTGTTTTTCTCAGCTTGAAGTGTCACAACAAGCCTTAAAAGACGCCTTTGAAAGCCTGCCCACTAAAAGGCGTGAAGCATTGGAAGCCGCAGCTAAACGCGTAACTAGCTACCACGAACGCCAGCAACAACCTTCTTGGAGCTACACTGAAGCCGATGGCACGCTGCTAGGGCAACAGGTTACCCCGCTAGATCGGGTGGGTGTTTATGTGCCCGGTGGTAAAGCTGCTTACCCTTCTTCTGTATTAATGAATGTGTTACCGGCCAAAGTCGCCGGTGTAAAAGAAATTATTATGGTGGCACCTGCGCCTAAGGGTGAATTAAAC
>CANQLY010000204.1 GCA_947624795.1 uncultured Marinospirillum sp.
CCTCACCCAATAATTCAGGGGCACCGTGTGGCTGCCCATACCAGCTAGCCCATTCGTTGGCATCTTGTAGTCTAAAATCGGCAGAAAGATCAATGACACGGGTACCGGCCTTTAGCAATTCATGGGCTAGGGTATGCGCCACACCGTGAGGCGTTGCAAAGAAAACCACATCGCAAGCTGCAAGCGTTGTTAGGTCGGGCTCACTGAAAAATAAATTAGAATAATGGCCACGAAGATTAGGGTACATATCGGCAACGCAAATACCTGCCTCAGAACGTGAAGTAATGACTTCAACACAAGCATTGGCATGGGATGCCAAAAGCCTGAGCAACTCAACACCGGTATAGCCTGTGCCACCAACAATGCCTACTTTTATCACTTAACTCTCCTAACCCATTATTTGCTGTTTATTAGTTTTTAAGATTCACTAAAAGGGTGCTTATTCATTAACAGGTGCACTTATTAATTAATTGACTGATTAATCTAGTCATTGATTGAGCAGTTTAACCTGTTCATTTGTTGGGCTAATAATACACAAAAATACTTATTAAGTATGCCTTAACAGTGAGTCTTATTACACTTGCGGCAGGTGTTAAGGTATGATTTCTTTTTTAATCAAGCTTACGGAAAACAAATGACTTACCTCTGGTTGAAAGCGTTTCATATTATGGCTATTGTCACTTGGTTTGCAGCTATTTTTTACCTTCCTAGGCTGTTTATCTACCATACCCAAGCCTTAGCAGAGGGCGACATTAAAGGCGTTGAGCGCTTTAAAACCATGGAACGCAAACTTTACAGGGGCATCATGAACCCTTCTATGGTTGCTGTTGTGCTGTTGGGTACAGGTTTGTTGAGCCTAAATTTTGAAGGCTACCTTTCACAAACTTGGCTACAGTTAAAGCTAGCTTTAGTTGCACTGCTAATAATCTATCATTTTTGGTGTGGTATGCTGCAGCGTCGTTTTGCAGTTGATAGAAATGACCACAGCGAAACTTGGTACCGTTTTTTTAATGAATTGCCAGTCTTCATACTCATTTTTGTGGTGCTTCTTGCCATTATAAAGCCTTGGTAAAATGTTGGATGTGTGAATTATGATTAAGCTTGGGATTCACCCTAACTTTCAAAAAAGATACCCACCCGTTTTAGCCATTGGTGGGCACGACCCTTCTGGTGGCGCTGGCATTATTGCCGATGCACAAACTCTGCTTGCCCTAGGCACTTGGCCGTTAACACTGATTAGCTGCTTAACAGCACAAAACACCCAGTTTATAAAACAGGTGACTTACCAGCCCGTTGGTGCTTTTCGACAACAACTTGAAGCACTGCTGGTCGATTTTCAGCCAGCAGCAATTAAGCTAGGTGTATTAGGCGACCTTGCCATTCAAGAAACCGTGGCAAGCCTGCTAAATTATTATGCCAATATACCCGTTATTCTTGACCCTGTGCTTTCAAGCACTAGTGGTACAAGCTTTAGTAACGCAGAGTTAATAGCCCATTTAAAAGAAAAAATCATTCCTTTGTGTGCCGTTATTACGCCAAACCTTCCAGAATTAAACGCGTTAGTTCCTGGTAATGGCAGCATTGAATTTAAAGCAATGCAGCTGATTAATTCGGGTTGCAGAGCCGTTTTAGTCACCGGCACACACAACCAAACGCACACTGTAAAAAACCTGTTATTCACAGCTTCAAGCGAGCCTTTAGTCAATCGTTGGCAGCGTTTAGAAGGTGAATTTCATGGCTCGGGCTGCACCTTAGCTTCTGCTTTAGCCGCTTTGCTGGGTCGGGGCGAAGATTTAGCCACGGCTTCAGTAAAGGCGCAAGATTATGCTTGGCGAAGTTTAGAAAAAGCACTTAAGCTAACCGAAGGACAGCTTTTACCTCTTAGATTGCAGGATACACCCCATGCTTAATCAACCCTTTTTGCGTGGTATTTATGCCATCACCGATGCCAATCTTTTGCCAAGTGATAGGCACTTGCAAGAGGCCGCCGAATCGGCCATGCGGGGTGGCTTAAAGTTTTTACAATACCGTGACAAAACAGCCGATGCCAGCAAAGCATTACGCCAAACACAGCTATTGGCTGATTTGTGCCTAAGTTATGAATGCCAGCTGATTATTAATGATGACCCTGAACTGGCCAAAGCTTGTGAGGCTGCTGGGGTGCATTTGGGCCAAGGCGATTCTAACCTGCCCCATGCACGTGAATTATTAGGAAAAAAAGCCATTATAGGCAGCACTTGCCACAACAATTTACAGCTAGCAAGCCAAGCGGCTAAATCGGGTGCTAGTTACTTGGCCTTTGGGCGCTTTTTTCCATCAAGCACCAAACCCGATGCACCAGCGGCTGATTTAACTATTTTTAAACTAGCAGAGCACCTAGGCTTGCCCACCCTTGCCATTGGCGGCATTAAAGTGGAGCACTTGCCACTATTAGCCAGCGCCGGTGCTGCTATGGTTGCCTCTGTTGCTGGTATTTTTGCCCAACCTTGTCCAGAAGAAGCCGTCAAAAATTTTCGTAAGGCTTTTGAACCCACCCTTTCTTTCACTTCTCATGAGGCTCTTAATGACACGCTCAGAAGATCTATTTAAACGTGCCCAATTGTCCATTCCAGGGGGCGTTAACTCACCCGTTCGTGCTTTTAAAAGTGTTGGCGGCAGCCCTATTTTTATTAAAAAAGCCGAGGGTGCTTATTTAATTGATGAAGATGACCGGCGTTACATTGATTACGTGGGTTCTTGGGGGCCTATGATTACTGGTCATGCCGATAAAGACATTTTAGATGCAGTGCGTGGCCGGTTAGATTTAGGCCTTTCTTATGGGGCGCCTACGGCACTAGAAACCGACATGGCAGAGCTAGTGTGTAAGCTTGTGCCTTCCATGGAAAAGGTGCGTATGGTTAGTTCAGGCACTGAAGCCACCATGAGCGCGATTCGTTTAGCACGTGGTTACACAGGCCGCGATAAAATCGTTAAATTTGAAG
>CANQLY010000205.1 GCA_947624795.1 uncultured Marinospirillum sp.
GTTAAACTTAGCATTAATGGGTACTTTGGCTGTAGTGACAGTGCTGGCTTTGGCTTCTGCCACACGCTTTTATTTAGTTAGCTGGATAGGTGAGCGTTTAGCGGCTGATTTACGCCATGCGGTGTTTAATCATTTATTAACCTTAGAGCCTGAGTATTTTTTTCGTAATGGTGCCGGTGAAATTCAAAGCCGTTTAACGGCTGATACCAGTGTTTTACAAAGCTTGTTTGGCTCTTCCCTTTCTTTGGCCTTGCGTAATTTATTAACGCTGATCGGTGCCATTATTCTGTTACTCATTACTAGCCCTTGGCTTACGTTGCTGGTGTTGCTAGGCATTCCAATGGCGGTAGTACCGGTGGTGGCTTTTGGGCGTCGGGTGCGTAAGTTGTCACGCTCAAGCCAAGACAGCATTGCTGAGCTAGGCAGTTATGCGGGTGAAGCGTTGCAGGGCATAGAAACCGTGCAAGCCAATAACCATGAATTTGAATCTAGCCGTCTCTATGGTCATCGAGTAGAAAGGGCTTTTGAGCAAGCCAAATCACGCATTTTTCAACGGGCGTTATTAACCGGCTTTGCTATGTTGGTGGTATTTACGGCGGTGGGTTTAATTTTATGGCAGGGCGGACACGATGTTTTAGACGGTAAAATGACCGCCGGTGAACTAACCGCTTTTGTGTTTTATGCCATTGTTGCCTCGGGTGCAGTAGCAGCTTTAGCTGAAGTGGCCGGTGAAGTGCAAAGGGCCATTGGTGCGGCAGAGCGTTTGTTGGAATTGTTGGCAGCAAAACCTGCCATAGCAGCGGCGGCTAAGCCAAGCCTGTTGCCTAGCCCTGTGCGTGGGGAGGTGGAGTTTGAGCAGGTAAGCTTTGCCTACCCTTCACGTTTAGAACAGCCAGCGGTGAAAGATTTTTCTATTCGTATCAAGGCCGGAGAGCGTGTGGCTTTGGTGGGGCCTTCGGGTTCAGGTAAAACGACCCTTTTAAAACTGTTGCTGCGTTTTTATGACCCAAGCCAAGGGCGTATTTTATTAGATGGCATCGATTTACGCACTTTACAGCCCAATGATTTGCGCCGCTGCATGGCTTTAGTGGCACAAGAACCCACTTTATTTACGGGTACGGCTGAAAAAAACATTCGTTACGGTCGCCCAGAAGCGTCTTATGAAGAAATTCTACAGGTGGCTGAACAGGCGCAGGCGTTAGAGTTTATTCAGCGCCTGCCTCAGGGCATGCAAACCTATTTAGGCCCAGGGGGTGTGCAGCTTTCGGGTGGGCAAAGGCAGCGTTTAGCCATTGCTAGGGCTTTATTGCGTGACCCGCAAGTTTTACTATTAGATGAAGCCACCAGTGCTTTAGATGCGGCTAGTGAACAAAAAGTACAGTTGGCTTTAGATAAATTAATGCTAAACCGTACTTCGTTGGTTATAGCGCACCGTTTATCAACCATTGTTTCGGCAGACCGAATTTTGTTGATTGATAAAGGTGATCTAGTGGCTTCAGGCACCCATGAAGAATTGCTGGAAAGCTCGGCGCTTTACCTTCAATTAGCCAAGTTGCAGTTTAGAGACTAGCCAAACCTACCGCTGTTTTAAGCCTGAATAATGGCGGTCTTTTTCAGACAGTTGCACTTGGCTTAAAGGCCACTGAATGTTGAGTAAAGGGCAATCCCAAGCCACGCCACCTTCATCTGAAGGGTCGTAATAGTCGGTGCACTTGTACACAAAGTCGACCGCATCGCTAACAACGCAAAAGCCGTGGGCATACCCTGGCGGTATCCATAGCTGGCGGTGATTGTCTTCGCTGATTTCAATGCCTACGTACTGCCCATAGGTGGGCGATTTGGGATTGATGTCAGCGATTACGTCGTAAATAGCACCCCGTGTCACGCTAACTAGCTTGCCTTGTGGCTTGGTTTTTTGAAAATGCAGGCCACGCAATACGCCCTTGCCTGAACGTGAATGGTTGTCTTGCACAAAAGGCAATTCAATGCCTGCCAGTGCTTGGTAGCGCTTGGCGCTGTAAGTTTCTTTAAAAAAGCCACGGTGGTCGCCAAATACTTGCGGTTCAATAATTTTTACACCGGCTAAAATTGTATCTAATACCTTCACAGGATTACCTTTTTTCTTTTGCTAAACTCAGTAGGTATTGGCCATACCCTGTTTTAGCCAATATTTCGCCTTGTGCTTCTAGTTGTTGGCGGGTTAGCCAGCCATGGCGGTAAGCAATTTCTTCTAGGCAAGCAATTTTTAGCCCTTGGCGGTGTTCCACTGTTTGTACAAACATACCGGCATCTAATAGGCTTTCGTGGGTGCCTGTGTCTAACCAAGCAAAGCCACGGCCTAGTAGTTCTACGTTTAAATCACCCCGGTCTAGGTAGGCTTGGTTAACGCTGGTAATTTCTAATTCGCCACGGTGTGAAGGCTTTACATTTTTGGCAATAGCAACCACGTCATTGTCGTAAAAATATAAGCCGGTGACAGCGTAGTTAGACTTTGGCTTGGCCGGTTTTTCTTCAATGCTTAAAGCGTTGCCTTGCTGGTCAAATTCCACCACCCCAAAGCGTTCAGGGTCACTGACTAGGTAGCCAAACACGGTAGCGCCTTGGGTGCGATTAATGGCAGATTGCAGTTGCCTACCAAAACTTTGGCCATAAAAAATATTGTCGCCAAGCACTAGGCAAACGTTGCTGTTACCAATAAATTCTTCGCCAATAATAAAGGCTTGGGCAAGGCCATCGGGTGAAGGTTGTTCGGCATAACTTAGTTCTATGCCATAGTCTGAACCATCGCCTAATAGCTTTTTAAAGTTGGGCAGGTCTTCTGGGGTGGAAATAATTAATATTTCATGAATACCGGCCAACATCAGTAAATCATTGGCTTATCGTAAATGGGCAGCAGCTGTTTTGAAACGCCCTTAGTAATGGGGTAAAGGCGAG
>CANQLY010000206.1 GCA_947624795.1 uncultured Marinospirillum sp.
AAATACCTTAAAACCATTTCCTGCGGCAGGCAAGGCGCATGTTTCGCAAAAGCCCTTGGTTGGCAGGTTTGCCTGTGTTGCCTTTGCACAGCACAGAAAAAACTGATTACCGTTTGCGCAAAGCCGCTTCAGAAGAACATTTATGTACTGCGGAAGTGGGAATCGAGTTATTAAAACTGGCAGGCGAACAAAATGCAGCCGAAGTATTGGGTTATTACTTTAAGGTATTCAACCAAGGTTATGCTGCTGCAAGGCACCAGAAGCCGACTTTAGAGCTGACTGATGCCATGCAATGGTTAGTTGATTATCAGTCGGCTAGTGCGTCTAAATAGCGTTCTGCATCTAAGGCTGCCATGCAACCCATGCCTGCTGAAGTAACCGCTTGGCGATAGATGTGATCGCAGACATCGCCAGCGGCAAACACACCTTTAACGCTAGTGGCAGTGGCATTGCCTTCTAAACCCGATTTCACCTTAATATAGCCATGTGCCATATCGAGCTGGTCGTTAAAAATCTCGGTATTAGGTTTATGACCGATAGCAATAAACACACCAGCAACGGGCAGCTCTTGAGTTGAATCATCGGTGGTTGATTTTAGCTTTAAGCCAGTAACGCCCGTAGCATCGCCTAGTACTTCTTCTAGCTGATGATTCCAAAGAATTTCAACATTGCCGTTTTTGGCTTTTTCTAATAGCTGATCTTGCAGAATTTTTTCAGATCTTAGGCTGTCACGGCGGTGCACTAAGGTAACTTTTTTAGCAATGTTCGATAAATACAGCGCTTCTTCAACCGCAGTATTACCACCGCCTATCACGGCTATTTCTTGGTTTTTGTAGAAAAAACCATCGCAGGTAGCGCAGGCAGAAACACCGCGACCCATAAAGGCTTCTTCACTAGGTAAACCCAAATACATAGCGCTGGCGCCAGTAGCAATAATTAACGCATCGCAGGTGTAAGTGCCTTGGTCGCCGGTTAAGGTGAAAGGGCGCTCTGTTAGTTCAACCTTATTGATATGGTCAAACAGCACTTCGGTATCAAAACGTTCAGCGTGTTTACGCATTCTTTCCATTAAAACTGGGCCTTCAACGCCTTCGTTATCGCCTGGCCAGTTGTCTACTTCGGTGGTGGTGGTTAGCTGCCCACCCATTTGCATGCCAGTAATAAGTAAAGGTTTTAAATTAGCGCGGGCGGCATAAACAGCGGCGGTATAACCGGCAGGGCCTGAGCCTAAAATAATGAGTTTACTGTGGCGATTGTTGTTCATGGTGACCTCTTAAAAACCATAAAAAAAGGGGGAGCGGTTTGCACCGTTCCCCCAGTTTAGCACTTCTATAAGGCTAAGCGCCTTAAGGCTTATAGCTTGTCAGAAGCTTCTGCTAGGTAGTCTGCAACGCCTTTAGCGTCTGCTTTCATACCTTTTTGGCCAGGAGTCCAACCCGCTGGGCAAACTTCACCGTGTTCTTCGTGGAACTGAAGTGCTTCAACCATACGAATCATGTCATCAACGTTACGACCTAAAGGTAGGTTGTTAACCGTTTGATGCTGAACGATACCGTCTTTGTCGATTAAGAAGGAAGCGCGTAATGCAACGCCTTCTTCTGGGTGCTCAATACCGTAAGCGCGGGTAATTTCGTGCTTAACGTCGGCAACCATAGTGAACTTAACTGGACCAATACCGCCCTTGTCTGGGCTAGTGTTGCGCCATGCGTGGTGAGTGAATTGGCTGTCAATTGAAACGCCAATCACTTCAACGCCTAGTTCTTGGAATTTTGCCATGCGGTTGTCATGAGCAATAATTTCAGAAGGGCAAACAAAGGTGAAGTCTAAAGGCCAGAAGAATACCATGCGGTATTTACCGTTAGAGTCAGACAGCTTGTAGCTATCAACAATAGTGCCATCGCCTTTAACTGCGGGTGCATCAAAATCAGGTGCTTTACGAGTGACTAGTACGCTCATCTTTATTTCTCCGTTGAGAATATAATTAAGGTGTGTTTTAGCCCTACTAGCTAAGGTATCTAAGCAGGATGTAATTAAGAATAAGGTTTTAGGCGGCGCTAAGCAACTTGATTAAGCTAATTGATTCGATAGTCTTTAGTAATTGATGCCTAGCCAGTTCCTTAGCGTATTGGCTGAAAAGTGTATACTAACTAGCTTTTTGCTTACTAGCCAAACAGCCATCTAAGTAACTACCTACCTATCGAGTATGTCAATTGAATAGCCTGTTGAATAGCCGTCTTTTGTATGCCCACCTAGCTTTAATTTTAGCCATGATTATTTGGGGCAGCTCATTTACTTTTTTAAAAATTGCGATTGAAACACTTCACCCTATGCAGGTAATTTTTTTACGCTTGTTGGTGGGTAGCTTAGTATTGTTACCTTTTTTAGGCTGGCTGCTGCGTGGGCTTAAATACCAAGCTGGTGACTGGAAATGGTTGGGGGCTATGGCTTTGTTTGAACCCTGCCTATATTTTGTATTTGAAGGCATGGCCATGAAATACACCAGTGCGACCCAAGCAGGTTTGGTGACTAGCGTGTTGCCTTTAATGATTGCCGCAGGTGCGTGGTTTTTTCTACGTGAAAAAATTACTGGGCGTCAATGGCTGGGTTTTTCTTTGGCGGTAGGCGGTGTTTTGTGGATATCCTTGCACAGTCAGGTGACTAGTCATGCACCTAACCCACCTTTGGGTAATTTTTTGGAGTTTTTAGCCATTCTTAGCGCAACAGGCTATACCTTGCTGGCGAAACACCTAAGCCACCGTTATAACCCTTTTTTCTTAACTGCTATGCAAACACTGTTAGGCACTCTGTTCTTTCTGCCCTTGGCGTTATTACAACCCTTGCCGACAAGCATTGAACCTAGGGCGCTAGAGGCGATTGTAATTATGGGGGTGGTGATTAGCGTGGGTGCTTATGGCTTGTACAACTTGGCGC
>CANQLY010000207.1 GCA_947624795.1 uncultured Marinospirillum sp.
CTCTCCTAACCCTGTTTGGCTGCGTAATTTTTGTAACGTCTTAGCAACCAGCTCAAGTGAAGCGAGTTGTTCAGCACCTAAAGAACCATCTCGCCTAGCGTCTTTAATCGACTGATCTAAAGCTGGACGGAATAAATACTGGCCGTTAACCTGCTGCCATTTACCCCCTTGATAACCAATCTTTTCACAAGCTTGGCGAATGTAATTAGCCACTCGCCCTTCCCAAGGTGAATCTAATTCATTTAAAGCTTTCTCTAAATGTTGAAGCGTTAGCAGAATATCTGGGTTATCTATTGCTGAACTTGCTGTCGCAGCTAGCCAAGGCATAGCTGCCATATAAGCAATGGAGGGCACTGTTTTAGGAAGATTCCAACCACGCAGCTCTTGTGGTTCATACGAACCAACTGCAGGTAGTTGCACTTTCAAACGATTAAAATAATGCGCAAAGCGGCGCTTAACAAAGGCAATCGCACACAGGTGCTCGTCTTCACGCAGTTCACGGTACAAGCTATCATTTTGGTTACACACGGCCTGCCAAAACTCTCTAACAGCTTCACCAGGGGCAAGCTGACCTGAAAGCTCTTGGTAGCCTTCCATTAAACTGCATTTAACACCGGGTTCATCTGCTACTAGGTGACTACGCCAGTTTTTACGGCGATCTAACAAGTTAGAAACGTCTTTTTCTGGTGTTAAACACCAACTAATTTCCCAAAAGTCATCGACTTGCCTATCCCAAATGGCTTTAGCTTGTTTGGAATCGGCAGTTACTGCTTGTAAATCGCCCTGCCAAACCAATTCAGCTAACTCACGCCAAGTCTGTTTAACGGCGGCAACCACAGCTTCTGGGTCAAAACCTTCGCCTACTTTAACTTCCATGGCCTTAAAACGATTCGGTACTGAGCCTTGCAAAGGTTTAGCAGCACCACCTTCTGCATCACCTTTTAGCCAGCTTAAATACCCCTCATCAGGCAAAGGAAACTCTATAGCACCTTTTTGTTGACGCACTGCCACCATGGCTACCGAAGAAAGAAAAGAAAGAATAAAAGAACCTGCCCAAAAATCACGGGTTCTACGGGCTTGGGCTACAAAGGCTTGAACCGGACCAATGGTTAAGTGAAAATACTGATCAGCCATAAATCACGTCCTCTGTGGATGGTTTAAAGCGCTGTAAGAAAGTATCTAATACAGACCAATCCACTCTATTATCGAGATTATTTAAGGTGTATTTCTGCGCTCGACTATCTACATTCACAGCAACCTGATCGGGTAAAAACTGACCTGTATACAAGGTATGCAGTAAAAGATGCTGCCCATCTGGAAGCCTATGTAGGTGTGCAAATAAAGGAGATGCACGCCTACCCGTGGCTGCTTCTACGGATAAGTTAAAACTAGCACCACTTAAAAAATATGAATGCGGCAAACCAAAAACTGCCCGTGCAGGCAAATAGTTTGTATCTGCTTGGCGCTGATTCAGTGCATAGGCCCAAGCATGGTCGCCTCTAAAGTTTTGTTCAGCAGCCTCACCTAATACTCTGCCATTTCGGCCATAACCACGGTACAAAGCCATTTGCCTGCCGTGCGATTTAAGTAAGCGAAAAACGTCTTTATCTATACCAGAAATCTGCATTCTTGTTTGGTTAGAAAAGGCCGTTAAGGGTGCTAAACCATCCACCAAGTCTGTACCCACTAGGCTTTGTAGTTTGGCTTTATATTCCTGAACTGTAGTGGGCAAATCTATCTTTTTACCTAGCCGTTCAAGCGAGGTGATAGATACCGACCCAAAGCCTTTACGAGCACGACTCCCTAAGCCACCCGTCAAACCCCAAAATAACAAAGTCTCTTGTAACTGTTGTTTTTGTGCTTTGCTTAACGAAGGTTTAAGTGCTAATTCCAACTTGAAGGTTGTTTCTACAGGAAGGTGGTCACGCAACATGCCATTACGAAAATGAAACAACCCCATACCTAAAAGGTATTCTAAAGCATCATTTTTATTAGTTAGTTCTTTTTGAGGTGTAGCTTCCCCATCATGCACACGCAATAAAAACTGTGCTTGCCCACCTTTTTTATCTTTTACCGCACTACCAAAAATAGCCGCTTCTTCAGCATGCAACTGATGTAAAGCTTGCGTATCATCGGTTGCACTGTTACGAATACGACTCCAATTTAAGGCGCGATAAGTTGCTCTTAATGCCCCTTTAACTGAAGCCCCTCGAATACCGTCTGCACATTCTGGCTGTTTGTTTGCACCGGCAGAAGCAGCGCCCAAAAACATGGGAGTTGTAACAACAAATTCAGCTTTGATAATATCCATAACTTTCCGTATCTCCTCTTGCATAAAGCACAACTGTTCGTAACCATACATTTTTAAAAAAACAAATACTATTTAAAATACTCAATAATTAAGGTGTTTCTTTGAATCAGTCTAATTTCTTATTTCTACGCATTAACTGGAACGCCAAACAAACTTGGACTAGCCCCTCATTTCTTGGTCCATCATTACGTGGTATGTATGGTCGGAATTTACGCCAGTTAACCTGCACTCAAACACCCAAAACTCAATGCAACACATGCCATCAACAAGCCGACTGTGCTTATAGCAATTTATTTGAAGGGCAAACTAAAGGTAGTCTTAACTACCCACCGCAATTTGTAATTCAACCACCTTCTTTAGGTATACGCACTTATCAAAAGGGTGAAGCTTTAAGCTTTAATCACCTAACCTTTGGCTTAAATAAGCATTTTTTACCCAATATCTTTCATACTTGGCAACAAGCAACGCTAGAAAACACACCTAACGCCCTCACTTTTAGCTCTATAGACGTTTGTGATATTTACGGCAATCAACTACAAACTTGGCAAGCTGGTCAGGCCATTCCACAATTACTTTCTTTACAACAAAGCCTACCAGCACCTAGCGCCACACCTAAAG
>CANQLY010000208.1 GCA_947624795.1 uncultured Marinospirillum sp.
AAGGGTGCTCACTACTTTTAAATTATGCTCTACCATTAAAATAGTGCGCCCTACAGCCGCTTTACGAATCAGCTCAGTGACCCTATCAACGTCTTCCAAGCCCATGCCTTGCGTAGGTTCATCAAGCAGCATAATGGTAGGTTCCATTGCAAGGGTGGTGGCAAGTTCTAAGGCACGTTTACGGCCATAAGGCAGCTCAACAGTTACATTATCAGCATAATCTTCTAGGCCAACCGATTCTAATAGCGCCATTGCACGGTCATTTAACTGATTCAGTACTTTTTCATGTTTCCAAAAATGAAAGGAATTACCCATAGGACGCTGTAAGGCAACACGTACATTTTCCAACACGGTCATGTGTGGAAAAACGGCTGAAATTTGAAAGGAACGCACTACACCTAAACGGGCTATTTCACTTGATTTCATCTTAGCGATGGTTTTATTGCGGTATAAAATATCACCCCGGGTAATGGGTAGGTATTTAGTTAATAAATTAAACAGTGTTGTTTTACCAGCCCCGTTAGGGCCAATAAGCGCATGAATATTGCCTTCTTTCACTTGCAAGTTAACCGAGTCAACAGCAGTGAAGCCGCGAAACTCTTTAGTCAGACCTCGCGTTTCTAACACGAACTCCTGGCTCATTGTCAATCCTCTTGCTGTGGGCTTAGCCCTATTATTTTTGTACCAGCTAATATTGAACTTGTAGAATCAGTCTTAGTAAAAACTATAAAATGACCTTGACGTCAACGTAAACCAATTAAACGCATTCTACAAGCCCTGTTTTGGATTTTTTGTATCATTAAACTTATTTAAGCCATTTTAGTCTGCTGCTTATTCAGCAAACATCTGCTGAATACTGGAAAAGTCTAAACCACCATTACCCTTTTGAGCATGCAGCGCAAACAAGTTGCGTGCCAAAGAACCCATAGGAATGGATGATTTGCTGCTTAAGGCTGTTTCCCAAGCTAAACCTAGGTCTTTTGCCATTAGATCAACCTGAAAACCACCCTGATAGTTATTGGAAGCAGGCACGCCTTCCATAACACCAGGCCAAGGGTTGTAAACATTCAACACCCAGTTAGCACCCGAGCTTTGCTTCATAATTTCTGAAAGCACCGCAGGGTCTAGGCCATTTTTAGCCCCCAAAGCTAGGGCTTCGGTGGTACCGGCCATTAAAATAGCAAGCAGCATATTATTACAGGCTTTGGCAACCTGACCTGCACCGGCTTCACCGGCGTGAAAAATATTCTTACCCATGTTTTCTAAAAGTGGCTTGGCCTGCGCAAAATCAGCTGCACTGCCGCCCACAATAAAGCTAAGCGTGCCAGCGGTTGCGCCACCCACACCACCAGAAACCGGCGCATCAAGAAACTTAATGCCTTTTTCAGCCGCCGCTTTACCCACTTGGCGTGACGTTTCTGCAGCAATGGTGGACGAATCAATAACCAAAGTACCCGCAGGCAACTGGCTGAACAAACCCGCTTCACCTAGGTACAAACCGGCAACGTGTTGACTAGCTGGTAGCATAGAAACAACCACTTCAGCACCGGCCACAGCTTCTGCCGCTGAACTGGCTGCTGTACCGCCTGCTGCGGCCAAGGCTTTCAGTGCATCAGCGCTTAAATCAAAACCTGTAACTGTATGGCCTGCTTTAACTAGGTTGTGAGCCATAGGGCCGCCCATGTTACCCAAACCTATAAATGCGACTTTACTCATAAACTAACTCCATCTTGTTTTTGTATTTTAAATAACTTTTAAATGGCTTTTTAAAGCGCCTTCAAAGGACTTTCTGACCAGAGCGGCTCAAAAAAACTGTCGATCCACTGCTGCTCAACGGCATCAACCGTTGCATAGTTCCAGCGTGGATTTTTGTCTTTATCAATAAGCAAGGCACGAATACCTTCGGCAAATTCGCCTTTTAAACTGGCTTGCACAGAAAGGTTTAATTCCTGCTGGAAGACTTCACGCAAAGAGGCATGGCGTGTACGGCGTAGCTGTTCTTGAATCAGCAACATGGCCGTTGGCGAACCGGCAGCTAAACTGCTGGCCGCACGCTGCAACCACTTGCCTTCGCCAGCATAGGCGGCAATTTTCTTAGCCCTTTCTAAATCAGAATCGGCATCGGTCAGCTGCTGAATTTCGGCAAAATGTGCTTCAACCTGCGCTGCGGGTAAAGCGGCTTGGCTAGCGGCTTCAAACTCACGCAACACATGGCTAACAGTACGGAAATCATCGTCGCCCCAAGGCGCTTCTTCTAACGCAGCCAGCACTTTATTACGCTGTTCATGGGTAATAAAACGGTCTGCCAAGCCAACAAACAAGGCATCGGCTGCATTAAAGTGCGCACCGGTTAAGCCTAAAAACAAACCACAACGCCCGGGCATACGATTTAAGAACCAGCTACCGCCTACGTCTGGGTAAAGGCCAATAGTGATTTCTGGCATGGCTAGGCGTGAAGTTTCTGTCACCACCCGAAAAGGCGCACCGGCAAACAAGCCCATACCGCCGCCCATCACTATGCCGTTACCCCAAACAATCAGGGGTTTAGGGTAGGTATGAATTAAATAGTCGAGCTTATATTCCGTGGTAAAAAAATTCTCTGCGTAAGGGTTTTCTTTAGCAGGATCCGTACCACCAGTGTATTCAGTCATCGAACGGTAAAGCGCAACAATATCGCCACCGGCACAAAAGGCTTTGTCGCCGGTGCCTTCCAGCCAAACCGCCGCTATCTGTGCATTGCTTGCCCAGCTTTCAAACTTAGCTAGTAGCTGGTCAATCATCTCTAACGACAAGGCGTTTAATGCACGCGGCGCATTTAGCGTTGCTACACCAATTTTCTGGCCATTGTTTAACGGCAACTCGCTAAAAAGTACGGGTAAATCACTCATACACGGCTCCTCAGCGGTTTTTCCCTTGG
>CANQLY010000209.1 GCA_947624795.1 uncultured Marinospirillum sp.
GCTTGGTTTTCTTCACGCTTGGCCGTTAGCTGTTCTTCAAGCTGAGCCAGCTGATCGTCAAGGTTACTTAGCTCGGTTTGCCCATCGGCTTTTAGTTCTAAACGCTGGGCTTGGTGATCTTTATTCATGGCTTGCAAGTCGTGCTGCTGTTGCTGGCCTAAGTATTCTAACTGCTGTTGTTGCTCGCCTAGCTGTTGGCGTATTTTCGCTTGGCGCTGGTTAATGTGTGTTTGCTGCTCGGCTTTTAGGCGGTCACGGGCATTCCTTGCATGGTCAATGTCCTGATCACTTTCAGTCACCTGCCACTGGGCTTGGTCTAGCTGGGCACTTTGCAGCAAAAATTTCTCATGCTGGTGTTGCAATGCCTGTTCGGCTAAGGTTTTTTGCTGGCTAGCATCTGTTACAGCCTGTTCTGCCGTAATTATTAAATGCTTAATGGCGGCTTCATCTTGGGCATAATCAGGCAGTTCTAACGCGTTTAATTCTAAATTCAAACCATACAAGCTAGGGCTGGGTTCGCTAAAACTGGGTTGCAGGTCTTGGCGTTCTAATAGATTTTTATCAATAACCTTGCCTAAACTCTGTTCCCAATCAGGGTAATGCAGGCGTAAAAAATGCCTTAAACTGCCCTGCACTGGGTTCAGTTGCCGGTGCAATTGTTGCACATGGTTTTCAGCAGTTTGCAGGGCTTGGTGCTGCTGGGCTAGCTGCTGGGCTGCTAGGTCACGCAACTGTTGGGTGGCTAGCTTTTGCTGCTGCAAGTTTTGAAATTGGTGGTGCTGGTGCTGAGCTTGGGTTTGGGCTTGTTCTAAACGGGATTCGGCCTTACTTAACTGGTCTAATTCAGCAGCAGTTAAGGGCGAATGGTTCAGCTGCGTTTGCAATACAGCCAAATCACTTTTGCTTTGCGCTAGCTGTTCAGCAAACAGGTTTTGCTGGGTTTGGTAACGGTTTTGAAAGTTTTGATCAAGGCTTGCCAGCTGCTTGTCTTGGCTGGCTCTTACTTGGTCTTTTTGTTGCTGTAATTGCCGTGCCTTCAGGCTGTGCTGTTGGCTTAAGCGTTCAAGGCTGGTGGCCAGTTTAATTTTGCGTAGGTCTAGTTGGCGTTCTAAATCATCGTGCTGGGCTGCAATCAGCTGGTATTGCTCTTGCAGTTCAACTAGGTTTTCACGCCATAAGGGCAGAGCATCGGTATCCCTTTGCAGCTTGGCCATGTCCCTTGCTTCATAGTCTTCATAGCGGCTTTGAATACGGTTTAAGCGAGTCAATGTTTCTTGCAAATCATGTTCTGTTTTACTTAGCTGGCTGTTGTGTTCTGACAGGTCGGCTTCGTAGTGAATTTTTAGCTGCTGCAGTTTGCCTCGCAGCTGGTTTGCCTGCCCTTCATTGTCAGCCCAACGCTGGTTTTGTTCTTGCTGATCTTGCAATAACAAGGGCTGTAAAGCCGCCAGCTGTGCTTCAAAACCTTCCAGTGCTTGCGCCAGCTTTTTTAGCTGCTCAAAATCTTCTTCCAGCTGGGCAAGCTTCATGGACTGGCGCATGTTTTGTATCCATTCCCTTGCCTTAGTATTTCTTACCCGTGTGGTGGGTAGCGTTACGCCATCTTCTTCAAAAATGGCCGCTAACATGGCTTTTAAAGTGTCCATCTTGCCTTCTTTGGCATGCACCGCACTGACCAGCTTTTCAATGTGGCGCAGTTTATGACTGCCACTGACTAGGCTAAAATCAGCGGCTAGGCGGCGCAGTTTTAAACTGTCGGTAGCATTACTTCTTAAAGTGGCAGTATCGTTTTGAATAATGCTGCGGTATTCGCTGGTGGCAGTAATTTTATGTGAAATTGGCCCCACGGCAGCTTGGCGTAATCTGCTGGCCCAGTCTGCATAGCTGTAGGCTTTTACGCCTTCACTGGTTTCTTCTAGGTAGTGTTCGCTTGAATAAGGCGCACCTACAAAACGGTACTCTAATCCACCTTCACTTTTACGGGTTATAACAGTTTGGCAAATATCGCCACCGGCTCGTCGGTATTCATAAATAAGGTAACTGTTGCTAAAAGGCAGGTAAAACTCATCAAACTTTTTACGGGTTTTAGGCACCACACGGCTGGGCAGCTCGCCATAAAAAACAGGAATCAGCCTTTGTAAGGTGGTTTTGCCCGAAGCGTTAGTACCACAAATGTTGGTGTGTTGATCCATTTGAATTTCCACCACGCCGGGCAGGTGGGTGTGAATCAGAATAATGCGTAAAAGTTGTGACATGACTTTATCCTGTTTAAAGCAAGTTAAATAACGCCTTTCCAACGCAAAAATGAATCAATTAAATAGCGTGATATGGACGTTTTAGTGGGTAGTTCAGGCAGTTGGTCAAAGGGGTACCATTGGGCATCTTCAATTTCTATGCCATCAAACGCAATTTCACCGCCTTGGTATTCAGCCCAATAACCCAGCATTAGTGAATTAGGGAAAGGCCACGCTTGGCTGCCTAGGTATTTAAAATTACCAATTTGCACACTAACCTCTTCTTCTACCTCACGGTGCAGGGCTTGTTCTGCCGATTCGCCGGTTTCAATAAAGCCTGCCAAGGTGCTGTAAACCCCCGGCGCAAAGCGTGGGCTGCGTGCCAGTAACAGCGCATCGTCGCGCCACACTAAAGTAATAATGCAAGGCGAAACGCGTGGGTATTGGCGCAGGTGGCAGCGTGGGCATTCATGGGCATATTCATCGTTTCTAGGCTGAGTTTTACAGCCACAGCGCCCACAATAACGGTGTTGTTCTTGCCAGTTGGCAAGGCCTGCGGCGGTGGCTAATAAATCAAAACTTTCGGCATCGCTTTGTAATAACCAGCTGCGTAAACCCGGCCATTGCAAAGCTTTAGCTTCGCCCCGCTTGGCAAGGCGCAACAACAGTGGC
>CANQLY010000210.1 GCA_947624795.1 uncultured Marinospirillum sp.
GCGCCGCTGAAAGCTGCGCTCACTTAAAGTGGTCTGACAGGCTGCATCTAGTTCAAGCAACATGCACACCCTAGCCACCACCTGTTCAACATCAGGGGTGAGTTCACGGGTTAATGTTAGGCTATGGCTGGGTAGGTTATCGGCAAGTAGCTGATTGTTGCGATCATAAATTAAGCCACGGGTGGGTGGTATGGCTTCTACGCTAATACGGTTACGTTCTGAGCGCAGGGTGTAGAGGTCGTATTGAAATACCTGCAAATAAGCCATGCGCCCGACTAGAATTAGCATTAGCACCACAACAAAAAAAAGTAACAATCGCCCACGAAATAGAAAAATACGACTTTCTTTTTCTGAGTCTTTAATCTGGCGTTTAAACTGGGTCATGGTTACTCAAGGGTGATACTCAGCGGTGATAGGGATGACCAGAAAGTAGCGTCCAAGCACGGTATAGCTGTTCTGCAAGCAGTACTCTAACCAAAGGGTGTGGCAGTGTTAGGGCCGACAGTGACCAGCGTTGTTCTGCTAGTTTTAAACACGCATCAGAAAGGCCATCAGGCCCTCCAATGAGTAAGGCGATATCACGGCCTTCCATTCGCCAATCTTCTGCTTCTTTTGCTAGTTGTTCGCTGCACCAAGATTTACCTAAAACATCCAAAGCAATGACTTTTTCTTTGCTGTTTTTTAGGCGTGCTAATACGGCATCGGACTCTTGCTGCATGGCTTTTTTTAAATCGCTACCCGGCCGCCTTGCTCCCAGCGGAATTTCTTCAAACTCCACTTTAAAGTCATGAGGAAGGCGTTTAGTGTATTCGGCGACCCCTTGTTCTACCCAAGCGGGCATTTTTTGTCCTACAGCAAGAATTCGTATTTTCAAAACTTAGGCCTAATCGTCGCTAACGGGTTCTAAAGTGGGCATAGAAAACTCACGCCAGAGTTTTTCTAAATCATAATATTCACGTACTTGTGGCTGCATAACGTGAACGATAATATCACCTAGGTCAACGAGTACCCATTCGCCTGCATCCAACCCTTCAATGCTTAAAGGCTCCATGCCTTCTTTTCTAATGGCATCTTGAACATTGCGTGCTAAAGCCATTACTTGGCGTGATGAGCTACCACTGGCAAGAATCATGTAATCAGTCACACTCGTTGCCCCTTTTACATCTAAAACAAGGAGATTTTGAGCTTTTAAGTCTTCCAAAGCATTAATCACGAGTTGTTTAATTTGATCAGCTTGCATTTTTACTCCGAGTTAAATAATAGTGAGGTACTTTTTTAAAGCTTTCAGTCAAGCCTTTGTTAATAAAGTGCTTGTTCATTGATAAAATTTAGAACAGTGTCTGGTAATAAATAGCGTACTGATAAATTATTAGCCAAAAGTCGACGAATGTGGGTTGCCGAAATTTCAAACGTGCTAGGCAAGCTTAAACGCAAAATTCGACCGGCGGGGCTGGCATTTAATGCCTCTCCTGCTTGCAGTTCGTATTGCTTTAAAAGTTGCAACACTTCATCGGATGCTTCATGCATCTGACCAGGCCGTGCTAAGACAATTAAATGTGCAAGCTCAAGTAGGCGTTCACGCCGTGACCAGTTAGGTAAGCCTAAAAAAGCATCCCAGCCTAGCACCATGACTAGGGGCTGTTGTGGTCCATAGTCTTGTCGCAGGCTTTCTAACGTGTCAACCGACCAAGAAGGCCCTGCCCTTTGCAATTCACGGTCATCAGCAAAAAGAAAAGCCTCATCGGCAACGGCTAAGCGTAGCATGGTTAGGCGTTGCTCTGCTGTGGCACCGGGTTTGCTGCGGTGCACTGGCAATTGGCAAGGCACTAGGTGTACTTTTTGAACGGGCAAAATTTGCGTTAGCTCTAAGGCACTACGCAGGTGCCCGTAATGAACCGGATCAAAAGTACCGCCAAACATTAAAACTAAGGGTTGTTTTTTAGCAGTGTTAGGCACGTATTTGGCCATCGCCTAGTACTAGGTATTTTTGTGAGGTTAAACCATTTAAACCCACGGGGCCTCTGGCATGAATTTTATCAGTAGAAATGCCCACTTCTGCACCTAAGCCATATTCAAAACCGTCTGCAAAACGTGTAGAAGCGTTAACCATGACTGAGCTTGAATCAACAATCGCCATAAAGCGTCGGGCGCGCGTGTAGTTTTCAGTCACAATAGCATCGGTGTGGTGTGAACCATAGGTATTGATGTGCTGAATGGCTTCATCTAGTGAATCGACCAATTTAATGGCTAAAATGGGTGCTAAATATTCTGCTGACCAATCTGAATCAATGGCTGCTAACATTTTAGGTACTAAAACCCTAGCGCGTGCACAGCCTCGCAGTTCAACGCCTTTTTCTTCGTAAGCTTCTGCTAATGCAGGCAATAAGCTTGCGGCTTGCGATTCGTGTATCAACAATGTTTCCATGGTGTTGCAAGTGCCATAGCGGTGGGTTTTTGCATTGACAGCAATGGCTAACGATTTTTCTCTGTCGGCATAGCGGTCAAGGTAGACATGGCAAACACCATCTAAGTGTTTGATAACAGGAATTTTGGCATCGGCAGTGATGCGTTCAATTAAACCCTTGCCGCCGCGGGGCACTAATACATCAATGTATTCACTTAAAGTAATCATTTCTGCTACTGCTTCACGGTCAATAATTTCAACCACTTGCACTGAAGCTTCGGGTAAGCCTGCCGCTTTTAAACCCTGCATCAAACATTGGGCAATGGCTTGGTTAGAGCGTATGGCTTCAGAGCCGCCCCGTAAAATAGCTGCGTTACCTGCTTTTAAACACAAGCTGGCAGCTTCTATAGTAACGTTGGGACGTGATTCATAAATAATGCCAATAACGCCTAAAGGTACACGCATTTTACCCAC
>CANQLY010000211.1 GCA_947624795.1 uncultured Marinospirillum sp.
GCTCTACTGGGATAAAACAGGGTTTTGCTTGTGGTATAAACGCTTAGAAAAAGACAAATTCAAGTGGCCTAAACGCAGGGTAGGCGAGGTGTTAACTCTGACCGAGCGTGAGTGGCAATGGTTGTTAGAAGGTTTAGATATTGAAAAAATGCAGGGTCATAAGCCACTAGAATACAGCAGCGTTTTTTAGTAAAAAAAGCCTGAATAGACTCGTAAAATCAGTGCGTTAGCTGGTTGTTTTTAGTATAATTAGCACCATGAAAAACACTGATGCCACGCCACTTCCAGACGATATTGAGAGCCTAAAAAAGCTCGTTTCCAAGCAACACCTAAAGAGAAACTAACTCTTCGCCAAACGGAAGCCGTACCCATCATGCAGCAACTTAAAGCTTGGCTGGATAAAACGGCACAGCAAGTGCCGCCTAAAAGCACGATAGGTGCTGCGGTTCACTACACCTTAAATCAATGGGACAAGCTGCAGGTTTACCTTGAGCAAGGTGAAGCCACTATCGACAATAATCGTGCAGAACGAGCAATTAAGGCCTTCGTGATTGGCAGAAAAAACTGGCTCTTCTCCAACACCCGAAGTGGTGCCCATGCCACTACATTGCTTTACAGCTTAGTTGAAACTGCCAAAGCCAATGGCATCCAACCCAGTACTTACTTAACAGCCTTGTTTGAGCAACTGCCGCACTGCAAAGAAATCGACAAACTAGACCATTTGCTGCCTTGGACCATCAAACTTTAAGCAACAAAACCGGCCAGGATAGTTGTCGCTAGTTTAAATAGGTGGGGTTGCTGTTACGCTTACTCTTTTTCTAGCTAATCAGTTTTTTTCTATACCCTTAAATGCGAAGAGCCGTTTAAATTCGATAGTAGCGAGATAGAAAGTCTTGCCAAGAATTTTTTCGGTTAGTTAAGTAATTAAAAGAAGTTAGTTCAAAACAGGTTGACGTGTTCCTGATGTTGTATTTACAAATTGAATATAGGCAAGAAAATGAGACTAATATTTTTAAACGACATACTTGTTAGTATCTATGTTGATTTTTACTATGCCTCACTCAAGAATAAGTGAGGCATTTTTATAGGAACAGTTAAGCTTTAAATCGATTTACTAATTCAAGTAGCTGTTCAGATACTTCTTTTGATTTTTTAAGGCTAATAGCACTCTCTTCTGTACGTTGTAAGCTGTAACTAGATAAGGCTGAAATTTCTGCAATTTGTCTATTTACATCTTGAGATACCATTGCTTGCTGTTCTACTGCGGTTGCCATTTGTAAAGACATTGATGAGATTTTAGTAACAGCTTCAACAATGCCTGTTAGCATAGTTTCTGATTCTAAAACTCGTTTTAAACCTTGGTCTGAATCTGAAGCACCCACTTCGGTGTACTGTACTGAATCCAAAGCTTGAGATTGTAAGTTAGCAACAATATGGCTGATACTTTGTGCTGAATCACGAGTGTTCGAAGCCAACAAGCGCACCTCATCAGCTACTACAGCAAAGCCACGTCCTTGTTCGCCTGCTCGTGCAGCTTCAATGGCTGCATTTAATGCTAGTAAGTTTGTTTGCTCAGAAATAGTTTCAATTGAAATAGCTGCATTTGAAATAGTATTGGTTTGTTCAGCTAAGCGTTGTACAGACTTACCGATATTTAAAACAGTTTTACGTAAATTTTCTATGGATGTGCGTGTAACATTTGCTACTTGCACTCCCTGTTCTGCTAGCTCAGCAGAATGGTCAGCCTGAACTGCTGTACTTTGTACATTATTAGAGATTTCATTAATGGCAAGTGACATTTCATGCATCGCGGCAGCAACTAGCTCAGTTTGTTGGTTTTGGTTAAGCATTTCTTTACGCACCACCTCAGTTAACTCTAAGCCATGCTGTGATTGTTTTGCTACTTTGCGTGATGCATCTTCAATACGAATTAAAACAGTATCTAAATGTGCACGTAAGCTCATTACACCCACCATAATATTACCTATCATACCTTGTTGGTTAGTGTAAGTGCTTGCCGCTAATGGGTGCATAAATGTACCTTTTAATTCTTGGCTAATCAAAATTAAGTCATGTCTAAATTGTAAATATTGAATACCACCAAAAATTAAAAGTGCTGCAATAAGCCATAAGGTACTAAATAATAAGGATACACTGTAACCTAAAAATAATGCAGGTAGAATAAATCCAAAAGCAATCATGAGTTGTTTAAAATAACGAGGTAGTGCTAAGTTGCGTCTTTTATTATTAATACGTTTATATAGTTTTTCAGCACGCTCTACATCAGCTCTTGATGGACAAGAACGTACAGATTCATAGCCTACTATCTCACCGTTTTCAGTTAATGGAGTGACATAAGCACTTACCCAATAATAGTCACCATTCTTACAGCGGTTTTTAACTATCCCCATCCAAGGAACACCAGCTTTAAGGTTTTTCCACATAACTTTAAATACTTCTTTTGGTACATCAGGATGACGTACTATATTATGATGAGACCCTATAAGCTCTTCATAAGTGTAGCCACTTATTTTTTCAAACGCATCATTACAATGCTGAATAACACCTTCAAGGTTAGTTGATGAAATTAATTTATCTTCATTGTTGAAGTGTAAATCTCTGTTTTTATTTAAACTTTTCATAGCTCTATCAATAATCCTTCCATTCTATTTTTATATTGATTTATTGATTTATTGATTTATTGATTTATTGATTTATTGATTTATTGATTTATTGATTTATTGATTTTTAAAGGATGACACATTCCGTTTGGTTCAAGAAGGCTTCTTAAGAAGTATCTAGATTACTTCAATGTA
>CANQLY010000212.1 GCA_947624795.1 uncultured Marinospirillum sp.
GGTTAATAGCCTACAGGTATTAGCGGCCATGCAGCACTTGCATTGGGTTGAGCCTGCAGAAAGTCAAGCTTGGTTAGAGTTGTTCGCTCAGCGTTTACAGCAAGCTTACCCTGAACCTGAACAACTAATCTATGCCTTACAAGAAGAAGATTATGGTGCAGCAAAACTTCAGCGCTTAGCAGGGGCTGATTTTTCAAACTGGCAACAAAGTTTTGCTGTTGATTGCCCGTTAAGCTGTTTAACAACCCAGCTACCTAAGGTTATACAAGCACGTAACACGCCGCTTGGCTATGCTTTGGCGGTTAGATCATCAAGCTTTGTAGTTTATCAGCAACCTTTAGATGATGCTGATTCTTTAAAACAAAAATTTTGGCCGGATGTAAAAGCCACACTCAATGATTATTGGCAGGTGCATTCAGCCAAAGATTGTAAGCAGTTATTGTATTGGATGGCAGGGCAAGGGCAGCGCTATGCTTGGCAGCTTGATGTTATTTGGTTGCAGCAGGCAAAAGAAGAAGACCGTGAAATTTGGCGCAATGAATTGCCTGAAGGCTATGAAGACTATGCTGATTTAGTGGCAGCTTTTGAGCCTGGCAGCCGGTTAGATGTGGCTGCTTGGGATTGGGTGCGTATGGCTGATTTAGCTTTTGCAGGTTATTTAGCAGGCTATTTAACCCCTAGGGAATGGCGGACGTTTGCGTTAATGGCGCTGTGGTTGTTGCGCAGCCAATATTCTTCTTGGAAAGCCTTATCTGAAAGCTATTTATTAGGTTATTGGCTGTGGCAAACCCAAACCGATTTTAGCCTAAGCCCTGAGCTTGAGCGCACTTGGGAGTTGCTATTAGAATCGCCTTTCTCACCTTTTCAGCAGCTAGATTGGCAGGCTTTGTCTTTAGATCACCCCGATTTTCGTGATGCTCGTGCTAATTTTTCTGCCGCATTGGATGACCCCTTTTTACTTACCTGTTTAGTTGCAAGTTTGCGTGATGACACAAGCTTATTGACGGGTTTAGCGCCGGATGAATTACCCCAAGAGCGCCGTGATGAAGCAAGGGATTACTTGTTTGCAGGTTTAGATATTCACCCTGATGAAGGTTTAACTTCAACCTTATCAAGGTTTTGGCAGCCGGGGCGGGTGCACCATTACGATCAGCTGGCTTTAAATTGCCGCATTAATAAAGCGCCACGCCTTGCTAAAAATCTAGCGGCAGTGCCAGAAACGTGGAGTGTATGGCGACAACAATCTTCACATTTGGCGGCTTTGGTTAAGCGCCCTGCTTGCATTGTTATGGCTGAAAAATATGCTTTTTATTTGATTAAAGCAGAAGAAACCCAGCATTACCCCGCCGCAGAAATACA
This sequence comes from uncultured Marinospirillum sp., assembly GCA_947624795.1. GTDB lineage: Bacteria > Pseudomonadota > Gammaproteobacteria > Pseudomonadales > Halomonadaceae > Marinospirillum. Next base: position 1,360 of record CANQLY010000212.1, read on the forward strand.
AGAGCTAACCCTAGCTTTGAAAGATTATTTAAGCTGGCACTACTCTTCTGCCCAAGAAATGTTGTTGGCATGGCAGGGTTGGGATGAACTGCTTTCACAAGTGGATGATGAAAAGCCTTTGTTGCCTGAACTAGATTGGCATTTAACCGACCCGGGTAGTTTGTTTTGGTTTATTCCTTGGAAGCGCCCTGCAGTTAGTTTTACTGAACCCGGGAAGCCGGTCAGTGAAGCCGACCTTGCCACTTTAAACCTAGTGGGGCCTTTAACGGGCATTCATTGGTCTTGGCCTGAAAAACTACCGGCTTGGCCACGCGATGAATTAAAAAACTTGCTGCAAGATACGCATTTATTTCAAACCGCTGATGACCTTATTGATTACCTTAACCACCTTTATTATGCAGGCGATCGCCAAGAATATTTAATTGCTTTTTCACCTTTCACTTTGAATGCTGCCCGTTTAGCCACTGAAATTGAAATGCATGAACAAGACGAGCGGGATGAAGAACAAGAGGCTTATTATCAGCGTTTATTACGAGTTAAGCACAATACGCTTGGCATTAATGACGTTGATTTAACCGCTTGGGATATGGTGCAGCTGGTTGATTTGGCCGTGGCTGGCTACCAAATTGATTGGTTAAGCGATGCCCAATTGCGTGATTGGTTAGCTAAGGTGCGAAAGCTGATTACCGAGGAATACCACGGCTGGGATGATTTTTCACGTGCCCTATTAGCCGGTTATAATTTCTTTATGAATGAATCAGAGCAGCGCACTGAACTCCTAGAAACCTTTAGTCAGCGGTTGCTAAGCTTATTAATTGCTGTGCCGCCGCAAGTGGGGCTGTGGTATACACTGGCTTGGCCAGGTGAAAAAGCAAGGGATTGGAATGAAGCTTCAACCGCTTTAATCACTGCTAAGCAGCGTTTGCACTAACTTTATGTATAGTTGATTAGCAAGCTAAGCGCTGATTAAAACAGGGGCTTGGCCGCTAAACTGAATCACTAGCTGAAGTAGTAAATCGTTTAGTGGTTCACCAGAACCCTTAATGGCTTGGTCGCAGCGGCTGGCTAGTGGCAGCAGTTGTTGTGCTTGGCGCAGGCTTAATCGCTGTATTGCTTTAAAATACAAGGGCTTACGGGTATCCCAAATACGTAGTTGTTGGCAAAGGGTATCAAAAGGTAGCCCGTCGTTGGCTTTAAAAGCTAGTTGGCATACTTGGCGAATTTCTCGGGTTAATGCCCATAACAATAAAGGCGCTTCGGTACCTTCGGCTTGTAAACCACGTAAAATGCGCGTTGCGCGGTTGCCCTTGACTTCTAAACAAGCATCGGCTAAATCAAACAGGCTGTAACGGCTGGCATCTTCGATTAATAACAGCAAATTTTCAGCCGTTAACACTTCGCCGCTGTTCACAAATAAACGCAGCTTTTCAATTTCTTGGGAAG
>CANQLY010000213.1 GCA_947624795.1 uncultured Marinospirillum sp.
TTCTAGCTTGGCTATTCTTAATAAGAGGCAACTATTGTGATTAACGAAATTAATAAAGACGCGCAAGAGCGCATGGATAAAAGCTTAGAGTCACTTCGTAGTGCGTTTAATAAAATTCGTACCGGACGCGCCCACCCCAGCATTCTTGATTCAGTTAGAGTGGATTACTACGGTAACGAAGTACCGTTAAGTCAGGTTGCCAATATTAATATTGAAGACAACCGCACACTAATTGTTGTGCCTTGGGAAAAACCCATGGTGCCAGTGGTTGAAAAAGCCATTATGAAATCTGACCTAGGTCTTAACCCCAATACTGCTGGTGGCAATATTCGTGTGCCTATGCCTGCTTTAACCGAAGAAACACGTAAAGGTTATACCAAGCAAGCACGCACCGAAGCAGAAAATGGTCGGGTTGCTATACGCAACATTCGTCGTGATGCCAACAACCAGCTAAAAGCCTTGTTGAAAGACAAAGACATCAGCGAAGACGAAGAACGCCGCGCACAAGACGATATTCAAAAAGTAACGGATAAGTTCATTGTTGAAATTGACAAGGCACTAGCATCCAAAGAAGAAGACTTGATGCAAATCTAATTTTAGAACAGGCTTGGCTAATGTCTTCGACTAACACCCTACCGCAACTAGAGCGCCTGCCTAAGCACGTTGCCATTATTATGGATGGCAACAACCGCTGGGCAAAACACCGTAAGCTTCCTAGCCTTGCTGGGCATAAAGCCGGTGTCGATTCAGTGAGAGCCATTTTAGAAGTGGCTTTGCAGCAGGGTATCGAAGTTATTACTCTGTTTGCTTTTTCAAGTGAAAACTGGGCTCGGCCTGCGGAAGAAGTTAGCGGCTTAATGGAATTATTTAAATGGGCTTTGCGCCGTGAAACCAAACGCCTACACAAATACCAAGTGCGCTTAAAGGTGGTAGGCGACCGTTCTGGTTTTTCAACTGAACTGCAACAGCTGATGCTTAAAGCCGAAGCGTTAACGGCCAATAACACTAAAACAACCTTAGTGATTGCCGCCAACTATGGTGGTAGGCAAGACATTGCTCAAGCCGCGCGTCAACTTGCTTTAAAAGCAGTCAACGGTGAGCTGAATGCTTGCGACATTACAGAAGCAGACATTCAGCAACACCTCGCCTTACAACACCTGCCAGACCCAGACCTTTGCATTCGCACCAGCGGCGAACAACGCCTTAGTAACTTTTTGCTTTGGCAGCTTGCCTATACCGAATTGGTGTTTGTTGATGCCTATTGGCCTGATTTTCGTCAACAAGCCTTTTATGACACTCTCAAAATCTTTATTAGCCGCCAGCGACGTTTTGGTGGGCGTAAAGAAACAACTCACAGTTAAACTCAATGGATAACCCTTGCCATGTTAAAACAAAGACTGCTAACTGCGATTTTTTTAGCGCCGCTTGCGCTTTGGGGCTTATTTGGCCTAAATGGTAGCGTCTTTGCTATTTTTACTGGGGTTGTTATTGCCATAGGCGCTTGGGAATGGGCAAGGCTTTCTGGCTTTCAACGGCTAGGGCAAATCCTTTTCCCCATTTTTATACTGCTGATACTTTATGGCGCTTATAAACAACCCCAACAACTTAATCAAGCCTTGTGGCTAGGTTTAATTGGGTGGTTTATCGCCCTATTTTTTGTTGTAACCTACCCCCGCACTGCCAGCCTTTGGCGTTGCCCTTCACGGCGCTTAATTATTGGCGTTTTTATTTTAGTGCCCGCTTGGGCAGGGTTTGTGCTGTTGCGTGAACAGGGCGTATTCTGGCTACTTTATGTATTACTGATTGCTTGGGTGGCCGATATTTTTGCCTATTTTTCTGGCCGTGCTTGGGGTAAGCGCAAGCTAGCACCGGCGGTTAGCCCGGGTAAATCATGGGAAGGTGTGGCCGGTGGTTTAGTAGGCACCGGCTTACTTAGCGCCCTTGCCAGCCTCTACCAAGGCTTTTCTTTTAGCCAGTTTGTACTCTTATTAGGCATTACGATCATCATTACTGGCGTTTCAGTTTTGGGTGATTTAACCGAAAGCTTAGTTAAGCGTGAAGCAGGCATGAAAGATTCCAGCCAGCTATTACCAGGGCATGGGGGGGTGATGGATAGAATTGACAGCCTTACTTCGGCAGTGCCTTTATTTGCTTTGTTAATGCTTAATTTTTCGGGTGATCTACTGTGATACGTCTTACCATTTTAGGTGCTACAGGCTCAGTTGGGCAATCCACCCTTGAAGTGGTGGCACGCAACGCTGATAAATACGAAGTGTTTGCTGTTTCAGGTTACCAGCGCCTGACTGAACTGCTAAGCATTTGTAAAGAATTTCAACCCAAGCTTGCAGCGGTTCCTAACGATGAAGCCATTGGCTTTCAACAACAGTTGCAAGCAGCAGGGTGCAAAACAGAGGTGGTTGCTGGCCAAGCAGGTTTAGAAACCCTTGCTAGCACCCCTGAAGTGGATGTCGTGGTCGCAGCCATAGTGGGTGCTGCCGGTTTAGTGCCAACCCTTGCTGCAGTTAAAGCTGGTAAGCGCATTTTACTGGCCAACAAAGAAGCCTTGGTGATGTCGGGCGCATTGTTTATGGATGCGGTTGAAAAATATCAAGCCACGCTTTTGCCTATTGATTCAGAACACAATGCCATTTTTCAGTGCTTGCCAGCCGACTTTGCTAAGCGCAGTTTTGCTGAACAGGGCATTGAAAAACTGGTGCTAACGGCTTCAGGCGGCCCTTTTCGTGGCTGGTCAAAAGATGCCTTAAAAGGCGTTACGCCGGCACAAGCCGTGG
>CANQLY010000214.1 GCA_947624795.1 uncultured Marinospirillum sp.
ATCTGGGCTTTTGGGACGCGGTAAAGGCCGTGCTGCTGTGCGTGCTCAGTGCATGATGGGTGCTAAAAACCATGCCGTTGTTCTGCCAGATGCTAATAAAGATCAAGCCATTGATGCCTTGCTAGGTTCTGCCTTTGGTGCGGCAGGCCAGCGTTGCATGGCTAACCCAGTGGTCATTTTGGTGGGTGAAGCGCGTGAATGGTCTGCTGATATTGTTGAGCGTTCTAAAACAATGAAAGTAGGCCCAGGTACAGACGTGACAGTTGATGTTTGCCCTGTGGTTTCACCTCAGGCAAGAGACAAAATTGTTAAGCTGATTGATTCTGGCGTTGCTCAGGGTGCTACCCTAGCCCTAGATGGCCGTAATCCAGTGGTTAAAGGCTATGAGAAGGGTAACTTTGTTGGTGCAACGGTGTTTACTGACGTTACACCTGATATGGATATTTATTCACAGGAAATTTTTGGTCCAGTACTTTGTGTCGTGGGTGTTGAAACGCTAGACGATGCGATTGCTTACATTAATGCCAACGAAAATGGTAACGGCACTTCAATTTTTACCGCTTCGGGTTGGGCTGCACACAAGTTCCAAAATGAAATCGATGTCGGTCAGGTGGGTATTAATATGCCAATTCCTGTGCCTGTTGCTTACTTTAGTTTCACTGGTTCACGTGCTTCACGTTTAGGTCCATTAGGCCCTAATGGTAAAGAAGCAGTGAAGTTCTGGACACACAGCAAGACAGTAACCGAGCGTTGGTTCCAGCCAGACAGTATTTCAGAAGGTGTGAACACCACTATCTCGATGAAATAAGTTTTCTCCACTAGTAAAAGCTGTATCACTCTGTAGTAATTTAGCCCCACCTAGGTGGGGCTTTTTTGTTAATCTTCTAGTCATACTATTTATGTGTAAGGGGGCGGCAGATGATTAACATAGCTTTATTGCAAGGTGAATTGCTTAGCTGGGCAGAAATTCAGCTGCCAGACTTTAAAGCCATTATTTTAGTTAGCCCTAAAGGATTAGTTGCGCTTGAGCCTTTTTTTTACACGGCTGAAGTGGCTGAAAAGCAATGGGCTGATCAGCTAGCTAGCTTAGCTATAGCAGGAATAAAACCCTTAACAGCCAAGTTAAGCGCAGAATGGTCTCAGCGAATCAACCAAGCTTTAGCCAAAGAAACCCTAGTTAAAAACCTGCCGCTAGATTTACAAGGCACGCCTTTTCAGTTGGCAGTTTGGTCGGCTTTATTAAACATCCCCAAGGGTGAAACACTCAGCTACAGTCAGTTAGCAGCTAAAGTAGGTAAACCCAAAGCTGTTAGAGCCATAGGTAGTGCTTGTGGTGCTAATCCCATCCCTTTTTTAGTACCCTGCCACCGTATTTTACGTAGCGATGGTAGCCTTGGTGGTTTTGCCTTTGGCTTAACGATGAAACAACAGTTGTTAGATAGAGAAAAAGTAGAAGGTAAAAAAGCCTTATGAGCACTTCTGAAAACACACAACCCAGCAAAAAAGTACCTGTGCATTTAATTAGTGGTTTTTTAGGTGTTGGTAAAACCACCGCCATTAATTACCTGATTAAAAACAAGCCTGAAGGCGAGCGCTGGGCTTTGGTGGTGAATGAGTTTGGTCAAATTGGTGTGGATGCCAGCCTGTTAGAACCCGGTGAAGATTTACAAATTAAAGAGCTACCCGGTGGCTGTATTTGTTGTGCTTTGGGTTTAACCCTTTCTGTCACCTTGATAAACCTTTTGCAGCGCTTTAAGCCCGATAGAATAATTATTGAGCCCACTGGCCTAGGCCACCCAGCCGGTATTATTGATTTACTAACCGGCGCACAATTTAATGAAGTGCTAGAACTGCGCCCGCTGGTTACCTTGGTTGACCCGCGTTTATTAGATGACCCCAAGGTAGTGGCGCATGAAACCTTTCAAGACCAAATCGCTTTAGCGGATATTTTAGTTTTTAATAAAACCGACCTAGCCAGCCCAGCACAAACCCAAAAAGCCTTAGCAGAAGCCCAGCAGATGTTTCCACCTAAGTTGGCTTTATTAACTTGTGAAAAAGGTGAGTTGCCGCTGAGTGTTTTAGATTCTGCCGCCCAGCTAATTAGCCAGCAAAGCAAGCCAAAAACAACGCCTAGTCATCACCCTAAAGCCAATTTTTTAGCACCGCAAACTGCTGGTTTGGCTTTTATTGCTTTGCCAAACCCAGGTGAACCTGTGTGTCAACAAGGGGAAGGCTTGGGTGCTTTTTCCGTGGGTTGGGTCTTTCATCGGGACGATGCTTTTGATGAAGATAAGCTTTATCAATGGATAGATCAGCAGCAAAACTTGCTTAGAATTAAAGGTGTGTTTCGTGTAGGAACCAAGCAATGGCGAAGTTTTAACAAGGTAGGATCAGAAATGTTGATGCAAGCAATTACCTATCGGCGTGATTCACGGTTAGAATTGCTAGCAGATGAACCTTTAGATGTGGCTAGCTTGCAAGAACAACTGCTGGCGCTTACTTTTAAGCCCAAAGAAGCTACCCTGTTTGATGCTTAATTTATTATTTTGAGACTGTAATTTTGACTACTTCTGTTGACCTAGCTGTTGTTGAGCAGCCTGTTATTGAAGCACCGGCCACACCTGAGATTGATGCGTTTTTATTGTGCACTACGCCCCAAGCTTGGGTAGATTATGCCTTAAAAAACCTAGATACCGTTTTAATCGACCATGCCTTGTGCGAAAAGAAAGCCGCTTCCACAGCGATTAGCTTGATGCACCGCTATCCAGAAATTTGCCGAGCTGCTCGTAAAG
>CANQLY010000215.1 GCA_947624795.1 uncultured Marinospirillum sp.
CGAGGTTTTGCAGTAGTAGCGGATGAAGTGCGTACCTTAGCGGGCCGTACTCAGCAATCAACCCAAGAAATTCAACAAATGATTGAGCAGTTACAAGCGGGCGCACAAAAAGCGATGCAGGCAATGCAAACCAGTGAAAGTAGAACAAATGAAGGGGTAACTAAAGCAGTGAGCGCAGGCCAGTCATTAGAATCTATTCATAGCTCTGTCACTACGATTACTGATATGAGCGCACAAATTGCCAGTGCTGCCGAACAGCAATCGGCAGTTGCAGAAGAGATTAACCGCAATATTATTGAAATCGCTGATATTGCCGATATAAACTCTGCTGCATCCAATCAAACGGCCACTTCCAGTGCTGAGCTGTCACGTTTATCTAATGATCTAAAGCGTATGGTTGCGGTGTTTAATGTTTAGTACCAACAAAGTACCCCCAAGCGTTAGCTTGTTTGTAAATTCAGGCGCTGAACTTGGCCAGCTGCCCCGTTAACTGCCCAGCTGAATTTTGTAAGCGTTCGGCTGCTTCTAAAATTTGTTCTGTACTAAGTGCATTGTCTTGGGTTTGGTTTTCTACCTGATCCATTTGATGCACCACTTCTTGGTTGCGCTCTAAAACAGCTTTAAGCTGCTGCACTGTTTGGCGCATCTTGGTTTGTGTAACGTCCATACTTTCTGTACTGGTGATTACAAGGTGCATTGCTTCGTTGGAAGAATCTAACAAGTGGGTAAACTGCCCAGAACTTTGCTGCATTTGTTCTGCAGTTTTGCTTATGGCGCTAACAATGCTGGTAATGATTGTGCTGGTTTGATTCAAGCTGTCTTGGGTGCGGTTGGCTAGTTGGCGCACTTCATCAGCAACCACTGCAAAACCACGCCCCTGTTCACCAGCACGGGCAGCTTCTATGGCCGCATTCAGTGCCAGAAGGTTGGTTTGGTCGGCAATGCCACTAATAACGGCTAAAACACCCTTAACATTTTCTGCTTCTTTGGAAAGCTGGGTTAGGTCTTCAGAAAGGCGTGCTTGTTCTTGGGTGATGAGAGCAATGGTTTGGGTGGTTTTAGACATGGCATCTTGCCCCACATTTAAGCGGTCTGCAGAATCGGCAACTGTGTGCATGGCTGAATCTAATTGCTGGTCCGATTCATGAATTAATTCATCGGTAATTTCTGCTTGTTGGCGAACTTGGTCTACCGCTTCACTAATGCCCACTGCCCTAAGTTGCATTTCACGGCTGCTGCTTTGTAATTGGTCTGAAATAGCGGCTGTTTCACGGGCATTTTCACTGGTGGTTTTAATGGCATCTTGCAGTTCATTCATTAGCTGATTAAAGTCATTTAATAGCAAACCAATTTCATCTTTACCGCCTTTTGCCCGTAAGGAAAGGTTGCGGCTAGAAGCAATTTCGCGCAGGGTGGTTTGGGCTTTAGCGATGGGCTTCATTACTTTATTTACTAGCAAGTAAGTGATTAATGAACCCAATATAAATAGCACTAGGCCAAGTGTAGAAGAGATAATTAAGGTTTGAATTAGGGCGGAATTAATGTGGCCAATAGTGATGTCGGCGGCGGCAATAAAACGTTGGCCAGTGGCTGTGGTGTAGGGAATGAAAACGGAACGAAAATTACCCCACTCATCAGAATATTCATCAAAAACAACCCTTTGTGATTCAAAGGCAGTCATTAACCCTTGGCTGGGTTCTTCATAATCATGTAAGAGTTCTGGTAGGTTGTTTTGGGTATATTTATCTTCATCGGGTGTATCCATTACAAAAAAGATACCCTTGTCTTTAAGCACTAAAGTATAAATATACTCAATGTTTGTTTCAGATATAAACTCATACACTTGGCGTTGAATGGCATCTGATTGCGCTTGAGTAAAGGTGTTATTAGCAACGTCATCATAAACGGATTGGCTAATAAGGTGGGCTGCTGTTTGTGCCGCTAACGTTAACTGGGCATCAATTTGTTGGTATAAGTCAGTTTTCCTAGCCTGATAGGTGTAGGTGGTATAGCTAATGACAGCAATAGCATTGATTAATAGCACGATGGTCAGCAGTCTGGAACGTAAAGAAGTGAACATTTGCTAAATCCTTTTGAGTAAATTATTTTGCATAAATTTATGGGGTGTTGGGCTAGTAATATTTTTATACGAATAATGACAAACTTATCTTATTAGGGCTAGTTAATTTAGTCTTAGTTACAAACTAGAGAGGTTGGTGTGGTGATTTTACCTGACTTAACTCAAGAAGAGCGCAATAAAAAGAATAATTCTAACCTTTTGTTTTTACCTATCTATTATGCGTTCCATTACTGAGTTGCGTGCAGGCATTGAACAAATTGCAACGGGTGATTTGACTACCCACATTGTTTTAGCAACCCAAGATGAAACCCACCTTATAGCCCAGCAAGCCAATGCTATGGCACAACAGTTTCGAGAGCTAGTTAACAAGGTAATACTTTCAACCCAACAAGTGGCCACCGCAGCCCAACAGCTAGCCACAAGCAGCGAGCAAACCAATCAAGGCCTGAATGAACAAAGATCACAAACAGGGCAGGTAGCTACGGCTATGAATGAGATGAGCGCCACGGTGCAAGAAGTAGCACTAAGTGCAGCTGCCACTTCTAATGCAACCCATAGCGCCCAGCAAGAAGTAAATAAGGGTAATGAAGTGGTTACTAATACGGTGCAAACCATTAATACGTTAGCCAGTGAAATACAAGCAACGGCTGAACTAGTGCATAAGCTAGGAGAGCAAAGTG
>CANQLY010000216.1 GCA_947624795.1 uncultured Marinospirillum sp.
GCAGGTAAAGAGTGAAGGCACGCGACTTGGCTTCAATGTCGGCAACGGTGCCCTCGGCCACGTAGGCGGTTGGGTCGGCAATGGCTACTTTTAGCACCCAGCCCCCTTCGGTACGGGGTTGAATCGCTAAAGCATCGTCCATATCAAGGGTCGATTCGCTATCAAGCGTAAAGAAGTTGTCGGCGGTTAAGTCTTCACGCACCAAACCTTCAGGGTCTGTCAGTGTCCATTCTTCATCAATAACGGGTTGTTCGTTAGGCAGGTTATGGCGGGCTAAAATAACTGACCAAGGCGCATAATGGTCATCGCTTTTAGCAACTAGCTGCGTTATTTCAACAGAAAAACTGGCGTTATTGCCTTTGAGTGGGTGGTTTTTTAACGAAGCAGCCACCCAATCACCTTCGGTTAAGGTTTTTTCATCTAGGCCATTAGTAGCCTTGCCTCTTAATGCTTGTTTAATGCTAGGGTGATCTGGCACCACGCCAAGCTTGCCTTGCATGTTTTGAATGCGGCCAATAAAACGGGTAAGCCCCATTTCAATAAGTTCTTCAGGTTCAACATTTTCACGCAGTTCGCCTTTGTTATCGCGTTCTTCATGAATCACTGCTTTAACTATATCCCCGTGCAGCACTTTTTTCATGTAAGGCGGGGGTACAAAATAGCTTTTGCCATCATCGGTTTCTAAAAAGCCAAAGCCCCGATCGGTGCCCTTAATGCGGCCTTCAACACGGGGAGTGGTTTCACGTAGCTGAGATTTTAGCTGTGAAAGTAAGGAGTTATTTTTTAGTAGCGCATTTTGCATGGAGCAATCAACCTCTCTTCTATCGTTTTCTTTATCGTTTTTTTATCATTTAATTTAATAATTAAATTTTACTTATCTGGAACCATATACTCTTGAATTTGCATTTGTTGCATCTCTCGCATTTCACTAGGGCTTGGGCCTACAAAGTGACCATACCAAACGGGTGCGGTGCCAATTAAAAACCCTAGTACAGCTAAGCTTGTTCCTAAACGTTGACGTTTTTCTTTAAGTGTTAAGCCAATAAGCACAATAACAACACCAATAAAATGTAAGAAAAAAATACTCGGAGCCATATAAAAAGTTTTCCATCTTGTTGATGCGTGGGTGAGGCAAGTAGACTGTTACTTATTCTACCTCATTGCCATTTTTCATTTCAGTGTTGGAGTCAGTTATGTTACATCCTCGTAGTTTTTCTCATTTAGATGCCGTTGCTAAAATTGCCGCAATACAAATGAATTCAGCCGATACATGGGTTGAAAACCGTGAAGCAGCCGCAAGGTTAATTGCCCAAGCGGTTGAGCAGGGTGCAGAGCTTGTGGCTTTGCCTGAATACTTTCCTATGATTAGCTTGGATGTAAAAGCATTATTTTCTATAGCAGAAGACGATGGCCAAGGCCCTATGCAAGATTTTTTAGCAGAGCAAGCACAAAAATACGGCATTTGGTTGGTGGGTGGTAGCCTTCCTTTAAAAAGTTATGCAGACAATAAGTTAACTAATAGCTGTTTAGTTTATGGCCCTGAAGGAAAAAGGGTGGCACGTTATGACAAGGTGCATTTGTTTAGTTTTCAAAAAGGCGAAGAGCAATATAACGAATCGGCTACACAAATAGCAGGTGATACGCCGGTTAGCTTTGATACACCTTTTGGGCGAGTGGGGTTAGGCATTTGTTATGACTTGCGCTTTCCTGAGCTGTTTCGCAAGCTAGATGCCATTGATTTATTGGTTGTGCCTGCTGCCTTTACTGTGCCCACGGGTAAAGCCCACTGGGAGCTGTTACTGCGCGCCAGAGCCGTTGAAAACTTGTGCTATATGCTGGCACCTGCACAGGCAGGTAAGCACTTAGGGGGCAGAAGAACCTATGGTCATTCCATGTTTATCGACCCTTGGGGCGAGGTCTTGGCTTGCCAAGCAGAGGGTGAGGGGGTTGTTATGGGTGAATTACAGGCGGCAAGGCTGCAAGAGGTGCGCTTACAGCTGCCGGCCTTAGAACACCGCCGCTTGTAACTAGACGTGTAATTAAGCGTGTAATTAAGCGTGTAATTAAGCGTGTAATTAAGCTGGGTTACACGCTAATGGCTGCTGCGGCTAGTAACGATGTTTTTAATTCGTGCTTCAAGCAAATCTTTAAGCAAAGGTAGCCAAGTTTGCTCGGGTTCACGGTCTGCTGTTAGCAGGGTTATATTGTCTTTTTCTAACATTTCCATTAATACCAGCAGCTTTTTAGGTTGCTGGTGTAATTCTTCACGGTAACTGTTTGCAAAATTTTTCCAATCAATAAGCCCCTTCGTTAGCTGGCGTTTTAAGGCCGTGCTAGGTGAGGCTTGTTGATACCAAGTGTGAACGCCTAAGTCATGTAAATCACGCCCGTGGGGTAAAATACGGTCAACTAAAATACGGACGCCATCTTGTTCATCTTTTATTGCGTAAATCCATTTAATAAATATTTTATGTTTCATAACGCCTTCTCTGTTCAATTGGTCTGACGCTAGCGCTTCACTCAGTTAGAATAGGTAACTTCGTTTTTTTATTTTTTTCCCCGGGGGTTCTTTTGTCTGTAACCTTATCTTGCTGGCTGCACCCATTATTATTAACTTCTGTTGACGATCGTGAAACAGGTGAAATTTTAGCTGAATGCGGCTTACCGCACCTAGCCGCTGCTTACGAATTTTTACACCTTGCATGGCAGCAGTCTTCTGCAAG
>CANQLY010000217.1 GCA_947624795.1 uncultured Marinospirillum sp.
AGGGGAAATGTTCGAAAAAGTTTTGGGCGAACGCGGGCGGCAAGCCAACGGCGCATTTTATTAATAGATGGCTTTATTGCTTCCAGCGCTTTGTTAGTGGCAGAAAAGCTACAGCCCGGTGTGAAAGACTTTGCCGTGTTTAGCCACCATTCAGCAGAACCCGGGCATAGCCAGCTATTAAAATTACTTAATGCAAAGCCCTTATTAGATTTACAAATGTGCTTAGGCGAAGGCACAGGTGCTGCGGTGGCTTTCCCTTTATTGCAATCGGCACTGGGCTTTTTAAATGAAATGGCCAGCTTTACCAGCGCAGGCGTGAGTAATAAACCTCATGTTTAAATTAACGGCCATTTTAAAGCAAGAAGCTAGGCTATTTCTGGTGGCGGTGCAGTTTTTAACCCGCCTACCTGTACCAGCGTTCACTAATTATCAGCCTGTTTGGTTACAACAAAGCGCCCGTTATTTACCGTTAACGGGGTTGTTGATAGGCGGCTTAACCGCTTTAGTGTTTGCGACTTTATTTTGGCTTATTAACCCTTGGGTAGCAGCCATTGGCAGCACGGCTTTTAGCATTCGCTTAACCGGTGCTTTTCACGAAGATGGCCTAGCTGATAGTTGCGATGGTTTAGGCGGTAGCTTCACCCGTGAAGGCGCGTTAAACATTATGAAAGACTCACGCCTAGGCACTTATGGCACCTTGGGCTTGGTGATGGCTTTGGCATTAAAGGTTTCACTTTTAGCCAGTTTAAGCCTGCCTTTAGCGGCGGTTGCATTGGTGTTGGTGCATGGCTTTTCACGGTTTTTTAGTATTTTATTGTTAAGCTTTTTGCCCTATGCCGGTGATGTGGAGCATGCCAAGGCTAAACCCATGGCGCAAAGCCTAGATAAGCGCCAAGCAGTTTTTGCACTGCTTACCCTTGTGCCTAGCCTTTATTTGCCTTATTTACTGCTGGGCAGCTTACCTATTAATCTATTATTCACCGCTTTAGTTTTTATGCTGTTTGCCACAGCTTACATGGCTAGGTTGCTGTACCGGCGCTTAGGCGGTTATACCGGCGATGGTTTAGGGGCGACCCAGCAGTTAAGTGAACTGGCTGCTTATTTAGCTTTTGCAATGTTAGCAGGTGGTCAGTTTTAATTTTAAGAAACTGCGAAAGAAATAAAAGAAAGAAGGAATAATTATGAGCATTATTATTTGGCGACACCCTAAACCCATCAATGCAGCGGGTATTTGTTTGGGTCATACTGATTTAGCCGTTGACCCTCGCCGCACTAGAAACCTAGCGTATAAAGTGCAACAAGAAGCAAAACGCTTGCAATTAGCACCGGTCATTTATGTGAGCCCTTTGCAGCGTTCGCAGGGTGTGGGTGAGTTTTTGCAAACACTGGGCTGGCAGGTAAAAGTTGATCCTTTGTTAATTGAGTTTAATTTTGGTGCTTGGGATGGCCTCTCTTGGGAGCAAATCGACCACCATGAAATGGATGCTTGGTGCGAAAATTTTGCCCAGTTTGCACCCGGAGGCGCAGAGAATTTAAAACAGTTGTTTAGCCGTGTAGAAATCTGGTTAAATAAGCCAAGCACCCAACCACGATTGGTTGTGGGTCATGCCGGTTGGATCAATGCCGCACGCATTATTAATGCAAAAAAACCCCTACCAAGCTCATCAAATGATTGGCCTGCCAGTGTTAACTATGGTAAAAAGAGTATATTAAATCTAGCTTAACCAATTGACTTATAATTGATCGAGGAACCTATGCCTGAAGCTGCCCCTTTACGCACATTGATTGTTGATGATGAGCCACTGATTCGTGAAATGCTCAATGATATGCTAGAAAGTTTAGACTACCAAGTCGTAAGCCAAGCCAATAATGGTGCCTCAGCCATTGAAAAAGCCGCACTGTTTAAACCAGACGTGGTGTTCCTTGATATTAATATGCCTGAAATTAGTGGCCTTGATGCTTTAGCCAGTATTAAAACTAGCAACAAAGACATTATTGTTATTATGGTAACGGCCAATAGCGATACCAGCACAGTGCAACAGGCAATACGCACGGGTGCCGATGGTTACATTTTAAAGCCTTTTAGCACACAGCAAATTATACGTGCAGTTGATAAAGCCATGACAAAACGTGAATGCCAATGAATAACTGGCTAGTAATTTTTAACGACGCCGTGCCAACATAACAAACAATGGATAGGCAGAGCCGTTACGGTGCTGAATTTGCATTATTTCAGAAAAGCTGATCTCTACAAAACCTACTTTTTCTGCCACTCCTCTTAACACTTCAATATCAAAACCCAAATGTTTAACGCCCTTGCCTTCGTTGTCGCCATGAAAGCTGCCATCTTCTGCATACAAATCAACCAGCGCCAGCTGGCCATCTTTTTTAAGGTGGCAATAAAACTTTTGTAATAAAACGTCGGTTGCATCAACGTGGTGCAACGCCATGCAGCTAATGACGCCATCATAATCATGCGGTAAGCCAGAAAAAACGTTTTGATTCAGTGGCTGAACATTGGCTATGCCTTTTTCGGCCAAAACCTCTAACATTTTTTCTGACGTGTCTAATGCCGTTACCCATTCAACTTTTTTTGCTAAAGGCAGGCTTAATAAGCCCGTGCCTGAACCAAAGTCTAACCAATGCTGACTTGCATTAAGTTGCAACAAAGGTAGCAGTAAGTCACTCACCTCTGCCAGCTGCACCGACATGCGGCGCTTA
>CANQLY010000218.1 GCA_947624795.1 uncultured Marinospirillum sp.
GGCAGGGCTAGCTTCTAGCTCTTCGGGTGTGCATTTAGGTGCAGTGAAAGGGTGGTGCAATGCACTTAAGCTACCGTCGCTGTTTTCTTCAAACATGGGGAAGTCAACAACCCAAAGCGGCGCCCAATCCGTCGTATAAAGGTTTAAATCTTCGCCTAGCTTGCAACGTAGTGCACCTAAGGCTTCGTTAACAATTTTGGTTTTGTCTGCACCAAAGAAAATAATATCGCCATCTTCAGCACCAACACGGTCTAGCAACTGCTCAATCACACCTTCCATAAACTTAACAATCGGCGACTGCAAACCTTCTAGGCCATCGGCACGTTTGTTAACTTTTATCCAAGCCAAACCACGCGCACCGTAGATACTCACAAACTTGGTGTAGTCATCAATTTGCTTGCGTGATATTTCAGCACCGCCTTTAACTTTAAGGGCAGCAACACGGCCGTTAGGATCAGTCGCAGGGCCTGAGAATACTTTAAAATCCACTTGGGCCATTAAGTCGCTAACATCAACTAGCTCTAAGGGAATACGCAAGTCTGGCTTGTCAGAACCGTAACGCTCCATGGCTTCTGAATAAGGCATGTGCGGGAAGTCGCCTAGTTCAACATCAAGCGAGCCTTTAAAGATTTTGCGAATCATGTTTTCAGCCGTGCCCATAATGCTAGCTTCGTCGATAAAAGACGCTTCAATGTCTATCTGGGTAAATTCTGGCTGACGGTCGGCACGTAAATCTTCATCACGGAAACATTTAGCAATTTGGTAATAGCGATCAAAACCCGCCACCATTAATAGCTGTTTAAATAACTGCGGCGACTGGGGCAAAGCAAAGAACTGGCCTTCGTGGGTACGGCTAGGCACTAGGTAATCACGCGCACCTTCAGGCGTGGCACGGGTAAGAATGGGGGTTTCTATGTCTAAAAAGCCCTGCTCTTCTAAAAAGTTACGAATTTGGTGGGTAACGCGTGAACGGAAACGCAGTTTTTCAGCCATGTCTGGACGGCGCAAATCCACATAACGGTATTTAAGACGCACTTCTTCGCCTACTCTGCCGTGCTCATCTAACATAAAGGGTGGCGTTTCAGAGGTGTTTAATACTTCAACAGCGCTAGCAACTAGCTCTATTTCACCGGTTGGCATATTAGGGTTAACCGTGCCTTCAGGACGGTGATTAACTTTACCCGTTACTTTTAAAACGTATTCGTTACGCGAGCGGTCGGCACTAGCAAAAGCAGCTTGGGTATCTGGATTTACAACCACCTGAGCGATACCATTACGGTCTCTTAAATCAAGAAAAATAACACCACCGTGGTCACGGCGACGATGAACCCAACCGCATAAAACGACTTCTTGATCTAGGTGACTTGTGTTTAAGTCGCCACAGTAATGGCTGCGCATAAGTAGTTCCCGTTAAATTGTGTAGTAGAAAAATAAAAAACCGTATAAAGAATGCGTGAGTAACCTTGTAGGTTTTCAGTCACTTCTTTAATTTTATAAGCCGGTATTATAGCCTAGACTGCTAACATTACGCCAAGTTCTAAACAAACCACCTAAAGAGGCCATGATGACTTTTAAGCTGCACCCCCAACTTGCCAACGACAGCATTCACCTTGCTGATTTTAAACTCTGCCAACTGCGCTTAATCAATGACCAGCGTTTTTACTGGCTACTGCTAGTGCCAAAAGTTGCTGGGGCAACTGAAATCATTGACCTAACTCCTGCTAATTATCAGCAACTGTGGCAAGAAGTGCATTTTATTAGCCAAATCGTTAAGCCTTTAAAACAGGCAGACAAACTTAACATTGCCACTTTAGGTAACCAAGTTCCTCAATTGCACTTGCACTTAATTGCCCGCTTTACTAACGATACTGCTTGGCCTAACCCTGTTTGGGGTAAAGGAATAGTCCAGCCCTACGCCTTAACAGGCATTAAAGCTTTGGCTTTGGAATTAAATCAGGCGTGCCTTGCAGCCCAAAATCCTTTAGCAATGGATTGGTCGCCTACTTTATTCAGCGTAAAGCTTTGAGCCTTTAAAGCGACCCTTGCCATAAAATTCTAATCATCAAATACTAGCCGTTAAATACTAACCCAAGGCAACTAAGCCATAAATTATTGGCAAAAAACTTAGGTGGTAAATTGTCACCTCATGCTTTGTGGCCGTGCAGACTTTTAAACGATGCATTACAATTCACTTTTTTTAAGAAGTACCTTAAAAAAACCTTCTGAAAAAAATAGTTTTTTATAACCGTATTTTTGTTATTGTTTACTCAATCTTACACACCCTTTACTAAGCATTTGCTGGCCAGATTTTTACTTTTTTACTGGCTCGATACTTGAGACGATAATGCTACACCGTGCGACTGCGCGCCCAAGACACTGGGCTTTGTTATTTTTTGGCAGCCTTATTTTAGTAACCACTCTAGCTTTTTATTTAAGTAACAATAAAAAACCACCCGAACCTGAACCTGAACTTGCACCTGAAATGAGTGAAGTTTTGGAGGCATTAGAAGCCACTGACTTTCATAATGCCCTAATCCCACCTTTAGCACCGCCGCCTAACTGGGAACAATATACCCTGCAAAAAGGCGACCGTTTATCTTTACTCTGGGCCGACAAATGGCATTTGCCGCTGGCCACGCTTTACACTTTATTAGATAACAAAGAAGGTAAACGCTACCTTAACCGCATTCAACCCGGGC
>CANQLY010000219.1 GCA_947624795.1 uncultured Marinospirillum sp.
TAGGGTCATAAACCGTGGTTTCTAGCCAACCGCTAGCCGAACCTGCAACTGGGCGAATGCAGCCAGAACCGCAGGTCACTATGCCCACGGTTTCACCCGTTTGTATTTCACTGGGGCCACGTAAAAACCCCGTTAAAGGTTGTTGCTGAGGAAAATCAGCTTGTAGTGGGTGCCACATCCTGCTGCTCCATTTGCTGCCAAAGGCTGGTTTGTCCAGCTTTTTTACTAACAAATTCTAATTTAGCTTGGTGGGCAGCTAGCTCTTCTTCGGTTGCTAGCTGCACTCTTAAGTGCTGCTGATCTTCATAGGCAACACGGCGAAGGGTGGAATTTAAATCCCGAACCACGCCGCTCATCTCATCGTCTTCATCACCGCCTAATAACAGGTTGGTTTGCCCGCCGGTCATGGTTAAATAAAGATCGGCTAAAATCTCTGAGTCCAATAAAGCGCCGTGCAGGGTTCGGGCGGTGTTGTCGATGCTGTAACGCTTACACAAGGCATCTAGGCTGTTGCGCTGGCCGGGGTGGCGGCGGCGTGCAAAGGCAAGGGTGTCAAATATTTTGCAATAGTCTTCAATGCGGCCATAGCGTTGCTCGCCTAGCTGCTGATTGATTTTTGCTAATTCAGTATCTAAAAAACCCACGTCAAAGGGGGCGTTATGAATAATTAATTCAGCACCGCTAATGTAGCTAATAAATGAATCGGCAACCGCTGCAAATAAAGGTTTATCTTTTAAATCAGCCCAAGTAAAACCATGCACCTGCGTGGCTTCTTCGTCAATTTCACGCTGTGGGTTCAGGTATTCATGATAATTATTGCCGGTTAGGCTGCGGCTGATCATTTCCACGCAACCAATTTCGATTAATTTATGGCCATCTTTGGGGTCTATGCCCGTGGTTTCAGTGTCTAATACAACTTGCCTCACGCTACTTTACTCCTACTGTTTTCTAATTCTACTTACACCCATCGCCTGCTTAAAGCACTGGGTTAGGGTCGGTTACGCCACGGTTGGCTAAATCATCGGCGGCTTCATTACCCGGGTCACCAGCGTGGCCTTTTACCCAGTGCCATTCCACTTGATGGCGCTTGGCTTGTTCATCTAGCCTTTTCCATAAATCTTGGTTTTTAACGGCTGAACCTGAAGCGGTTCGCCAGTTTTTCTTTTTCCAATTGGGCATCCACAAGGTAATGCCTTGGCGCACGTATTGAGAATCAGTGTGTAAATCGACATGGCAGCTGCGTTTTAAATTTTCTAAGGCACGAATGGCGGCTAACAATTCCATGCGATTATTGGTGGTGTCGCTTTCGCCACCCCAAAGCTTGCGTTCAACTTGGCCATAGCGCAATAAAGCACCCCAGCCACCAGGGCCTGGGTTGCCTTTGCAAGCACCATCAGTGTAAATAATGACTTTTTTTAAAGCTGGATTGGGGTTGTTAGTAGTAGCAGACAATATTACTTCTCTTTCTGGGTTTTTAAACTGGTTCGGGTTGGCAAGCTCACCGGCTGGGCTGGCAACCAGCTAGGGCTGGGCTTTTTTACTATTGGACGTAGTGGGCTGCCCACACGTTTTTTAATACGCAAAAGGTAAATACCTGCTAGCGGCCAATTTTTTTTACCTAGGCGCTTATCCAACGCTGCCAAACGCTCTAGGGTTTTTTGGTGATTACAAGGTGGACGGTGGAAGAAGAGCTGGCGTTCTTCTTGCTTTAAATCTAAAAACTCAAACCAGTCTAGTAGTTTATTTTGGCTAATAAATTGCGCCGATTTTAACACCTGCAAGGGTTCAGCCTGCAAGCCTTTGGGTAATAAGCGCGTTAAACCCCACAAGCTGCGTGGGTTAAAACCGATGATAATGAGCTCGCCCTTGGGCAGGGTAACCCTTGCCGCTTCTTTTAATAGCGCTTGGGGCTGGTCAAAAAACTCTAACGAATGGTGCAGTAAAACTGCATCCATTGAATCATTGGGTAAGGGCAGGTGTGAAGGGTCAGCAATTAAACAGCTACCGTGTTCAGCCACGTCAAAATTTGGCCGCCATTCCATTGGGTGTTTAATGGTGCAATTTTCTAGCAAAGGTTTAGAAGGGCAAGAGCCAATACAAAGCACATGGTAGCCCCTTAAGCTTTCCATCACGGGTGCTAAAAGCTCAGTTTCCACCTTTAATACTTCTTTACCTAGGTTAGAAGCCCAAAATGCCTGCCAAGCTTGCCAAGTCAAGGTATTGGCTAGGTTATCAGAAGCTGGGATGTTGGAATTTTGCAGATGCATGATCTTTGCCGTAAAGTAATTCTAATGTTTATTAAGACTAGCACACAGGAATACTACCATGCTTGAAGTTCACCCAATCACAGCTTTTAATGACAATTATATTTGGCTTATTAAAGCACCTAACCAGAAAAACTGTTGGGTGGTTGACCCAGGCGATGCTACGCCAGTGCAAGATTACTTAACCACCAACAATTTAAACTTAGAAGGTATTTTACTAACCCACCACCATTACGACCACATAGACGGTGTTGCAAAGCTAGCAAAACAAGGCGTTGAAGTGGTGGGCTTTGCCAAAGGCCTCCGCCAGCACCTGTTTGGTCAGGTCATCGCAGGTGGGACCCAGGCCGCCGGTGGTGATGATCACATCCGCCCGCTGCCGGGCCAGGGCCACAGCGGCTTTCATCCGGGCGGGGTTGTCCC
>CANQLY010000220.1 GCA_947624795.1 uncultured Marinospirillum sp.
CACATAAATCATGGGTAAAACCAGCAGTTGGGAGTGTTTGTTCTGTTACCACTTGACTGCCCTGTTCACCGTAAAAACCTACGGCTGAAGATGACACTAAAACTTGGGGTAAAATGGTTTGGGTTTGCATCCAAGCCACTAGCTGTTCAGTGGTGGCTACCCGTGAAGTAATCAGTAATTCTTTTCGCTCTTTTGACCAGCGCTTATCTGCAATGCCTGCACCGGCAAGGTTAATCACTGCCTGTATAGAATCGGGTTCTAAATCACTTAACTGATTAACGTAATCGGTTACGCCATTAGGTAAGCGAGGCTTTAGCTGCCGAGTCCATAAAACTAGCTGATGCCCTTGGCTAGCTAGAAGAGGGCAAAGCGTTTTGCCGATAAAACCTGTACCACCTGTTATTAAGATACGCATATTCACCTCAACTAGTTTAATATACAATAACTATACAACACTTAGACAAAATACACAGTAAAGCCCACTCTATGAAAAAAATAAATCACGCGATTATTGGTGCCGGTTTAGCCGGCTTAGCCTGCGCTAACCGCTTACAAGCTGCAGGGCAAAGCGTTGAAGTTTTTGAAAAAGCACGGGGTGCAGGGGGGCGTTTAAGCAGTCGCCACCGTTTAAATACCACGTTTGATTTAGGTTGCCAGCAATTAAATGCTGCAACCCCTGAATTTAGCCAAGCCTTACAGTTATGGCAGAAAAAAAGCTGGGTTGCTAGCCATGACCAGCAAACTTTTTACGGCTTGCCCCGCATGAGCGGTTTAACTCGCCAGCTAAGCAAGCACTTAACTCTGCATTTATCGACTCGCATTGTTGGTTTGCATAAAAAAGCCACGGGCTGGTGGTTAGAGGATGAACAAGGCCAACAATTTGGCCCTTACCAGCAAGTCACCCTTGCCACACCGGTAGCGCAAGCTTTGCCTTTAATAGCTAACCACAGCGCAGGGCTTAACCAACAATTAGCCCCTGCCGAACATTCGCCTTGCTGGGTGGCTTATTTTGTTCTGCCTGATAAGCTGGCAGTGGCTAGAAGTGATGCCGCTAACAATGCCCATTCAAGCCACCTACGCCGTTGGACTTTATTAAACACCAAGCCTGCACAACAAGAAAATGTGCAAAAGTGGGTGGTTGAAGCCTCGGTTGAATGGAGTAAAAAACACCAAGATTTAACCAGCCAGCAAGTTGCTCAAAAACTGTTTGCACTTTGGTGTAACGATGCAGCACTTACGATTCCCAAGCCGCCTTTGTTATTAGAAGCGCACCGTTGGCTTTATGCTTTTACTGCACAATCTTTGGGCGTGGCTTACTTACAAGATTTGACTAAAGGCCTAAATGTTTGTGGTGACTATTGCTTGGCGAATCACTTAAATCACCCTTTAAGTTACCAAGCAGAAGCCGCTTGGCTTTCAGGTGATAAGCTAGGTCAACAGCTTACAAAGGCTATGCAGTAGCTCTACTAAACTGTTTTTAGCTTTACTTTAAGTTAAACTAATTTCTTTAATAGACTGCAACAGGCCAAGTAATGGAGATTAACCAAAACCCCTTATACCCTATCCGTGAAGTTTCACGTTTAACGGGTGTAAATACCGTGACGCTGCGTGCTTGGGAAAGACGTTATGGGTTAATAATTCCACAGCGCACACCAAAAGGGCACCGTATTTATTCTGCTGAAGACATCGAGAAGGTGCGCCGTATTTTGCACTGGTTAGACAAGGGCGTCACAGTCAGTCAAGTGGGTGATCTGCTTGATAAACCTTTAGATGCCATTGTATTGCAAGCGCTTGCAGGTGATTGGCACGCTTTACAAGCCCAGTTCAAATTTTGTTTACAAAGCTTAAATGAAGAAGGTTTAGATCAGCTTTTTTGTAGTAGCTTTACCCGCTGGTCTGGCAGTGAACTAAGCCTGCAAGTGTTTGCGCCGTTGCTGAAAAACTTAGCCGATAAAACTGCCGCCCAAGGTTTATTGCTGCGCTATTTACGAACCCGAGTCGGTGAGCGCCTGCAACAAAGGCGCACCCTTTTAGCAGGGCCAAAGCTACTGATTTGCGCCACTGAACACCAGCCTAGCCAATTGTTATTACTATTATTAGCCTTGGCAGACTTAGATTTTCAAGTGGTTTGGTTTGACCAGCCGCTTAGCTTTACTGAAATTCTTGCCACAGCAAAGCAACTTAAACCCCAAATTCTATTACTCGCTGCTGGGCACTATTTGCCTGAACACTACCAGCAGCTTGAAGACGCCAGTAAAGCCTGCGTTGCTGAAGTTGCTAAATTGCCTGCCATTAATTCCCTTACCCTGCACGGCCTTTTAAAAGAAAAGTAGAGAAACGTTATGCCTCGTCAGCTTGTTTGGTTTCGTAGTGATTTACGTATTGAAGATAATCCGGCACTTTTTCAAGCCTGCCAGCAGGGTGAAGTGGTGGCCGTTTTTGTTCATTCGCCAGAGCAATGGCAAGAACACGGCTGGGGCGCTTTAAAAACTGCCTTTGTACTCAGCAACCTTCATGCCCTAGCCCAGCAGCTAAACCAGCTTAATATTCCTTTAAAAATTTTAACCGTGACCCGTTTTAGTCATGCGCCCCAAGCCTTGTTAGAACTGGCAAAAGAACTGGGCATAAGCAAACTGCTATTCAATGATGAATATGAGTGG
>CANQLY010000221.1 GCA_947624795.1 uncultured Marinospirillum sp.
TACAGTTTTATTGATCCTTAATGGTCGCTTACCTTTGACCCTATGTTAGCTGGCTTAATTAGCGGCAACCGTTTTCCAGAAGGCTGGACAGGCAAAGCGGAAGAAGTCGATTTCTTCGACATTAAAGGTGATTTTGAAGCGTTGCTAGATATAGGAAATCAAGCTGATCGTTGGCAATTCCGTTTAGCAAGCAACCCTGCCCTTCATCCTGGCCAAAGTGCAGAAATTTTATTTCAGCAGGAAGATGGCAGCTTAGCCCATGTAGGTTGGATAGGTGCACTGCACCCGCAGCTGATGAAATCGCTTGATTTACGTGGCAAGGTGTATGTATTTGAAATTACCCTAGCTAGCATCACGCAAGGTGAAGTGCCTCATTTTAAAGCCGTATCACGCTTTCCTGAAATGCGCCGTGATTTAGCTTTAGTGGTTAATGTAGACTTACCTGTTGGGCAGTTATTACAGGAAGCTCGCATTCAAGGCGGTGAATGGCTGCAAAAAGTAACGCTTTTTGATGTGTATCAAGGCAAGGGTGTTGAAGAGGGTAAAAAGAGCCTTGCTTTAGGCTTGACCTGGCAGCATCCTTCACGCACTCTAACAGATGAAGAAATAAATACTCAAGTTAATCAAGTTGTTACGGCATTTTCTCAGGGCTATGCAGCAGAACTACGCAGCTAATTAAATCCCCGTTAGTTGTGCTTGTGCGCTAAGTAAACGTTTGCTTAGGTGCTAATCCTGCAATAGGGTGAACAATCTATCTAATTTGTTGTTCACCCTATTGAGTAGTTTCCGTGCAACACTTCTTGCAAGGAGCAGAAGGCATGAGCGCATTGACTAAGGCAGAGATGACTGAAAAAATTACCAATGAGCTAGGAATAACTAAGCGTGATGCTAAAGAATTAGTTGATCTTTTTTTTAGCGAAATTAAAGACTGCTTAGCTGATAATGAACAGGTAAAAATTTCAGGTTTTGGAAACTTTGATTTACGTGATAAAAGTGAACGCCCAGGGCGCAACCCTAAAACTGGCGAAGAAATTCCTGTTACTGCACGTAGAGTGGTTACTTTTAAAGCCGGACAAAAATTTAAAACAAAGGTTGATGATTATCAAAGTGATTGAAAAATATAGCGTTTTTCTTAGGCTATTTATTGAAAACAATTAAAAGTCCTTGCAAACAATAGAAAATAGCCTATAATGTTTTCCGTTGAATCAGCAACCCCCTAGGCTGATAAGCAGTAATAATATGCAGTAAAGTAATGACGGAGTGTGGCGCAGCTTGGTAGCGCACTTGCATGGGGTGCAAGGGGTCGTAGGTTCGAATCCTATCACTCCGACCAATAAAGCTAGTAAAATCAAAGACTTACACCAACTAGGCGTAGGTCTTTTTTTTGGTTTAATGGTTTTCAATCTGTAGACTAGACACTGGACTAGACACGATTTCTTGTTAGCCTCTGTACTAGACAAAAATTGATTAAAATTCGATGGAGACCAACTAGCTTCTTAGCAAAAGAATAATGCTAACCTACCTCACCTTCGGTAACTTAAAGGATCTAAAGTATGCGTAGCTTCTCTATGCTCGACGCTCTAAAAGCTAAATTAGATGCCTACCGGCCTCTAGATGCACAGATCGTTAAAAACTTGCATGAGAGCCTTGTATTGCAGTGGACGTATCACAGCAATGCCATAGAAGGTAACACCCTCACCCTTAAAGAAACCAAGGTTGCTTTAGAAGGCATCACTATTGGTGGTAAAACAATACGAGAACATTTTGAAGCTATAAACCACCGTGATGCTATTTTTTTAGTGGAAGAGTTAGTAACTAAGCAGCAGCCTTTAGATGAGTGGACGATTAAATCTTTACATCAGTTAGCACTAAAAAACATCGACACAGAGAATGCTGGTAGCTACAGAAGAGTAAACGTACTGATCTCTGGTGCAGAACATCGCCCTCCCCATGCATTACAAGTAGCTGAACAGATGGCGGCCTTTGTCGATTGGTACAATCAGTCTGCACAGGCATTACACCCGATTGAAAGAGCAGCCAGAGTGCATGGTGAATTTGTGAAGATTCACCCTTTTGTTGATGGTAATGGACGCACTGCACGTTTGCTGATGAACCTTGAACTAATGAAGGCCGGCTTCCCTGCTACAGTGATTGAAGTTGAAAACAGCTTAGCTTACTACCAATCATTAGATAAAGCGCACTGTACGGGCAACTACGATGATTTTATCAAGCTAGTAGCCCAAGCTACAGAAAAAAGCTTTGCGCCCTACTGGTGGGCACTGGGCATAGAAGATAATTTGAAAGATTAAAGCATCCCCACCGCCACATGTAGTGGCGTACTTTCTTCTTGGTTCAAAATTGTTATGTCACCTTTTTAACCTTAACTTAATATCAATCTTCGGAGCTGGGTCTGGTGAGTATTTATTGTTAATATCCGTTAACTCAACAAGAGTTTGTTTTAATGAATCCTCGCATGATCTTAATAAAAAAAATTTTAAATAATATCTGTCAGAAATTGACATACTGCTACCCAAGTATTTCTCATTAATTATTTCTTTAAAAGTATTTTTTACATTTAAATCTAGAAATCCATTTAAGTATTCTAACGTATCATTTATACTTGGTATCTTCTCTAAAATCTGGTATTTTACTCGAT
>CANQLY010000222.1 GCA_947624795.1 uncultured Marinospirillum sp.
TGCCTAATCAGCGTTTATACACCCGTTTAATTTCTAGTATGGTCAATAGTGAAGATTTACTGCCAGTGAATAAGCAAGGCGTGATGCGCATGATTGAAGAAGCCTCACGCATGGCCGAGCATCAGGGCAAAATTTCTTTAAGCGCCGCTGATTTAAGCCATTTATTGCGTGAAGCCGATTACGTTGCTACCAAAGAATTAAAACCCTGCATTGACGCAGACGACGTGCGCGAAGCCTTGCAAGCCCGCCGCCGCCGTGGTGGGCGTTACCCTGAACAGATGTTGGAATCGATTACTGAAAACTTCGTCATGATTAGTAGCAGTGGCGAACGCATAGGGCAGGTGAATGCTTTAACTGTAGTGGGTGGGCATGATTTTTACCACGGCCAGCCCTCACGCATTACGGCAAGGGTGCATTATGGCAGTGGTGAAGTTTTAGACATTGAACGCAGCGTGCATTTGGGCGGTTCCATGCACTCTAAAGGGGTGATGATTCTAACTGGCTTTTTGTGTGGCTTGTTTGGTGCTGAAGACAGCTTGCCACTTGATGCCAGCCTAGTGTTTGAGCAATCTTATGCTGGTGTCGCTGGGGATTCTGCTTCTTTGGCCGAGCTAATTTGTTTGTTATCGGCCATGGCTGAAGTGCCGGTTAAACAAAGCCTTGCGATTACCGGCTCGATTAATCAGTTAGGTGAAGTGCAGCCGATTGGTGGCGTCAACGAAAAGATTGAAGGCTTTTTTGAAGTATGCCAAGCCCGTGGCTTAACCGGCGAGCAGGGGGTGATTATTCCCCAGCAAAATGTGATGCAATTAATGTTGCGTGAAGAAGTGCGAGCCGCAGTGAAAGAAAAGCAGTTTCATATTTGGGCGGTGAGCCAAGTGGAAGAAGCCCTGCAACTGTTGCTTGGTTTGCCTGCTAAAAAGGTTTATGAAAAAATAACTGATCGCCTTGATCGTTTGCGTGAAAAAGATGCTGAAGACGAAGACGATGACGAATCAAAAGAGGCTAAAGTGAATAATGATGAAAAAAAATTGAAAGACAAAAAAGACCCGAAAGAAAAAAGACCTGAAAGTGAGCCAGTAAACAATGATTGATACAAAATTATTACGCACCGACTTAGATGCAGTGGCACAAAGCCTAGCCAAACGGGGTTTTGAATTAGATAAAGCCGCTTTTATCGCCCTAGAAGAGCAGCGCAAAACCTTGCAAGTGCAAACCGAGGCCTTGCAAGCCGAGCGCAATACCCGTTCTAAAAACATTGGTAAAGCCAAGGCTTCGGGTGAAGACATTCAGCCCTTGTTAGATGAAGTGGCTGATTTAGGTGAAAAGCTGGATGCAGCCAAGGCTGAGTTAAATGAAGTGCAAACACGTTACCAAACGTTAATAACACACCTGCCTAACTTGCCGCATGAATCGGTACCTGTGGGCAAAAGTGAAGAGGATAACCAAGAAGTGCGCCGCTGGGGCGAGCAGCCAAGCTTTAGTTTTGAAATTAAAGACCACGTTGATTTAGGCGAAAAGAGCGGCCTGTTAGATTTTGAAACTGCCGCCAAGTTAACCGGCGCAAGGTTTAACCTAATGCGCGGTGGTATTGCCCGTTTACACCGTGCGCTGGCGCAGTTTATGTTGAATACTCAGGTCGATGAACACGGCTATGAAGAGTGCAATGTGCCTTTAATCGTTAACCAAGATAGCTTGTTTGGTACGGGGCAGTTGCCTAAGTTTTCTGAAGACTTGTTTAAATTGCAGGTTGATAGCGACTATTATTTAATTCCAACGGCTGAAGTGCCGCTCACCAATATTGCCCGTGATACGATTATTCCTGCCGAGCAATTGCCGGTTAAGCTCACGGCTTTAAGTGCCTGTTTCCGTTCAGAAGCTGGCGCTTATGGGAAAGATACCCGTGGTATGATTCGTCAGCACCAGTTTGAAAAAGTGGAAATGGTGCAGCTGGTTCACCCAGCTACTTCTTATGACGCTTTAGAGGCAATGGTGGGTCATGCGGAAGCGATTTTGCAAAAATTAGGGCTGCCTTATCGGGTAATAACCCTTTGCACCGGCGACATGGGCTTTGGCGCAACTAAAACTTACGATTTAGAAGTGTGGGTTCCTAGCCAAGCTACTTACCGTGAAATTTCTTCAGTGTCTAACTGTGAAGACTTCCAAGCCAGACGTATGCAAGCACGCTTTAGGAACCCCGAAACCAATAAGCCTGAGCTTCTACATACCTTGAACGGTTCAGGCTTGGCCGTGGGTCGTTGTTTAGTAGCCGTGATGGAAAACTACCAGCAAGCCGATGGGCGGATAAAAGTGCCTGAGGTATTGTTGCCTTATATGGGTGGCGTGGACTACGTTTAAGCCATTAAGCGTTAATGGAAGTATGGAAGTTAAATTAAGCCACGATTGTTCGTGGCTTACTTCTTTAAGGAGCATTAATTTTGCATAACTTGCGTCAGTTGGCCGTTTTTTTAGCACCTTATAAGCTAAAGTTGCTTTTAGCTGCCGTGGCTTTGGTATTTGCAGCCAGTGGCATGTTGCTCTTAGGTCAGGGCTTGCGTTTGGTGGTGGATAGAGGCTTTGCTTCAAGCTCTAAACGTAAGCGTACACTTTCAAGTTCAGACAACATGCTGGTGTCTGGTAGATGAACAGCTTTATT
>CANQLY010000223.1 GCA_947624795.1 uncultured Marinospirillum sp.
GCCTTGCGTGAGCAGTATTTACCCCGCAACCCAAGCGACAGCCTACCCACGTCTGGCGTAGGTATTTGTCTAGCCTTGGCAGACCGCTTAGATACCCTAACCGGTATTTTTGGTATTGGTCAAAAGCCTAGCGGTGTAAGAGACCCGTTTGCACTGCGCCGTGCAGCTTTAGCAGTGTTGAATATTCTGGTTAACCGCCAGCTAGATTTAGACCTTAAAGAATTAATTCACCTAGCACTTGAGCAGCATAAAGACCTGCCTAAAGCCGCTGAAGTTGAAAATGAGTTGCTAGATTATATGCTTGATCGCTTCCGTGCTTGGTACCAAGCGCAAGCCATAGCAACGGGCGTTTTCTTAGCCGTGCGTGGCCGTGGTGTAACCCACCCTTATGATTTTGACCGCCGTGTACAAGCCGTTGCCAGCTTTAGTAAGTTAGAAGAAGCCGCAGCCTTGGCCGCTGCCAATAAGCGAGTTAACAACATTCTTAGCAAGCAAAACTTTGCTGCGGGTGTAGAGGTTAAGGCTAACTTATTAACTGAAGCGGCTGAAATTGAACTAGCTAAACAGGTCGCAGCAAAAAGCCTAGAAGTTGCACCGCATTATGCTAAGGGCGACTACCAAGCCGCACTGCATTGCTTGGCTGGTTTGCGTGAGGCTGTTGATAACTTCTTTAATGACGTGATGGTCATGACTGAAGATGAAGCCGTGCGAGATAATCGCTTGGCTTTATTAGCATCTTTACAAGCTTTGTTTATGCACACCGCAGACATAGCTCAGCTACAACACTAATAAGTTGCTTATCGGGGCCTTAATGGCCCCTTTTTTTAGGTTATAAGTTAATAATTGGTTAGTGCCATGAAAAAAATATTAATCCTTGACCGTGATGGTGTGATTAACCAAGATTCCGATGCTTTTGTTAAAAGTGCTGATGAATGGATTCCTCTACCTGGTTCTATTGAAGCGATTGCTAAGCTGTATAAAGCTGGCTGGATTTTGGCCGTTGCCACTAATCAATCGGGCGTTGCCAGAGGCAAGTTTAGCCAGCAAGACTTGGATGATCAGCATGCAAAAATGCTTAACCTAATTCAAGCGGCAGGGGGTGATTTACACCACATAGCTTGGTGTCCTCATGGGCCTGATGAGGGTTGTGATTGCCGAAAACCTAAAGCCGGTTTATTAGACCAAATAAGTGCCGCTTTAAACTTAGATTTAAGTGGTGGAATTATGGTCGGTGATGCACTACGAGATTTACAAGCAGGCCAAGCAAGAGGCTGCCAAGCAGTGTTAGTACGCACCGGTAAAGGGATGAAAACCCTTGCTGCTGGTGAAGGTTTAGACAATGTTCAGCTTGTGGATAACTTAGCTGAACTGGCCGAGCAATTATTAGCTGCTAACGCTTAACTTATCCACACCCCAAAAAATCAGTAATAAATCAGTAATAAAAAACCCCGAAGCATTGCTATGCATTGCTTCGGGGTTTTTCTTATCTTGCTAGTTAGCTTAACAAATTAAACGTCTAGGTTAGCAACTGATAAGGCATTTTTTTCAATAAACTGGCGACGCGGTTCAACTTCATCACCCATAAGGGTTGTGAACATCATATCGGCAGCAACCGCATCATCAATGGTGACTTGCAACATACGGCGTGTTTCAGGGTTCATGGTGGTATCCCATAACTGCTCGGGGTTCATTTCACCCAGACCTTTATAACGCTGAATGTTTACACCACGGCGCGCTTCTACCATCATCCAGTTCAAGACTTCTTCAAAGCGTTTAACAGGCTGCTTCTTTTCACCACGGGCAATGTAGGCACCTTCATCAAGCAAGCCATCCATTTCTTCGCCATAGGCTCTTAGTGCGGCGTAATCTGCTGACTTGAAGAAGTCGATATTGAATACATAGTCGGTTGGCACACCATGCGCAATAACTTCAGCTGCTGGCAAATAAAGCCCACGCTCACTGTCTTCAACTATGTGCATGTGAACTTGCGTTGTTTCACTGGCAGCCAAAACAACCCATTCTTCTAATTGCTCTACCCAAGCAGCAACTTTTTGTTCATTTTTCAAATCTTCAACGGCCAAAGTAGGGGCATCAATCATTTGTACCAATACAAATTCGGGATAGACCCTAGATAAACGCTCGATGCGTGCTCTGGTGGTACGATAACTGATGACTAGCGCCTCTAAAGCAGTACCAGAAATGCCCGGTGCTTCAGGGTTAGCATAAAGTGCAGTACCTTCTAACGCTGTTTGCGTTAGGTATTCTTCCATGGCCGCTTCATCTTTTAAATACTGTTCGTGCTTGCCCCGTTTGATTTTATACAGGGGTGGCTGAGCAATAAAAATGTGGCCACGTTCAATTAATTCCATAGTTTGACGGAAGAAGAAGGTCAGCAGCAGCGTGCGTATGTGCGAACCGTCCACGTCAGCATCCGTCATAATAATAATGGAGTGATAACGTAACTTATCGGCATTAAATTCTTCACGACCAATACCGCAACCTAGTGCAGTTATAAGCGTGCCTACTTCAGCAGAAGAAAGCATTTTATCAAAACGGGCTTTTTCTACGTTAAGGATTTTACCCTTTAGAGGAAGAATAGCTTGAGTTCTGCGGTCACGACCCTGCTTAGCAGAGCCACCAGCAGAGTC
>CANQLY010000224.1 GCA_947624795.1 uncultured Marinospirillum sp.
TGAGCGGTTGTTCTATTTCTGCAAGCTGCTGAAGGCTTGCTGTTATACCCATTAATTGCAGTGCCTGTTGCATTTCTTCAACATAAAGCTGCCAATTAGTGCGGCATTCTAACCGGCCACCCAAAGCCACTAAATACTTAAACACTGGGTGGCCATGCCAGCGCAGTTTAAAGTCTTTCTTTTTGGGTGAAGGGTTAGGGTAAAGCAAAAAGTGCTGCTCAGGCCGCCAACCAGCAGCCACTGCCAAGCGCCAAAAATCGACCAAATCAGCACGCATTAAACACGCATTGGCAGGCAGTTTACCTAGTTTGCGTTCCAAGCGATCAGCCGAGCGATCAACCCCTAAAACAAAGTGGTTAGGAAAGCGTTCTGCCAGCAAACGGGTGCTTTGCCCCACACCACAACAAGAATCTAAAATAAGCGGCCCACCGTGTGCATTTAGCTGGGCTTGGGCCACTTCAAAAGCCTGCTGGTTAAAATCAGCAATTGGCTTTTGAAAAGGGGTTTGTTGATGACGCTGCAAAACTTCAGCTAATTTTTCATAAGGCTGGGTTTGGTTACTAACAACTTTACGTGAGTAATTAGTCATGGCACAGCAACTTGAACAAGGTTTGAAATTGTAACGTTAATTTATGCTTAGGTGCATAAAAATTCAGCGGCTGAGACACCTGATGCGATTCACGCATTTTAACTGAACTGCTTAAATAAGCGGGTAACACCGGGTGGCCTTCTGCTAATAATTCATCAATTAATTGCTGAGGCAATTTAGCCTGAGCACTAAACTGATTAACAACAATGCCCTCTATTTCTAAAGCATTGTTATGGTCTGCTCTTAACTCTTCTATTGCCTCATTTAATGAATAAAGTGCTTGGCGAGAAAAAGCATCGCAATCAAATGGAATTAAACACCTTTGGGCAGCAATCAACGCTGAACGGCTAAAAAAATTCAGTGCCGGTGGCGTATCTATCCAAATGGCTGGGTAGGTTGCTTCAAGTTCTTGTAAGGCTTCTTTTAGCTTATAAATTTTATAGCGTGATTCAAGTTTTGCTTCCAAGCTTTCTAATTCTGGGTGGGCAGCTAGCACATAAAGGTTTTCATAGGGCGTGGCATAAACTAAATCAGCCAAGGTTTTACGCCCACCACCTAAGGTTAATGTCTGTTCAAAAAAATTAAATAAACTATTGTCTAAACTAACGGCGGCCTGCCCCATCAGGTAATGCGTGGAATCACCCTGCGGATCAAGGTCAACAACTAGGGTTGGGGTTCCTTTTGCAGCACTTATAGCCGCCAGATTACAGGTAATGCTAGACTTACCCACACCACCCTTCTGATTAAAAACAACTCGACGCATCAATGCCTTCCTCCAAACGAAAATAGTTAAAAAATACGACCTATTACCACAAAAATACGACAGTTCTATTTTTATTTTTAGCTAATTTGCTGGCGTGCGTGTTTGAAAATTGGGTGTAACTAAAACCTGACTTAACGAAGGATTAAGTACTTTAGGGGTTACTGCAAAGGGATGCTTATACTACTGTTAGTCTACTAATTTTTACCAAACATAACAGGTGGGGTTATTGAGTTGCGTTAGGTTTTTATCCAATTATGCGACTATTTTTACCAAGCCTTGCGTATTGTTGTTGTTTTACTATACAGAAGTTAATAGGCTAATCAATTACTGAACTCTATTCACTTAATACTTTAAAACCCACATTTTTCATATTCTGCGTAAACTAGATGCTAGCTCTTGCACCCAAGCATTAACGTGCGCCAAAGAATTAAAGCCACTTTAGCAGCAAGGCCGTGCTACATAGCCGGTTTTAAGTGCCGGTGTTAAGATACACAGAATTTTTTATCCTGAGGATAGCCTTTTGTCACATCTTCCAGTCATTATCGGTATGGGCGGCGTCAGCCCTGCAGGACGCACTTCCGGTCACCATGCCTTCAAACGTCTAGTCCTTAGCCAACTCTCACAAGGCCAACAACAAGCAAGTTTGCTAGCTTTAGCTAGTCTAAGTGGACTTGCTAAAAAAACAGGTACTGATGAGTGGCTAACGGCTCAAGGTGAAACCCTCAGCGCCGCCTTGTTATTAGAGCGCAACCAGCAATCACTGCTTGATAACACCCTCATTCGGCGCATTCATCCAGATTGGTTTGATATACACGCCCAACCTGGCAGAAAAGCAGTCACTTTAAAATCAGGCGATGCGCCAATTCGTTTTGTTTTACGTCAACGCCAGTTACCCCAAAGAATTCCTGACAACTGGCAGCTACGCGATATTTCTGCCACTGAAGTGGAAGTTATGCTAACAGGGCCACAAGACTTTACTATGGCCGACCCGCACGAAGCCTTAGTGCAAGCGGCTGGCATGTTGCCTACCGGCTTTGATCCTGGCGCACATTACAGGAGTGCTCACCACCCACGTGCCTTGCAAATGGCGGTGTTTGGAGTCTCAGACTTGCTAGGTCAAAGCGGCCTTGCTTGGCAAGGCCTAGCAGCAAAAGTCTTCCCAGATCAAATCGGTGTTTTTGCAAGTAACTCCATTGGCCAACTTGACCAAGATGGCTGGGGTGGTTTATTACAAAACCCACTATTAGGAAAGCGCAC
>CANQLY010000225.1 GCA_947624795.1 uncultured Marinospirillum sp.
TGAAGGGCCTTTGCGTATATTGGTGGTGGGTGGCAGTTTAGGCGCACAAATATTAAACACTAGCTTGCCAGCAGCCCTTGCTTTGCTTGTTGAAAACAAATGCCCTAAAGCTAACTGGCCTCAAGTTCATCACCAAACAGGCAAGCAGCAATTAGCCAGTACCCAAGCCCTTTACAACCAAAACCCAGCCTTAGCAGCAGGGGTAAAGGTGAGTGATTTTATAGAAAACATGGCCGAGGCATTAAGTTGGGCTGATGTGGTTGTTTGCCGTGCTGGCGCTTTAACCCTTGCAGAATTAGCGGTGGTGGGTGTTGCTTCAGTTTTAGTGCCTTTTCCCTTTGCAGTTGACGACCATCAAACGCATAATGCCCGTTTTTTAGCCGATGCAGGTGCTGCGGTACTTTTACCGCAACCGCAATTAACAGCCACTTCGTTAGCCGCATTATTAAGCGGCCCATTGGCAGACCGCCAGCACCTAGCCGTTATGGCAGAAAAAGCGTTCCAGCTGGCATCTAACAATGCTGGTCAACAAATGCTAACCACTATTTTGAAGGATACCCCATGAACGAGCTTGCCTACCAAGTACCCACGATGCGCCGTATTCGGCACATTCATTTTGTTGGAATAGGTGGCTCTGGCATGTGTGGTATTGCCGAAGTGTTGCTAACCCAAGGCTATAAAATTAGTGGCTCAGATTTAAAATCGGGCGCAGTAGTCGAGCGTTTAGCAAGCCTTGGCACCAAAATTTGCATTGGTCACCTTGCAAAAAACATTGCAGGGGCCGACGTGGTTGTGGTTTCAAGTGCCATTAATGAAAGCAACCCTGAAATTAAAGCAGCCTTAGAGGCACGCATTCCTGTGGTACGCCGTGCAGAAATGCTGGCTGAATTAATGCGCTTTCGGCACGGCATTGCCGTTGCTGGCACCCACGGTAAAACCACCACCACCAGTTTAATTGCTTCTATTCTTGCTGAAGCAGGCCAAGACCCTACCTTTGTTATTGGTGGCAAATTAACCCAAGCTGGTACCAATGCCCGTTTGGGCGAGTCGCGTTATTTGGTGGCAGAGGCGGATGAATCGGATGCTTCTTTTTTACACTTGCAGCCGGTGGTTTCTATTGTTACCAACATTGATGCCGATCACATGTCGACCTATGGTGGCGATTTTCAAAAACTGAAACAAACTTTTTTAGAGTTTCTGCATAACCTGCCTTTTTATGGTTTGGCGGTTATTTGTACTGACGATGAAATCGTTATGGAAATTATGCCTAAAATTAGCCGCCCCATTTTAACCTATGGTTTTAATGAAGCAGCCGATTACCGCGCGATTGATTTTAAGCAGGTAGGTCGAGAAATTAGCTTTACTGTGCTGCGCCCAGGTAAGCACGCAGCTTTAGACATTAGTTTAAAAATACCCGGTCGCCACAATGTTTTAAATTCACTGGCCGCCATAGCCGTGGCCACCGATGAAGGCATTGATGATTCTTACATTGTTAGTGGTTTGGCAGGTTTTCAAGGGGTGGGTCGCCGTTTTCAATTGATGGGTAATTTTCCGGTTGGTGAGGGTGAAGTCATGCTGGTGGATGATTATGGCCATCACCCCCGTGAAGTGGACGCGGTGATTAAAGCCGTGCGTGAAGGCTGGCCAGAGCGCCGTTTAGTGATGGTGTATCAGCCACACCGTTTTTCACGTACCCGTGATTTATATGAAGATTTTGTGAAGGTTTTATCCAAGGTTGACGTTTTAATTTTACTGGATGTTTTTGCTGCTGGTGAGCCAGCCATTCCTGGTGCCGATGGCCGCAGTTTAAGTGGCTCTATTCGTCAGCGTGGCAAGCTAGACCCTTTGTTTTTAGACAACAATAGTGAACTAGAAAACTTATTAGCCGGTGTGCTGCGCCCCGATGATTTATTGCTAACTCAAGGGGCAGGCGATGTGGGTGGCATTGCCCAACGTTTAACCGCTAGCAAGCTTGAGTTTGTCACTGTTAGTAAAAATAACAGTTAATAAAAGTAACAGTTAATAATGGTAATAATTAATAAAGGTTAAAAGTATTCATGAACCTGAGTAAAGAAGAAGTGCAAGGTTTTGGACGGGTAGCCGTATTAATGGGCGGTTGCTCTGCAGAGCGTGAGGTTTCTTTGCGTAGCGGCAATGCCGTATTAGACGCTTTATTGCGTTCTGGTGTGGATGCTTTTGGTTTAGATTTAGGTGAAGAGGCCCTTGCCCAGCTGCTTGCTGAAAAGTTTGACTGTGCTTTTATTGCCCTGCATGGGCGGGGCGGTGAAGATGGCAGCATTCAAGGGGTTTTAGAATGGATGCGTATTCCTTACACCGGCAGTGATGTCATGGCTTCTGCCTTGGGGATGGATAAATTTAAGTGTAAACAAGTGTGGCAGGGCTTAGGTTTGCCAACGCCTGCTTCAAGCTTACTAAGCCCTACGACCAATGCACAAGAGCTAGTAAAAAAACTAGGCTTACCCTTAATGGTAAAGCCTGCCCATGAAGGCTCAAGCATTGGCATGAGTAAAGTAACTTCGGTAGAACAGCTAGCCGCTGCCTATGCTGCAGCAAGCGACT
>CANQLY010000226.1 GCA_947624795.1 uncultured Marinospirillum sp.
AGCTAGTACGCATAACCGATAAATCAGCCGATATGGGGTTAGCCAAAGCGAGTGGTTCGTTGTTAGGGTCAAAGGTTAGCGACCATTTAGGATCAATAAAACTGTAGGTAATGGCTTCTTGATAACCACGAGAAATAAGCAGCTCAGCAATTTTACGTCGGCTAATTTCACCCTCTGGGCGGCTTTGAATAATAAGGTTTGCGGTGGGGGCTTTAACGGGCAGGTTGTCATAGCCATAAACACGTGCAACTTCTTCGATTAAATCTTCTTCAATGCTGATATCAAAACGGTAGCTAGGCACTTCTACGACCCAAGCAATGCCGGTGTCGGTCACTTTTAGGCCAAGGCGGGTTAAAATATCGCTGACTTCAGTGTCTTCTAAACGTATAGCTAATAGCTGCTCTAAGCGTGCTTTACGCAGCGTAACGGGCTGGCGAACAGGCAAGTGTGATTCTGAAACGGCTTCTGTAATCGGGCCCGCTTTACCGCCGGTAATGGCTAGTAGCAGTTCGGTAGCACGTTCTATGGCTCTTTCTTGTAGCTTAAAATCTACGCCCCGTTCAAAGCGGTGTGAAGCGTCGGTGTGCAAGCCATAACCGCGTGCTTGTCCTGCTAATGATAAAGGATCGAAGTAGGCTACTTCTAGCATTAAGTCTTGCGTGGTTTCATTACAGCCGCTGGCTTCGCCGCCCATAATGCCGGCAAGGGCTAGCGCTTGCTGATCATCGGCTATAACCAAGGTTTCAGGCTTTATTTTAAGCTGAGTGCCGTTAAGTAGGGTTAGTTCTTCATTAGGCTTAGCAAAGCGAACGTTGATTGCACCCTTGATCTTGGCAAGATCAAAGGCGTGCATTGGCTGGCCAAGTTCTAACATAACGTAGTTGGTAACATCAACGACTGGATCTAGGCTGCGAATACCACCACGGCGCAGTTTTTCTTGCATCCATAAAGGGGTGGTGGCTTGAATATTCACGCCACGAATAATACGGCCTAGGTAGCGTGGGCAGGCCGCAGGCGCTTCTAAGTTAATCGTTGGCTGTTCGGTTATTTCAGCAGCAATGCGATTAAGCACTGGCTGGGTAACGTTCAAACGGTTTAACACGCCCACTTCACGAGCCAAACCTGCAATAGAAAGGCAGTCGCTGCGGTTGGGGGTTAGGTCAACATCAAAAATTTGGTCATCTAGCTGTAAGTAGTCACGAATGTCTTGACCAACCGGTGCGTCGGCGGGCAATTCCATAATGCCATCGTGGCTTTCAGAAAGGCCAAGCTCTTGTTCTGAACTGAGCATGCCAAAAGATTCAACATCACGCAGCTTGGCTTTTTTAATTTTAAAGTTGCCGGGTAATACCGCACCGATACGAGCAAAAGCAGTTTTTAAACCGGCTCTGGCATTGGGCGCACCGCACACCACAGTCACGGTTTCTGTGCCATCAGTTACGCTACACACTTGCAGCTTGTCAGCATTGGGGTGGGGTTCGGCGCTTAGTATTTCACCAATAACCACACCAGTAAAATCGCCAGCAGCGGCTTCACGGCCATCAATTTCTAAACCGGCAAGGGAAAGTTGTTCATCTAGGCTGTTGGAATCTAACGCGGGGTTGACCCACTCGCGCAGCCATTTTTCACTGAATTTCATTGTTTTGGAATCCTGTCTTAAAAGGGTGGCTAATTAGCTGAGTTGGCTTAGGAATTTAATGTCGTTATCAAAAAATAAACGTAGGTCATCAACGCCATAACGCAGCATAGAAAAGCGTTCCACACCCATTCCAAAAGCAAAGCCGGTGTATTTTTCAGGATCAATGCCCGACATTTCTAGTACACGTGGGTGCACCATGCCACAGCCAAGTACTTCTAACCAACGGCCATCACCTCGGTCTACATCCACTTCAATGGAAGGTTCTGTAAAGGGGAAGTAGGAAGGGCGAAAACGTACTTTTAAGTCTTGTTCAAAGAAGGCACGTAGGAATTGTTGCAAAATACCTTTTAAATCGGCAAAGCTGATATTTTCATCAATTAATAACCCTTCAACCTGATGGAACATAGGCGAGTGGGTCATATCAGAATCGCAGCGGTAAACACGCCCTGGGCAAATAATGCGAATGGGCGGCTGCTTGTTTTCCATTTCACGCACTTGCACGGGTGAGGTGTGGGTACGTAATAAAGTATGGGCATCAAAGTAAAAAGTGTCGTGCATGGCACGCGCTGGGTGGTGTGCTGGAATGTTTAACGCTTCAAAGTTGTGGTAATCATCTTCAACTTCAGGGCCTTCGGCCACAGTGAAGCCTATGGAAGAGAAGAAATCTTCGATGCGGTTAATGGTGCGGGTAACAGGGTGCAGGCCACCCATTTTTTGCCCACGACCTGGCAGGCTAATATCGATTGATTCAGCGGCTAGACGGGCATTTAAAGCAGCACTTTCAAGTTCTTCTTTACGTGTATTTAAAGCATCTTGAACGACCTGCTTAGCTTGGTTAATAACTTCACCGGCTTTGGGGCGCTCTTCTGCTGGTAGGCTGCCTAGGGT
>CANQLY010000227.1 GCA_947624795.1 uncultured Marinospirillum sp.
CCTTTACCGCATTCAACCCGGGCAACACATTGAATGGCTAGCCAGCCGAGACGGGCAACTATTGGCCTTGCGCCTATGGCAAAGCCGTGCTGAAGGCAGTGAGTGGTTAAGAGAAAATACCGGTTTTAGTTTTCGTAACCTAACATCGCAACGTGAAGTGAAAATGATTCGCTTAACCGGCACTTTAAAAGGTGTGCTGGTTAACAGCCTACAAAACATGCCTGAAATTGCTGGGCAAGAAGGCGTTATAGCGACGGCTTTAGACCGCCACCTGCCACTGCGCCGTGATGCACGTGATGGGGATACGTTTAGCCTTTTGGTTGAACAAGAATGGTTAAGCAATGACCCAACGCCTTATTCCACTCGCTTAATTGCTTTTGATTACACCGGCGATAAAATGCAAGTAAGGGCAGCAAGGCACCAAGATGGCCGCTTTTATACGCCTGAGGGTGCCAGTTTAATACCACCCTTTGATCGCATTCCCTTAGCCGAGCGTTACCGCATTAGTTCACGCTTTAATTTAAACCGTAAACACCCCATTACTGGGCGGGTGCAACCCCACTATGGCACAGACTTTGCCACACCCGTTGGAACGCACGTAAGAGCGCCAGCCGATGGCAGAGTAACACGCAGCCAATGGCACCCTTTTGCCGGCAATTATTTAGTTATAGACCACGGTCAAGGTTTTGAAACCCGTTACCTGCACTTATCTCGCTCACAAGTAAAGCGTGGACAAGACGTTAAACGTGGGCAGCTGATAGGCCAAACAGGCAATACTGGCCGCAGCACCGGCCCCCACTTGCATTATGAGCTGCACATTGCTGGCCGCCCAGTTGATGCCATGCGTGCTGAGCTGCCTAGTGTAGAAAAGCTTAAAGGCGCTGATTTAAAAGAGTTCTTAGCACAAAGCAAACAACTGTTTGCAGGGTTGGACGGCACACTTGCCCTAAAAAAACTAGCACTCTCCTTACCTGAATCTAAGTAAGTAAAGCAGGCGCAGCACCAACTAAAAGAACGGGGCTGCGCCTGCAACTGAGTGACACCTAGTTAAAAATGCGGTAAATTCAGTCACTTCGCCTCCCTATTATTTTTTATTTCTATTTTACTTCAAGGTCAGCTGATTCCATGCGTGCTTCACAATTACTTATTGCCACTTTAAAAGAAACCCCTAACGATGCTCAGGTTATTAGCCACCAGCTAATGCTGCGTGCAGGTTTGGTTCGCAGCCTAGGTTCTGGCCTTTATACTTGGTTGCCTTTAGGTTTACGCACGCTTCGCAAAGTTGAGCGAATAGTGCGTGAAGAAATGGACAAGGCAGGCGCGCAAGAAGTGCTGATGCCGGCCATTCAACCGGCTGAGCTGTGGCAAGAGTCAGGTCGTTGGGAAAAGTATGGCAAAGAACTGTTGCGTTTAAGTGACCGCCACAGCCGTGAATTTTGTGTTGGCCCAACGCATGAAGAAGTGATTACCGACATGGTGCGTAAAGAACTGCGTTCTTACAAACAGCTACCGGTTAATTTTTACCAAATTCAAACCAAATTCCGTGATGAAATTCGCCCCCGTTTTGGCGTGATGCGTTCACGTGAATTTATTATGAAAGATGCCTACTCCTTTCATTTAACGCAAGAATCGTTACAGCAAACCTACGATGTTATGCACCAAACCTACACCAATATTTTTAACCGCATTGGCCTTAAATTCCGCTCAGTAATTGCGGATAACGGCTCGATTGGTGGCAGTGGCTCGCATGAGTTTCACGTCTTAGCTGATTCTGGCGAAGACGACATTGTTTTCTCTGATACCTCTGATTATGCCGCCAATATTGAAAAAGCTACGGCACTGCCACGTGAAACAGAACGCCTAGCCGCCACTGAAGAACTGCGTTTAGTTGACACGCCTGACGTTAAAACCATTGCCCAGCTGGTTGAACAGTTTGATTTAGCCATAGAAAAAACCGTTAAAACCTTGGTCGTAAAAGCAGCTGAAGGTGGTTTAATAGCACTAGTGGTGCGGGGCGACCATGAGCTAAACGAAATTAAAGCCGCTAATTTACCCCAAGTTGCCAGCCCGTTAGAAATGGCCAGCGATGATGAAATCATTGCTGCCGTGGGTGCAGCGCCGGGTTCTTTAGGCCCGATTAAACTTGCCATTCCTTGCATTATTGATAGCTCCGTTGCCCTAATGAGCGACTTTGCAGCCGGTGCCAACCAAGATAACCAACACTATTTTGGCATTAACTGGGCGCGTGATTTACCCCTAGTTGAAGTGGCCGACCTGCGTAATGTTGTGGAAGGCGACCCTAGCCCAGATGGCAAAGGCACCTTACAAATTAAACGTGGCATTGAAGTAGGCCATATTTTCCAGCTAGGTACGCAATATTCAGAAGCCATGAATGCCACAGTGCTGGATGAAAACGGCAAAGCGGCAACTTTAATTATGGGCTGTTACGGCATAGGCGTGGGCAGGCTTATGGCTTCCGTGCTTGAGGTCAATGACGATG